>JANPES010000075.1:0-16762 GCA_031423035.1 Cyclobacteriaceae bacterium | reverse complement strand
GAATCATCTGCCTTCGTGGTTACAGGTATTACTTTTCCTTCTCGCAAGGTCGGGTATGCGGTTTCAACCGAAGGAAAAGTATTAAAAAAGATTATACGATAATTTCAATATGCCATGAAAACAATCACAATCGTCTCCATGCTGATCTCTTATTTGGCTTTTGGCCAACCGGAAGTCCTGATGAAAGACACTGCTTCAACAGGTGAAGTTACTTTCATGCGGTTTAATCCGGAAGTAAATCCGAAGTTGACAATAAATTCGATGATATTTCTTCGCTCTACGCTAAAATTAGATGAATGGGATGAGTTAAGATTAGTAAAGCAGTCAAATGACGAACTTGGTTACGTGCATGACCATTATTTACACTACTATAATGGCGTCAGAGTAGAATATGGAGCATATCGAGTTCACTCAAAAGGTGGGACTATTCAGTCAATAGGAGGGAGCTTTAAAAAAATTGAGAAATTAAACACAACCCCTGCGTTAACAAGTAGAAGGGCATTGGAAAAAGCGATAGTCCATGTTGGTGCCTTAACATACCGATGGCAAAATGAAAATGACGAGACATGGATCAAAGAAATAAAAAAAGACCCGTCTGCTAGTTTTCTTCCTTCGGGAAAATTACTTATCTGCCACCTTGGACCTCAGGAAAATCGACCCACACTTGCTTATAAATTTGCCATTTACGCTTCTGACCCACCAAGTGCTGACTATGTTTATGTCGATGCGATTTCTGGAGATATCTTGCGTAGGAAACCTATCATGAACTGCAGCAATGCGCCAGGAACTGCGGCAACTAAATACAGTGGTCAACAATCCATTACTACCGATTCTTATAATGGAATTTTCAGATTACAGGAAAGTGGCAGAGGTATTGGTATTACTACAAAAAATTTAATTGGATTAGCCTCATACTCAGGTGCTGCACATTTTACCGACAACGACAACAACTGGACTGCGGGAGAATTTAATAATGCAAATATGGACAATGCAGCATTAGATGCACACTGGGGGATGGAAAAAACGTATGATTACTTCTTTAACGTCCATGGACGAAATGGATATTCCGGTGTTGGAGCTGCAACATTCGGAAATGTTCATGGTAATATGGTTGCTCTATTTGGTCACAACAATAATGATAATGCTGTGTGGGATCCACAATTTCATTGGGCAGTATTTGGAGATGGTACTACAAGATTCAAACCGCTGACCAGCCTGGATGTTGTAGCCCATGAACTTGGACATGGATACACGCAATACTTTGTAGATCCAACGGGAGTTGACGATTTGAGCGATTTTGATGAGACCCCTGCAATTAGTGAAGGCCTTAGTGATATTTGGGGCGCAGTGGTTGAGAATTACTCAGTAACGAACAAAATTACATGGAGAATTGGTGAAGACATAATGAAAAATGGAAAGCCTTGTTCAAGATCCCTTGAAAACCCAAATACTGGTGGTGACCCCGCCGGCTCATTGACGGGGGGTTTTCCTGATACTAAAGGAGGAGCGTTTTGGGCATCAACTGACCCTACAGGTCATACAAACAGTACTGTCCTCAGTCATTGGTTTTATATTTTGTCTCAGGGTAAGAGCGGAACAAATGATCTTGGCAACTTTTTCAATGTTACAGGGATAGGTATAACCTCAGCTGCCAAAATTGTCTATAGACTTGAAGATGTCTATTTGACTGCTACCGCTAATTTTTCAGAAGCTAGAAATTTTGCAATAAACGCTGCTATTGATTTGTTCTGTAATAACTCAAAAGAAGTTGTCTCAGTAACAAATGCATGGTTTGCCGTCGGAGTCGGAGCCAGTTATCCAGGCTCATCACTTTCTATTGCAGGAACAGTCCCTATTTGTACTTCCCAAACGTTTAACGTTCAAAACCAGCCAGGTGGCGTTACCGGTATAACTTGGTCATCCGGGAATACAAGTATACTCACAATAAATAGTAATTCCGGCTTCGCAACAAGGGTTAACAATAGCAATGGCAGTGTGAATCTTAATGCAACATTTACAGGTACAGGCGGTTGCACGACTGTGATAACGCGAAGTGTATTTGTAGGAATCCCAGCTACTCCGGGGTATCCATTGCTACCTTTAAGCCCTATGTGCGTCAATCAAACTAAGTCAGCAACCATTGCAGTTGTGCCCGGAGCCGCTTCATTCACTTGGTGGTCAAACGACCCTAACCTTGATGTTGGAAATACCCAGTATTGGACAAGCGCCCTGGTGACAGCATATGCTGCAGGCACACGTGTTTTTACTATAACTTCAAACAATTTATGTGGATCGTCCTCACCTCGTCAAATCAATGTGGGGATAGTATCATGCGGCGGAGGCTCTAACCTCGTTATAGCCTCTCCGAACCCTGCTTCCACCACCTTGACCGTGGAATCTATTTTATTGAGTCAGACTGCTGATGCAACATCAACCATCGCAATGGATGGCCTTTGGTTAAGAAATGAACAGGGAAATGTAGTCATACAAACAACCGAAAAGACCACAAGGATAACCTTGCCAATCGGCGGCCTGCCAAAAGGATTCTACTATTTGACAGTCAAGGTGGGTAACGATACCGAGGTCCAGCGAATCGTTATTGACCGGTAATCGATATAGAAGCATTCGTCCACCAATCCGTTTTCGTGCTGAACGTGGGCGAATAAAAAGAACAACGCCAAGGGATGATGCCCAGCCTAGGATTTCAGTATTCCAGGCAATGAAATAAACACAATAGATATGATCGCTGTCGCAGGAATACCATTTGACGAAAACTCTTCCTTCCTACAGGGGTCGGCGTTGGCTCCGGGAAAAATACGGGAAGCATTTCATTCGGATGCGTCCAATTATTTTGCCGAGTCGGGTAGAGATTTGAAAAGCGATACTGGCTGGTCAGACACGGGAGACCTTGATGTAAGCGGCAAAAATCCTTTTGATAGAATTACAAGTAGTGTTCAACAGCTCCTGGATAAAAATCAGAAGTTATTCCTGTTGGGCGGTGATCATTCGATTACATTTCCCGTGATCAAAGGATTTCATGCGACCCACAAAGATCTCACCATCTTGCACCTCGATGCGCATGCTGATTTGTATGACGACTTTGAAGGAAATCCCCATTCTCATGCCAGTCCCTTTGCCCGAATCCTTGAAAATGGATTGGCCAAGCGGCTTGTTCAGATTGGAATCCGCACATTAAATACCCACCAGCGTGAGCAGGCAGAGCGTTTTGGTGTTGAGATCATTGAGATGAAGTACTGGCGCGATGACCACAAATTTTCGTTTGATGGTCCGGTCTATATCTCCCTGGATATGGATGCCATCGATCCTGCCTTTGCCCCTGGTGTTTCACATCACGAACCTGGGGGATTCTCAAGCCGGCAAGTGCTGAATATTCTGCAGACCCTTCGTGCCAACGTGGTGGGTGCAGACCTGGTGGAATTCAATCCCACCCGCGATCCATCCGGAATTACCTCCATGCTCGCCGCCAAGTTGTACAAAGAGATGATTGATTTATTGATCCGATCGAAGTGATCAAAACGGCTGGATTAGTTGTGCTTTGTTTTGGGCTCATCGCCACCGCGACGGCCCAGCCGTATGACCTGATCATCCGCGGTGGAACGGTCTATGACGGTGAAGGGAAACCTCCGATGTTGGCAGACATTGGTCTCAGGAAGGATACGATTGCATTTATCGGCGACCTGAGTTTGGCAACAGCAAAAGAAACCCTGTCCATTCCGGGGCTAGCCGTAGCGCCTGGATTTGTCAATATGCTGAGTTGGGCCGATGGTACACTGTTGAAAGACGGCCGGTCAGTAAGTGATATTAAACAAGGAGTCACGTTGGAAGTATTTGGTGAAGGCATCAGCGCGGGCCCGAGAAAGCGCAGTCGCAAATCAATGCTGTGGACGACACTTGGTGGATATTTTAGTCAGCTGGAGAAGCAAGGGGTGAGTCCCAACTTCGCCTCGTTCGTGGGGGCCACCAGCGTTCGCACCTATGTTTTGGGTGACATGAACCGACAGCCTTCACCAGCCGAGATGACTCAGATGAAAGACCTCGTTCGTCAGGCGATGGCACAAGGCGCGATGGGCCTGGGGTCGTCGCTGATCTATGCCCCGGCTGTATTTGCGTCAACGACGGAACTGATCGAATTGTGCAAAGTGGCGGGTGATTATGGGGGGATGTATATCACGCACATGCGCAGCGAGAGTGATGATATCCTAAAAGCCATTAACGAGACCCTTACCATTTCAAAAGAGGCGGGCGTGCCGGCGGAGATCTACCACTTCAAGATTAATCACCAACGAAATTGGAATAAGATTGACGCGGTTCTCTTCAAAATCGACAGTGCTCGCCGTGCCGGGATGCGTATCACGGCCAACATGTATCCCTACATCGCCAGCGCCACCGGCCTCAAGGAACGCGTACCCACCTGGGCGCAAGAAGGCGGTATAGTCGCTATGCGTAAGCGAATAAAAAATCCGACAGCACGAAAAAAGATCCTTGACGACATGGAGCGGGGATTCCCAACGAAAAATTCCGCGCCACAAAATGTCGTCCTGTTGGGGTTTAAGAAAGATTCACTCAATATACTGTACAAAGGGATGAGATTGAATGAAGTAGCAACGCGTCACGGGAAGTCGGCAGATGAAACAGTGCTCGACTTGCTGTTTGCAGACAAAACATCAATCCCTGCGCTCTACTTTCTCATGTCCGAAGAAAACATGCGGCGGATGTTGATGCAGCCATATGTCAGCATCGGTTCCGATGCTGGTTCATTGGCGCTGACGGAAGATTTTGTTGACCTGGGCGCCCACCCGCGGGCGTACGGAACGTTTGCAAGAATTCTCGGGACCTACGCGCGTGAAGAAAAGTTGTTCACCCTGGAAGAAGCCATACGACGAATGACTTCGCTGCCAGCAGCGAATCTTGGCCTAAAGAAACGGGGCTCTTTGAAGCCTGGACATTTTGCTGACCTGGTTGTTTTTGATCCAAAGAAAATAAAAGACCAGGCCACTTTTGAAGCACCTCACCAGTATGCGACCGGCGTGGTCCACGTGTTTGTCAATGGTCAGCAGGTGCTCCGAGATGGAGAGCATACCGGGGCAAGACCGGGTCGGTGCATCCGGGGCCCTGGATGGAAGCCGGGTAAATAGACTGTACTATGAAAGACCGGTTTTCAGGACATGCCCCTCAGTATGCTGCCTTTCGGCCACACTACCCGAAGGAACTTTATGATTTTATCTGCCAGCATGTGACTAAATTTGATCTCGCCTGGGATGCCGGAACAGGCAACGGTCAGGCGGCCGCAGAACTCGCGAAACGCTTCAAAAAAGTTCATGCGACCGACATCAGTAAGAAGCAGTTGGAGCATGCGGTGTTGCATCCGAACATCAATTATGCTGAAGAAGGATACACCACATCTTTGCCCGATCATTCGGTTGACCTTATCACGGTAGCACAGGCTATTCATTGGTTTGACCGCCAGAACTTCTATGATGAGGTAAGGCGGGTTGCAAAGCCGGGCGCTATTGCCGCAGTCTGGGGATATGGCCTTCTGGAGATAGATAAAACGATCGATCCGCTAATTTCTGCTTTTTACATTTCCGTTGTTGGCGCGTACTGGGATCCCGAACGGAAGCATATCGATCAGTGGTATGCGCACATCGAATATCCTTTTTATGAAATTCCATCACCAGCCTTTACCATGAATTTTGAATGGACGCTTGCCGAACTGGAAGGTTATCTCACGACCTGGTCAGCGGTGCAGAAATATTGGAAGGAGGTCGGTGCAAATCCAGTTCCAAGGTTGATTCAACAGCTTGAGCCTATGTGGGGGTATGAAAAGCGAAATCTAAAATTTCCACTATTTCTGAGGCTAGGATCGGCAATGTAAATTGAAAAAGCCGAATACATTTCCCGCAGATTTCGCCGATTGAAAATGCAGATTTCTGCAAATTGAGGCTAAGTGATTTCTTCTTGTTTCGCGTAAATCTGTGTGGGCCTAATCAGCGATATCTGCGGGAACTGCATTTAATTTTTGATTGACGTTTAGTCATCAAGCGTAGAGCGCTGCCTTCTGCTCCGCAACCCGCTCACTCTCGATATACTCATCATAGGTCATCAGTTTGTCGATGAAGCCGTTCGGGGAGAGTTCGATGATGCGGGTGGCGACGGTTTGGGTAAACTCGTGGTCATGTGACGTGAAAAGTACCGTGCCTGGAAAATCTTTCAGTGCGTTGTTGAATGCCGTGATCGATTCGAGGTCGAGGTGGTTGGTTGGCTCGTCGAGGATGAGCAGATTGGCGCTGGCAAGCATCACACGGGAAATCATGCACCGCATCTTCTCACCGCCGGAAAGTACGCTGGATTTCTTAAATACCTCTTCGCCGGAGAACAGCATCTTGCCGAGAAAGCCCCGGATGTACACTTCGTCTTTGTTCTCTTCCGCAGCGAACTGCCGCAGCCAGTCGATCAGGTTGTCGCTTGATTTGAAATAACCTTCATTGTTCAAGGGCAGGTAGGCTGGCGTGATCGTCTGCCCAAGGTTGAATGAGCCGGTGTCTGGCGTTCGCTCGCCGGCAAGAATTTGGAAAAGAGTAGTTATGGCAAGACTGTCCTTGCTGAGGAAAGCTATCTTTTCTCCTTTGTTGACATAGAGTTCAAAGTCCTTGAAGAGCCGACTGTCGCTCACGGATGCGCTGAGGTGCTCAATGTGGAGCACCTGATCGCCGGCCGTACGGTTTTGCTGGAAGATGATTGCCGGGTACCGCCGCGTGGAGGGTTGGATATCATCGACGTTGATCTTCTCCAGTAATTTCTTACGACTGGTAGCTTGCCGCGACTTGGATGCATTGGCGCTGAACCGGAGGATAAATTCCATGAGCTCCTTCTTCTTGTCCTCTGCTTTACGATTGGCCGATGAGCGCTGGGCCAAAGCAAGCTGACTGGATTGATACCAGAAGGAATAGTTTCCTGTGTATAATTTTATGGATGTATAGTCGATGTCAACGATATGTGTGCAGACCGTGTCGAGAAAGTGCCGGTCGTGGGAGACAACGATCACCGTGTTTTTGAATTCCAACAGAAAATCTTCTAACCAGCCGACTGACTTGAGGTCAAGGTCATTGGTCGGTTCATCGAGGATAAGAATGTCGGGGTTTCCGAAGATGGCCTGGGCAAGAAGCACACGTACCTTGAGATTGCCACTGAGTTCTTTCAAAAGTTTGAAATGATCCTCTTCTACAATCCCGAGCCCGCTGAGGAGAGCTGCCGCATCTGACTGGGCATTCCATCCATTCATTTCAGAAAAATCGTGTTCCAGTTCAGAGGCGCGAATTCCGTCGGCTTCAGAGAAATCAGGGCGGGCATAGATGGCGTCCTTTTCCTGCATGATGCTCCATAGCCTGGCATGGCCCATCATGACTGTATCCAGGGCAGTGACCTCATCAAATTCGTAGTGGTTCTGACGCAGAACTGCCATTCGTTTTCCGGGCTCCAGGGTCACGTTTCCGCGACTGGGGTCGATGTCGCCGGCCAGAATCTTGAGGAAAGTTGACTTCCCTGCCCCATTGGCCCCGATCACGCCATAGCAGTTGCCGTCAGCGAATTTAATGTTCACCTCGTCGAACAATACGCGTTTTCCGAACTGCAGAGAGAGGTTATTGGCAGAAATCATGGATTCTCAAAAATGAGGGGCAAAGATAATCAATTTGGGAATTAGCTGATTTGGGGATTTGGGGATTTGGGGATTAGCTGATTTGGGAATATTTGGGAATTTGGGAATGGGTTCCGTGTGGAGCCTAAGGGAGAGCCTTGCCACAGATTACAGATTATCACAGATGCGCTCTTTAGTGAAGCCATGGAGTACTAATCTCTGCGCTTCTGCGGCTCTGCGGTAAAGTTTCCGGGTTTCAGCCGGAGACTAAAAATAGATTATAGGTATCAATAGACACCTAATCTCGGTACCTACTCTTCCCTCAACTTCTTTTGAATTTGGTTGAGCGCCTCCCGGTCGTAGTACTTGCCCTGCTTCAGCACAGCATCAATGCGCTGCGTGTTTTTTATATTCTCCAGGGGATTCGCGGTAAGGATTATGAGATCTGCCCACATGGTTTCTTTGATGGAGCCCAATTCATTTTCGAGTTTGAAGTAACGCGCTGGATTCAACGTGGCTGTTTTCAGTGCTTCCTGTGGCGAAAGTCCCGCTTCGACCAATACGATCAGTTCTTCATGCAGGCTCAGCCCAGGTGTCAGAAAGCCAATGGGCGTATCCGTCCCAGCCATCATGGGGATACCAGCCTTGTGAATCTTTCCAGCCATGCCAAGCATCCATTGCGTATACTGCTGAGTGAACGGCGGAAGCTCGTTGCCCTTTAACTTTTCAATAGTACTTTTCCATTCATCGCGGATGGTGCCCGGCAAGTATTCAAAACTCTCCTGCCATTCCGGCTGACCAAACGGTTGCCGGGTAAAGCCAGTGTTCAAAGCCATTGTTGGGATCTGCCAGGTTTGATTCTTAAGCAGAACCTGAAGGACCTCATCGGCTTTCTTGTCGTCATAGTTCTTGACAGCGATTTCGCGCTGTGCCGAGTGAATGCTGGAGCGCAGTACACCACCCGGAGTGTTTTTTCCTTTCGCCAGCATCGCACGGCGTTGCTTCAGCAGTTCATCAGCATTCGTCGCACAGGACAGCTCCAGATTGCGCATGTGCTCCATGCTGTTGAGTCCGGCATTGGAGGCTGATGCAACATCCATGCTCAGCGGCACGTGGCCGGTGACATTGTATCCTTTTTCTTTGGCCAGTTTCATCACCATGGCAAACTGCTCGGGTGTCAGCATCTCATAGGCTTTGAGAAAATCAACGCCGATGCTATCTAGTTTTCCAATGAGCGACGCGACAGCCTCGACAGAACCTGAACCGACAGAGAGTGGGGGATGGCCGGGGTCACTTCCGTCGTAAACGTTGGGCATGCCATCGAGCAAGGGACCGGCGATCATAACGCGGGGTGTACCGGTGGGGTTAGCGACGGACTTGTTCTTCCATTCCTTTACAAAATCAATCTTGCCGCCTGTATCCCGAACACTGGTGATACCGTACACCATGAACAAATCGAACATGCGTGGCGCCAGGGCTTCGATGTAGGCGAAGTGAATGTGTGAATCCCACAGTCCCGGGATCAGGTACTTTCCAGTGCCGTCAACAATCTGATTTTTTGAGGATAGTTTGAGCTCAGCCGTTGGTGCTATTTTGAGAATCTTTCCGTCCTTGATAACTATGGTTTGATTTTCCTTTAGACCGTCGCTGGGGTCAATGGTGGCAATGTTTTCGATACAGGTTGCGTTTTCAAAAGTTTCGCCAGGAGGTGTGCAGGCAAATGTTAGCAGAGCAACGGTAAACAGGCTGAGAATTTTCTTCATGATTCGGTGTTTGAAAGATGGATATATTCGGTGGTGTTAGTCAGTTAGCGAGGAATCAAGCCAAGCTGTTGTGAGAACTCCAGGTTGTCAAAGAAGTCTCTTTCCTCAGCAATCTTACCGTTCTCCATGCGGACAAGCGTGGTTCCTTCAACGCTCACCTCTTTGCCAGTAGCCGGGATGCCAAAGAAATTGCCCGTATGGGTGCCCTTGAATGCCCAATGTTTTACGATTTTGTCGTCTTGTCCAAAGACATCCTTGATCGTGAATTGGATATTTGAAAAGCCAGTTAGGTAGTTGGCGTAGTAGTCGCGGGCGTTGTCAATACCCACCGCATCGGACGGGCTGACGTGCATCACTACACTATCCGTAAAGTTGGTATTGTTGAACATGTCCAGTTTTCCTTTGTTCATGATTTCATCCCATACGAAGGTATATTTCTTGATGTTGTCTTCGGCTTTTGTGTCCTTCATCGGGGCCATACAGGAGGTTGCGATACAGGTGGCCAGAAAGATTATAGCCAGTGAAATTCTAAGTTTGATGGTCATTGTTTGTTGGGTTTATGAAGGTTTAAGGGTTCGCTGAATAGCAGTTGGGGTTCGAATATACCAAACTCGCCATAATTTGTGATTGGGCAAGTTTATCTACACAGGCTTGCCACAGATTACACAAATTACCACAGATTTTGTTGCCATCAACGAATTGCCGAATTACTGAATCGGCCCCATCACCTCATGATTCTTTAAATCAAGCGGCTGCGCAAACTTGACACCGCGGAGTATTTCATCGCTGAGCGATTTCTCTTTGAGCCGAGTTGGTGAGCGCTCCGGCTTGACCACCTTAAGGGTCTTGTCCCGGTCACGCAGGGTAATGGTTAGTGATTCTGCGGACTCTTTGATTTCGAGTGTGTAGCGGGGTCTTATGTTGATCATGGTAATCTCATAGGGATAGATATCAACACTGACGTTAAAGCGGAGATTGTTGAACCGGTAGAAATGGGTGCTCGTTTCAGACTTGTTGTATGTGCCGGAGATATTACTTGCACCAATCAGGACGCGGTATTCCATTTCGGTGATTTCTGCGGGAATGCGAGGTGCTATCGTGAGTGTGTTATTCGTCAGGTCGGGACGGAAACCGAGGAACCACTGGTTCCAGATGCGCAGCTGCTCGGCGTTTGACCAGGCTTGCAGATATGTGCCGGTAAGATTGGGCAATGCCTGTCCTTCACGCGGATAAGCGTCAAGATTTTCGCTTAGCCCACCAACAACACCACGCGTAAGAACCTGGCGGTTCATGTTCTTGAAGAGCGTATAGGCGGTCTCCACTCGTTCAAACTCTATCATCCGCTGCATGGCGATGCCGTTCAGCCAAGGCCAGATGGCGCCGTTGTGGTAGGCCGCATCTTTGTGGTATTCGGGCGTGAGATGAAAAGGGTGGAAGAAAGGATCATGCCGGTCCAGTGTGGCTACACCCCAGGGGTAGACCAGTTCTTCCCAAACTTTCTTGACCGTTTTTGCCTTCAGCCTCTGGTCATCAATCATGTCCAGCGCAAAGAGTTGGTTTGGACGGAGGCTGAAGTCGGGTTTGTTTTCTTTCGTAAGGCGGTCAGCGAGGTAATCGTGTTCACCGTCCTGGAAGTCTTTCTGAAAGTTCGCCTTCAGTTTATCAGCGAGGGCGTTCCACTTGTTCTCGTTGCTTGCATCCTTCATGTAGGTAGCGAAATAGACGCAAGCGCGAAGCTGTTTATACCATAGTGCCTGGATGTCATTGGCGCGTGTACCGCGGGGGGAGTACGACACGAGGTTGGTATCGCGTGCATCCATCCACGTCTCGTTGTCTTCGTGTAGCAGATACCCTTTATCGTCCACCCAGTTTTTCAATGCGCCTTCAATGCTGTTGACGACAGCGGGATACATTT
The DNA here is from genome assembly GCA_031423035.1 of Cyclobacteriaceae bacterium. GTDB lineage: Bacteria > Bacteroidota > Bacteroidia > Cytophagales > Cyclobacteriaceae > ELB16-189. The sequence goes on along the minus strand of JANPES010000075.1, from coordinate 5,427 downwards.
CCCTGATCAGCGAACTGTCACCGAAGTACTTGACATAGTCTTGAAGCTCGATGATGAACCGCGGAGTACCATCGGTGGTGTGATAGTCAATATTATTTGGATTGACGATGTTGGGTACGCGACCGAAGTACTTCGAGGTTTTGTCTTTGTCCTGGTACTTGGCGAATGACTTAAGGATTTTTTTACCGGTTTCAGATTGTCCGGAGACAAGAATGGCGCCGGGGAAGGAGATGAATTCATCGCGACCCCAATACTCGTTGAACCAGGGGAGCCCTGCATAGATGCCATCGCCTTGTTGCTTCGTCACCAGCTGGTCCATTGTGAGGTAAAGCCAACTTATCGCCTGGTCCAGAGAGTCAAGGTTGGTCTTAATCGGGACTCTGCGTTCCAGGAACCTTTCCATTCGCTGTACGCGGCTCCCCTTGAGGGAGACAATGTTTTGCTGCGTTTCCCGAACAAGGGCTTCTGCCTCGGCATCCGTTTTGGCCACGGCGATATAGAATCCACCGGCTTCCGCTTCGGCCGAAAGGACATTGTCTTTTATCTTGAGTGGATGAAAAGTCTTCGTCGAAACGGCAATGGAAAAGTTCCCTTCCATAGATGAGAAGAAAGCAAAGGTGTTTGTTTGACTTTTTAAGGTGATGCCCTGGCCCTTCAAGGCAATCCCAATGACTTGGTCTGCGCCTGTCAGGCCAACTTCAATGATGTTCAGTGTGTCCAGCAACCAAAGTTCTTCGGTCACCTCATCGTGCTCACGGACCATCTTATAGGGATATACGACAACCTTTGCCTTTTCACTGTCGAGTTCCTTGTCATCGGCAAACAACTGATACCCGCCGAAGACGCGGTCCTTGGCTATGTTCATCCCTTCAAACCAGTTGTGCTCGGGGTGGTCGGATTTGTGAGTTTGGGTGTAGTAGTATGCGGCTTCTTTGTTGGTGAACGATACGGCCCGGTTAGCTTCGCGGGGCACGGTTATCTTCAAAGCATCCAGGGGAGAGTCGGGTAGTTGGGGGGCCTCGCAACAGAACATGAGGACGATGACTGAAAGGAATATGAGAAGATATTTGGTTCTTAAGCGCATGTTCTCTGTTGATTTGCTTACAAGTCAACAATTTCAAGGCAACTCAGTTCATTGTCTTCAGTGAAGTGATGAATTTGACTTGCCTTGGCAGAAAAAATACGGTACAGGTTTTCTGTGGTGATACTACCGGACTTTATCCAGATTAGTTTTGGTGGATGCCCTAGGGTAAGGCACAAATCATAGAAGTCAGAGTCAAAAGTTACTATGATGAATTCCTCCCTTTTAGCAAACTCCCAAATCAGCCTATCTGGTTTGTCAATCAATCCAAGAGTGTTGACTTGTTGGGTGCCCGGAAATAGCGATTCTAGCTTCTTTACAAGTCTATAAGAGATATTCTGATCGAGCAGTAGCTTCACGATGCAAAGCGCATTCTATGTTCGCGTTCTGCAGCGTAGGAAAGGCAGGCGTTGATTTGGACTTCGTTTAGTTCCGGAAAATCTTTAATGATTTCGCTTTTGGTCATCCCGTTGGCCAACCAATTGAGAACGTCGTAAACAGAAATTCTAGTTCCCCTGAGGCATGGGCGTCCGAACCGCTTGTCGGGAATGATTTCGATGTATTGGTTAAAGTCCATGATTCAAATTTACTAAACTTTCTCTGATCATAGTGTTTCCCTAAGTGATCACACTATTGCCGGCTTAGGAGTGACAATGAGTATTCAATTGGTCCCGCCATCATCCCAACGGTTATTAAGAACACCGGCCCCACCCTAAACTGGCATATCGAACCGGTAGGTGAACTGGCCACCAGCACACCTTTGTCTTCTGTGTCTCTGCCTCTGCTGTGGCAAATCAAGCTCAATCCGTATGCAAATCTCTACGATTCTGGAATCCCCACCATTCACATTAGTCCTATTGCTCATACCCACATTTTTTGGTTACTTACTCAACCATCAAACCCTTCCACCCCATGAAAAAACTAATTTTTGCCCTTCTTCTCCTGACTGTCGTCTCCTGCAAGAAACAGGAATACGATATCGTCATTCGCGGGGGCACTGTCTATGACGGTTCCGGTAAGCCAGGCATTACCGCCGACGTGGCAATCAATGCCGATACCCTGGCTGCCATTGGGGATCTGTCGAACGCTGTCGGGAAAACAGAAGTAGACGCAAAAGGACTTGCCGTAGCACCAGGGTTTATCAACATGCTCAGTCACAGCTGGGAGACCCTCATCCTCGACGGCCGCGGCCAGAGCGATGTCCGACAGGGGGTTACCCACGAGGTGCTCGGAGAAATTTCCATCGCGCCCATGAATGACCAGATGAAGAAAGAGTCGATGGAGTCAATGGAGAAATACCCTGACTTCAAGTACCCGATCGAATGGACTACACTTGGAGAATATCTTGATTATCTCGAGAAGAAAGGCATATCTCAAAATATCAGCTCCTTCATTGGCTTGAATACGGTACGGGTCCATGAACTTGGCTATGCCAACCGCGCGCCCAATCCTGAAGAAATGGAACGCATGAAAGGTCTCGTCAAAGCAGCCATGGAAGAGGGGGCGCTCGGGGTCACCACCGCGTTGATCTATGCGCCTGGCAACTACGCGACCACCGAAGAACTTATTGAACTCAGCAAAGTCGCCGCTCCCTACGGGGGTATGTACATCGCCCATATGCGCAGCGAAGGAAACAACATTTTTGCTGCCGTAGATGAAACGATACGTATCGCACGGGAAGGCGGGCTGCCGGCGGAAATCTACCACCTGAAAATGGCCGGCAAAGACAACTGGGGAAAATTGGATACCGTCATGGCGAAGATTGACCGTGCCAACAGGTCTGGGTTACGAATCACGGCCGATATGTACACTTACACTGCCGGTGCTACAGGCCTTGACGCGACAATGCCTCCCTGGGTTCAGGAGGGGGGAATCAATGCGTGGAGAAAACGCCTGCAGACACCATCCATCCGTAAGAAAGTACTTCAGGAAATGCTCACCCCGACCGACAAGTGGGAGAATATGCTGCGAACCTGCGGTGGACCTGAGAATGTGCTCTTACTCGGCTTCAGCAAGGATTCGCTCAAGCAATATGTCGGCAAGACACTGAAGGAAGTGGCTGCCATGCACGGCAAGTCTCCCGAAGAGACGGCCATGGACCTTGTCATTGCCGACCGCACCCGTGTGGAGGCAGCCTACTTTATGATGAGTGAAGAAAATATCAAGCGCCAGATCGCATTGCCCTACGTGAGCTTTGGTTCTGATGCTGGCTCTCCTCCGGCAGAAGGCTTCTGGCTTAAATACAAAGACCACCCCCGTGCTTTTGGGAATTTTACACGCGTGATCGGGAAGTACGTGCGGGATGAAAAGGTTATTCCAATGGAAGAAGCCATTCGGAAACTCACTTCTCTTCCCGCTGGCAACATCAACATCAAAAAACGCGGAACGCTAACCCCCGGATATTATGCCGACGTAGTGGTCTTCGATCCTGCCAAGGTTCAGGATCATGCCACCTTCGAGGAAGCACATCAGTACAGCACCGGGATGGTGCACGTGTTCATCAACGGCACTCAAGTTCTGAAAGACGGTGAACACACCAATGCACGACCCGGGCGCGTTGTGCGGGGTCCAGGTTGGAAGATGAATTTAAAATAGAGCAATGATCACGTCACGACTATTCAACATGAGAAATTTCATAATCGTTATTGCATCGTTTTTGTTGTCAATTTCCATTGCAGAGGCTCAGAAGAAAGTAATTCTTTGCAAACTCCTGATCGATGGCACGGGGAAGGCCCAGGCAGACGTGTCTATTGTCATTGAAGGGGATCGGATCACCTCCGTGGTTAAGGCTGGTCAGGAACCAAAAGACGCGACCATCATTGACCTTCGCAGCTACACCGTATTGCCAGGGCTTATCGATATGCACTCCCATCCGCTGGTAAGCGGTGATGAGTATCAGATCCAGCACCTGGAGAAATCTTCGGCACAGAAAGCGCTGGAAGGCCTCAAGCGATCCCAGGACTTCATGCGATGCGGCTGGACGACCCTCCGCATTGCAGGCGATGCAGATGTGGGATATGCACATCTTGAAATTCGGGATGCCATCAACAAAGGGCTTTTTGTCGGGCCCCGGATCTATGGCGCCGGTCACTGGATCTCCGCTACCGGTGGAGGCGGCGATGTGAACTTCATGTCGTATGAGCAGCACCTCTCAGTCGATGGACTCGTGGTTGATGGTCCAGAGGAAATGCGAAAGGCGGTTAGAAATGAGATCAAGTATGGGAGTGATTGGATCAAGTTGCTGGTGTCAGGCGCCTATGCGACGGCAGGAGACAATCCTAAAAATGTTCATTTAAGTGCAGACGAACTCGCAATTGCCATTGAAGAAGCCAAACGGCGCGATGTTCCGGTAATGGCGCATGCGCATGCAGCAGAGGCGATCAAGATGGCCGCCAAAGCGGGGGCGCGAACGATTGAGCATGGCTCTTTTATTGATGAAGAGGCTATGAAAATCATGATCGCCAATGGTACCTACCTGATTCCGACGCTCACGGTCTTCAAATACAACCTGGAGATGTTACAGAACAGCAAGGCCTTGAGCAAGGCATACCAGATTACGGTCGCCAATACAGCTTCGCGGGATGCGGGATATCGGAAAGCGCTGGCGATGGGAGTAAAATTTGGCGTGGGTACTGATTTCTTTGATAACCCGGTCCAGTTCTCCATCAATGAATTCTCCGAGTTGGTAAGGATTGGAATGACGCCTATGCAGGCCATCGTTGCGGGAACCAAGGTAAACGCTGAAATCCTCGGTAAGGAAAAGGACCTGGGAACCATTGAAGCCGGGAAGTTTGCGGATATCATCGCTGTGGAGGGTAATCCCTTAAATGATATTAACGACCTCCACAAAGTCAATTTTGTCATGATTGGTGGAAAGGTCTTCCGGAACGACGTGAAGAAATGAAGCCAGGCAGGCGTTTGGCAGCGGCGCCAGCTATTTGGATTGGATATTTTTAAATCCTTGAATCTTACGTTATGAAGAGTTCAAAAGTCTTACTTCTGGTTATTGCGCTATCGCTCAGCGGTGTGCAGGGATTGGCACAAAAGACATTCATCTTGTGTAGAGAGGTGATTGATGGAACCGGGAAATCAATCCCCAATGCCATGATTGTTGTCGAAGGCAACCGAATCACCTCGGTTGGCAAGCGGGAGAAAACACCAACCGGAGCGAACGTTATTGATCTGTCCGAGTACACCGTACTGCCTGGGTTTATCGATATGCATTGTCATCCCCTCGGCGATGCAGACGATGATTATCAGCTGTACCATCTGAAGAATTCTTCAGCCGCCAAGGCATTACAAGGCCTGAGCAACGTGCAGGGCATGCTGCGGGCGGGCTGGACCAC
>JANPES010000074.1:0-2599 GCA_031423035.1 Cyclobacteriaceae bacterium | reverse complement strand
TGTGCTCCTGTCCATCGTACCGGATGGTCACTTCATGCGCTTTCTTCTCAACCGCGGGAGCAGACACTTCCTTCTTTTGCTCTTTATCGATCGTTGGCGTTACGAAGCTCTCCTTAAAAACCTTTTCGCCTGGAATCTTGTGCTCCTGAAGAATCGTCTCCACGTTCTTCATCATTCCTTCAGGGCCGCACATCAGGTAAGTAGTCTTATCGATGCCCCAATTCGGAATGCGTTCAAATAGCTTTGTGAGCATGTCATGATTCAGTAACCCTGAGAGGCCTTGCCAGTTCATTGGTGCCTGATCCAGGATATGGATTACATGAAGACGGCCTTCATACTGAGCTTCTCGCCGCGTCAGCTCCTCCATGAAAATGACATTCTCCAGGTTGCGGTTGCAGTAGATAAGGGAAACTACGCTGTCAGGTTCCTGATTGAGCGTACTCTTGATATGCGACATCATCGGCGTGATCCCGCTCCCCCCGGCGAACATCACGATGTGGCGCTTCCTCCCCTTCTCGTAGTCGGTGGTAAAGTGGCCCATGGGCTCCATCACCTTGATGCTGTCGCCGACCTTCAGATTGTCAAGCAGGTGATTCGACAACTTACCCTCCTCCACGCGCTTGACCAGCACAGCCAAATCTTCATCCACAAAAGGCGATGAACATAATGAATAGGCACGACGGACTTCTTTTCCTTGTACGGAAGTAATCAAACTGAGGAACTGGCCTGATTTGTATGCAATCTTCCGACCTTCCGGATGGGCAAAAACAATAGAAATTGCTTCTTTCGTTTCCTGGACGATATGCTTAACGGTAAGGTTGATGTAATGCTTACCGTGATTCTCTTCCGCCGCCGGCTTGGGAGTTGGCTCTGGTTTCTCTGATTTCTTAAAAAAATTAAAGGCCATCGCGCAGGTTTGAATGAGTTGCAAAGCTACGCGCCAAATGCGACTAACTCAACGGTTGTAGGCTCAAATATTCAACCAATAGGTGAATTTAAATACCAAAGAATAGTTCTTACCAGCAAAGGTGGCCGGAAGGTAATTCTCCGTAAACACCAGGAAAAAATCACTGGCCGGCTTGTAGCGCCACTGGAGTCGGGCATTCAGGTTGACATTGTCGGCAAGGGTGTTGTACTGGATAAATGTTGTGAGGAATACTTTGTCGGTAAAAGTCAAATCAAACCGCGGGCTCAGCAGAAAAAGCTGCTGATTGCCGTAGTTGTCAGGCAATTTCAGATCATAGTAGTCGAACCGCAGGGATATGCTGCCAAAAGGCTGATAGCGGTAATTCACTTCACCATTCAGGTACAGGTTAGTGCCATTGTAAAATTGCCCCGGTGATGCGCCCACCGAATAGCGAAAAAGCTTGCGGGTATCTGATTGAAAACTCAACAACACATTGTTCCAGCTATACTGTTCTCCCGGCAAGAAGTTTGTGTACTTCTCATCATCAATCGGGTTAAACGAATTGGTCAATTCCTGAAATACGTGATTATAACGAACACCAAAGCTGGCTGTATTGAGGAAGGCAAAGGTCACTCCTACTCCTCCGATTTTATCTGTAACGACTCCACCCGGTATGCTTGACAGGTTGAAGTCTGCATTAGGTGAAATCTTGACGAGCGTTTTGCTTTTCGGATAAATGGACCGCGTAACGCTAATAATGGAACTGTTTACCCCTGGATAAACGCCGCGGCTCGGAACGAAACCAGCTTCAGCATTGTAGTTCTTCTGAAGAAAGGTCTGCATTACAAAGAAATTCCAGTCTCGGGTGGTATGTGAAGCGAAAAAACCGCCGGTTTGATTGTCATCTGTTGCAAACGCATCGAACGATTTACTATAGAAGCCACTTAGGTACCAACTATTGTCAGCAGATAAAAGGTCCAGATCAACGGTTACACTTCGGTTATCCGTATTGAGCACCTTGGTTGTCCCGGTAGGATCTGTTTTTTCTTCCCAGAGATCAGGGTGGAAATACTTACTGGAGTCACCGAGGTCATTTCCCAGTGACTGCTTGTCGACAAACATGACCTGAATATTAGACTGCTTCCAGAAATTCCGTTGGACAGCAGCTACAGTATACATCTGTTCCGGCAGGCCCATAGAAAGCTTTCCCTTCGTCTTCATGTTCAGCACACTCAACCGCCACTTGCTCGACAGCGATCCACTCAGTCGCGCACCGTATTCGATAGGAATTCTTTGAATGTTCCCTGACGTATCCTGGGCTAACCCAACGCGGCGGGAGAAGAATGGGCGAGCCGTTGGCCATCCGGCACGATCATACAAATCGCTGTTCTCCAGGAAGAACTGGCGCCGCTCCGGGAACTGGAATTCAAACCGGGTAAGGTTAATCACCTGCCGGTCAACCTCCACCTGTGAGAAATCCGGGTTTACCGTTAGATCCAGGTTGAGTGACGGGGTTATTCCGATCTTCGCATCGAAGCCGGCCTGAAGATCTGTGTCCTTGGTTTCCGGTGTGGTTGTCTTGTCACTGGATAACCCCCCAGCAACATATGGAATCAGTGAAACATTAATCGATTGATGCGGTGGAGGTACTTCCCACTTGAGTTTTCCGCTGTAGGCAAACGCGTTCGGTAC
>JANPES010000073.1:0-2112 GCA_031423035.1 Cyclobacteriaceae bacterium | reverse complement strand
CCGGGCAGAGGTTAGCTGCGTTCATCATGACAAGGTTATCCGGCACGGCGAACTGACGCTTCACCATCTCCCAGTAGCGCTCGTCGCCCGGATCGGCTGGCGCTGTCAGGGGTGGCTCAAGCTCCATATCCTTCGCGACAGCCAACGCAGGAATTGCCAGCGAGGCCGCCGTTCCCGCCATAAGTGTCTTAAGGAAACTTCTCCGGGCATTTGCTATTGTTTCATTCTTCATAGCAGTTGTTGGGTTTGGGTTCTACGTTCACTACCAAAACTTCACGTACAGGGCCACTAAAATCATAAGGATAGCGATAATCAGAATTTTGGATAAGGCATTAATCTTAAACATTTCCTTGTCCAATTCAAATGCTTTTGGGTTCACCTTCGGGCCCGCAAGGCTCATGAGGACCATCACCCCTACAGTGAAGAAGAAAGAGAGCGCCATGCACAACAGGAAGGGGATTTCAAACTCGCCTTTTCCATTCGGGTAGGCGGTATAAAGCCAGGTATCGTTGCCGAACCAGGCAGGAGCATAGTTATTAAATATTACGGCGAGGACAAATCCGGTGAATACGCCTGCAATCGCCGCTGCCCCAGTCGTTCTGGGCCAGAACATCCCCAGGATAAACATGGCAAATACTCCCGGACTAATGAACCCGGTATACTTCTGGATGAACGTAAAACCTCCCGCTCCCCCGATTCCCAATAAATCGGTCCAGGTAAAGAAGATGGCAATGAGCATAGCGACAATTACCGTGAGGCGCCCAACCCAAACCAATTTCACTTCCGATGCGTCAACATTGAAGTACTTCCGGTAAATATCCAGTGTGAAGATGGTGGAGATGCTATTGGCTTTGCCCGCCAGCGATGCAACAATTGCTGCGGTGAGCGCCGCAACAGAAAGTCCTTTGAGCCCGGAAGGGAGAAATCCTAGGATGGCAGAATAGGCGCCATCTTTACTGGTGAGCTCGGGAAGGTCGCCATGGCGCGCCAGTACATAGGCGGCAATACCGGGTAGCATCACGATTACAGGCATAAGCAATTTCAGAAAAGCGGCAAACAGTATACCTGTGCGTGCTGTCTCGAGGTTTGCGCCCAGGGCGCGCTGCGTGATGTATTGATTGCAGCCCCAGTAGTTAAGGTTTACAATCCATTGACCTGCTACATACATCAGTATGCCGGGTAGGATCAGGTACTTGCTGATTTCCTCCTGTGGGGAAGCGGCTGTAGGCTTGTTGAAAATCATATGAAAATGATCAGGGGCTTTTTCCATCAGCATCTGAAATCCAGCGATGGCTCCATGAACTCCAAAACTTTCAGCAACGATAGTCAATGCAAAATAGGTAGTGGCCAATCCGCCAACCACCAGCACCGCGACCTGGATCACGTCGGTGTAGCCAATAACTTTCATGCCTCCCAGGGTAATGATCAAGGCAAAGAAGGCAAGGCAAAGAAGAATTGCGTGCAGTGAATTTCCGCCGATCAAGCCGTTGATGGCGACAGATCCCAGGTATAAAATAGAGGTCAGGTTAACAAACACATACAGGAACAACCAAAATACCGCCATGATCAGCGCTGTCGTCTCATTATAGCGACGGGTAAGAAACTGAGGCATGGTGTATATCTTGTTCTTCAGATATACAGGCATGAAATAGACTGCAATAATGATCAGACAGAGTGCTGCAATCCACTCGTACACCGAGATGGCTATCCCAACAAAGAACCCCTCTCCACTCATTCCGATAAACTGCTCAGCAGAAATATTGGAGGCAATCAACGAAGCACCAATTGCCCACCAGGTCAGCGACCCTTCGGCCAGAAAGAAATCCTTGGAGTCGAGTTCCAGCTTTTTTTTCCGTTGGTAAATCCAGTATCCATAGCTTGAAACAGCTGCGAAGTAGGTCAAGAAGACAATATAGTCGAGAACTTGCATGCGCGGCCTGTTAGCTGATTAAATGGATACCCTGAGAAAGTTTGACTGGTAAGAATTCCGGATTTATTCTAAACGAGGTGAAATAATCTGTTGCTATCAATTCCTTAAATTCCATTTCCTTATCTGGCCAAATCAAATTGATTGTGCACCCGCCAAAACCTCCACCCATCAATCGACCGCCG
>JANPES010000072.1:0-3962 GCA_031423035.1 Cyclobacteriaceae bacterium | reverse complement strand
GCCGATTGGTGCGGTGCACCAACTGCTGCCATTCAAACTCAGCCAGGTTCCCCCGTTTGATCTTGTCTGATTCAAGCTCAGCCTCAGATGAAATCAATCGATTGACCAATTGAAGCGAAGCCATTTCAAGAGAGAATATCGCCACAGGGTGATTAAAGTCGACGGCAGCATTCCGGAGAGCGGTTACAACGAAAGCCGTCTTTCCCATGCCGGGTCGGGCCGCAATGATAATGAGGTCTGAACGCTGCCAGCCACTGAGAATACGATCCAATTTCGTAAAGCCGCTCGGAATACCTGTCAGTCCATCCTTATGGTTTTTTCGCTCTTGAAGTTCCTTTACTGCCTTGAACATCAAGGACTTCATCGTATCATAGTTCTTGCGAAGGTTTGAGTCTGAAATGGAAAAAATTGACTGCTCCGTCTTATCTAGCAGGTCGAACACATCTGTGGTGTCCTCGTAGGCATCTTGCTGGATTTGTGAAGAAATCTGGATCAAATCCCGTTTGATGGCCATTTCAATAATAATCCGGGCATGGTATTCAATATTGGCGGCAGAACTGACTTTGGAAGTCAATTCCGCAATATAATAGGCACCCCCCACCAATTCGAGGCGTCCATTTTTCCTCAACTGAGCAACTACGGTGCGCATATCAACAGGCTCAGAGGCCTTAAACAAATCCGTGATGGCCTGATAGATCTCCTTGTGTTGCTCCTTATAGAAATGCTCCGGACGCAAATACTCAATTACAGCAGTTAACGCGTTCTTTTCCAGCATTAAAGCACCAAGTACTGCCTCTTCCAGATCAAGCGCCTGAGGCGGCAGCTTGCCCAGGTTCTCCGAGAGATCCCGGGGAACTAACTTGGCAATTTTTGTGCTGCCTGACCTCAATGACGTTGACCGTTGCTCCATACTTTGTGGTTGTTGGACGTGTATTTAAAGTGAAGAACAAACCTATAGATTAGATCCACACGCTTGAATCCCTTACGTCCACAACTTCTAAACAATCTACAAACATCAACAATCGGGATTGTTAATAAATTTCACTTGACATGAAATATTTCTTCACTCAAATCAAGTGTCTTTTGCAAAGACTGACATAAGCGCCTAACAGTTAGCCGTTTCACGGGACAAACATTTTACCTTAACTTGAAGCCCGAAAGCAAAGAGGATGGACAAGAAGAAGAGAATCCATTTTACCGGCATTGGCGATCCCGTCATGCAAGCGCTTGCCATTGTACTGAAAGAAGCCGGTCACAACATTACCGGATCAGAAGAAATTCTGGAGGATGACCTCAAAAGGAATAGACTAAAGGAATTGGGCTTGTTGCCAGGCCTTGGCTGGTTTCCAGACCGTGTCCAGGCCAATCTTGATGCGCTTATTATTGGTCCGGGCATTACAAGCGATAACCCAGAGCTGCAGCGGGCTGTTGACATTAAAATACCTATAACTTCGTACTCAGCCTACATTTATGAGGAATGTAAGAATAAGCACAGGGTCGTTGTGACAGGAAGCCACGGCAAGACAATGATTACGCTGCTAATTCTTCACGTACTCAATTTTCACAAACGGAAGTTTGACTACGTCGTGGCAAAGGAGGTTCCTGGCCTGGATCACCAAATTAGAATTTCCGATGCTCCACTCATTATTATTGAGGGACAGGACGGCCTCGCATCGGTATTGGATTCAACTACAATCTTTCTTAAGTACAAGCACCATGTAGGAGTAATCAGCGGAATTGAGTGGTCCCAGTCTGAAGCTTTCCCTAGCAAAGAAAAGTACACCCACCAATTCAGTTTATTCGAATCATGCACACCCAAAGGCGGGGTACTTATTTACTTTGACCTCGAGCCGGTAGTTACGGCACTTTCGAAGGTCCATCAACAAGATGTGTTGTATATACCTTACAAGACCCATCCAAGCACATTTGAAGGCGGGCAGGAATATCTCATCGAATCCAGTTCAGAGAAGCATCCGCTAAAACTAACAGGCAAACACAATCTTCAAAATATAAGCGCCGCCAAAGAAACCGTAAAAAAACTGGGAATAACATCGTCCATGTTTTACGAGGCCATCCAGACTTTTGGAAGCCCAAATGCCTGACCATCTCCAACTACACTGACCCCAAATGAAACTAAATCTTAAAATACCGCTTTGTTTTTTTGACCTCGAGACAACGGGAACAAACATAGCGCAAGATCGGATTGTCGAGATCGCCGTAATCAAACTCATGCCAAATGGAGAAATCCTGGAGAAGCAGAGCCGGGTCAATCCGACCATCCCAATCCCGGCCGGATCCACCGCCATTCACGGGATTAGTGACAATGATGTCAAGGACAAGCCTACATTCAAAGAGATAGCCCGCGAGTATGCGCGGTTTATGGAAGGGTCTGACCTGAGCGGGTTTAATATCCTTAAGTTCGACATTCCCGTCTTGGTGGAAGAATTCCTCCGTGCCGATGTAGAGTTTGACTACTCACGCAAGCGAATCATCGACTCCCAACGTATTTTTCATATGATGGAAAAACGGAATTTGTCAGCGGCTTTTCAATTCTATTGCAAGAAAGATCTGGCAAATTCGCATAGTGCCGCGGCTGATACGCGCGCCTCTATGGAAGTGCTCCTGGCGCAGGTTGAACGATATGAGAATCAACCCGTCACCGACCCCCTCGGCAACGCCCTTGGAATAGTGAAGAACGACATGGACGAACTAAACAAACTGGCTTCCTCCGATATGGTAGATCTGGCAAGCCGTATGGTTTTGGATCCCAATGGAGACGCTCTCTTTAATTTTGGTAAACACAAGGGCAAGAAAGTTCTTACCGTACTCAAGGATGAACCATCCTACTACGACTGGATGATGAATGGAGATTTTTCTCTCGACACCAAGCGGCGATTGACGGAGATAAAACTCAGTGCACTGAAGGCGAAGTAGAATGGTGAAACCGGTAACCAGTATCCAGTAACCGGTAACCGGTATCCAGTAACAGGTGACTGGTAACCGGTAACTGGCAACTGGACAAGCCTACACTTCCTTCCATGTATGGTCTGCCAGTAGCTTCACGGCTGCAATGAACGCTTTGAAAGGAATCTTTACTCCCCACTCTTTCGGACCTACCAGAGATACCAGATAGGACCCGTCCGACTTCTCGTACAGGTAGTAGATCTGGCCAATCACGGGGTTAAAGCTCAATTTCGCATCATAGATAATCATTGAAAGTTCCTTCCGCTGCTGGATTTCCTTCGCCTGAATGGCGAGCAATTCAATCTGCTGCCGGATCTGGGTTAGTTGCATGTTCGTCTGCTCCTCCATGGCCGTAAGTGCATGATGACGTATGGCTCCTTCTTCGTTGGGTTTGATCACCGCGCCGGATACGGAAGCTGAATAGGGCAGCACGCTTAATTGCTTATGATAGATCTCCACGTTCGTCAGCACCTGTCCGTCGGGTTGCGTGTGTTTCTGCGTGACCTTTAAATACCCCTGCGGCGTAATCTCGTGGAGTACGTTCAGCACCTCAGACCCTTTCCGAAGAAAAGAAGCGCCGAAGTGTATTGAGTCAATAAAATTTGAGGTAACCGTATCGGCGACATCCGGATCAGAAAAGGGGCGTTCTTCTCCATCGGGCAGGATGGAATAATCGGATGAGAATGCATGGTCTTCCAGAGTCACCCAATTCATGGTGATCTGAATTTCCTTTTGGTTGTTGTTGAATCCAATGCGGTATATCCCGGACTTGGGCCTGGCTCCATGCTCATACGTCCCCTTCTCAGGAAAAAGCTGCCATGAGGCAAGGAAGTTATACGCTTCAGTCATGAAATGGTTGATCGTTGGTAGAAGTTCGTCGATAGATCAGTTCCAGACCAAAGCCCTACCCTCATTGAGAATTAATAGTTATTTTTTGTAGTACTGCATCGCCTCCGGTATCCATCCTTTAAGATCGCTGATGCGCGTCTCATGTGAAG
>JANPES010000071.1:0-6669 GCA_031423035.1 Cyclobacteriaceae bacterium | reverse complement strand
AAAGTGCATGGGTAGCATTCAATGATTTCAATAAACCCGAACTTCTTTATGGCGGGTGTTATCAAGGACAGATTGACGTGCTGGATACACGCACCGGTGAATCCAAGGACATTCAGGAATATCCATCAATCAACCTGGCCTTTGCGCCGAAGAGGATGAAATACCGGTTCAACTGGAACGCTCCATTGATTAACTCTCCGCACGACGCTAAAACAATGTATCATGGCGCCAACGTTCTATTTAAAACAACCGATGGAGGCATGAGCTGGTCGGTCATTAGCCCTGACCTCACGCGCAACGATACAACCAAGCAGGATGTGAGCGGCGGACCGATTACAAACGAAGGCGCAGGTGGCGAGAATTACAATACGATCTACTACGTTGTTGAATCGGCTAGCGAGGCCGGTGTCATCTACACTGGCAGCGACTGCGGCCTTGTCCACATCACGAAAGACGGAGGCAAATCCTGGAGCAACATCACCCCGGCTGGATTGCCAGAAGGGATGATCCATTCTATCGAGGTTTCTCCACACGAAAAAGGAACAGTTTACATTTCAGCATCACGATATAAATTCAATGACTACTCCAACATGACCTACAAGTCGACCGACTACGGTAAGTCATGGACTAGAATCGGTGCTGGAGTTGACACAGATGATTTCATCAAGGTAATCCGTGAGGACAAGAAAGTGAAAGATCTTCTGTACGCAGGTTCTGAAAGGGGTTTTTACATTTCTCTCAACGGAGGAACAAGTTTCTCAAAACTCCAGCTCAACCTTCCCGTCGTTCCTGTCACGGATCTGATAATCAAAGATAACGATCTCGTGGCTTCAACTGCAGGCCGTTCATTCTGGATTCTGGACGATCTGGGAGCCATTCAGCAGAGCAAAGGAAATTTTGGAGATGCTTCAGTCAAGCTCTTCATGCCAAAGCCTACCTACCGGTTGTCTTCGGTGACTATTCCCGAATATTTCGGTGACATTCCTGGCCTGGGGCGCAATCCCATGAACGGCGTAATCCTCGATTATTACCTGAAGGAAAAGGCAGACACCAACAAAGTGACCCTTGAAATTCTGGACCTGGCGGGCAGAGTCATTCGCAAATACATCAACAAGAAAGACGAGACCTTTAAGCCTTATCCTGGTGGGCCACCCGCACCAGAAACCATTCCGGCAGAGGCTGGCATCAACCGATTCGCATGGAACTTCCGCACTGAGTCGCTGATTGGGGTTCCCGGCATATACGTATACGGGGATTACAGCGGATACCGCGTTGCGCCAGGAAAGTACAAGGCGCGCATCACGGTGGGCGGACAAAAGTCAGAAACGGAATTCGACCTGATTTCTGACCCTCACATAACAGCCACCGCGGCTGAATGGGCTGCTCAACAAGAGTTCATGAAAAATGCCGGTGAGCAGTTCGAAGAACTGCATCGCTCTGTGAACAGTCTCCGCCAGGTAAAAAAGCAGGTTGACACATACAATGAGTCGTTGAAAGGAGTTCAGGAAGCAAAGGACTTTTTGAACATGGGCAAAGAACTGAACAAGAAGATCGACAAGTGGGAGCAGAATCTTATCGAGCCTCGGTCGAAAAACTTCCAGGATGTGATCAATTTCCCCAACAAACTCAACTCGGAGTTTCTGCAGATTCGCGGCGTAGCAGATCAACATGACCCCCGACTGACCAAAGGCGCTCAGGATCGCGCGCTTGATGTCCAGTCCGATTGGGTGAAATACAGAATGCAGATGAATCAACTTATTGAGAAAGACATCGCGGAGTACAACCGGGTCTTCAAGGAGAAGAACATGCCTGCGTTGATGCCGGAGAAGAAGGACCCTGTGATCAATAATTGAAGTAGACAAGAAACTTTGGGCCATTAGCTATTGGCTGCTGGCTTTGTGATTTAATCTATGAAACGGGAGCAGCAAGCTAAAAGTCATGTGTGCTAACAGCCAAGAGCCAACTGCTAATAGCCACTCCTAATTAAACAACATTGGTTATGTTAAAAAAACTATTTCTCCTATTGCTGATAATTGGTGTGATGCCGGTCCATGCGCAGAAAAAATCTACGACTGCGGCCGCCGCTACATCTTCCTTCGATCAGTCGGTGTACGCCGGTATTCGATGGCGTGAGCTGGGTCCGTTTCGGGGAGGTCGATCTACAACGGTAACAGGTGTGCGTGGCAACAATAACCTCTATTATTTCGGAGCCGTGGGCGGAGGCGTTTGGAAAACAGAAGACGCTGGACAGACCTGGTCCAACATCACCGACAATTATTTTGGCGGGACGATAGGGGCTGTCGCAGTTGCTGAAAGTGATCACAACGTGATTTATGTTGGTGAAGGGGAGCAGGGTTTAAGAAACAACGTGTCGAGCGGCTGGGGAGTATGGAAGTCTACGGATGCAGGTAGGACCTGGAAGCACATCGGACTCCCGGACTCCCGGCATATTTCACGCATCCGTATTCATCCCAAGAATTCCGATGTTGTTTATGTGGCGGCCATGGGCAACCTGTGGAAGCCTAACGATACGCGGGGCGTCTTCCGCAGTACAGATGGTGGGACGACCTGGAAGAAAATTCTATATATCAATGACAAGGCAGGCGCCGGAGACCTCACGATGGATCCCAATAACCCCCGCATACTCTATGCGGCAACGTGGAACATGAAAAGAAATGGCTGGCGCATGGACAGCGGCGGTCCAGATTCAAAACTGTGGAAAAGCACAGATGGTGGAGATACGTGGGAAAATCTTTCCGACAAACCTGGAATGCCCAAGGGCATAAATGGAGTTATCGGCGTTACCCTCTCTCCCAAGAACTCAAGCCGTATTTGGGCGATCATTGAAAATACAGAAGCACCCGGGGTATATCGCTCGGACGATGCGGGAGCGACCTGGACGCGCGTAAACCAGGACCGTGCGCTGCTCCAACGGGCTTGGTACTATTGCCGCATTTATGCCGATTCCCAAAATGAAGACAAAGTATATGTGCTGAATGTGAGCTATGGTGTGTCCAAAGACGGCGGTAAGACCTTTGAACTCAAGAATGCACCGCATGGCGATCACCATGATCTGTGGATTGACCCTGACAACAACATGCGTATGGGAATGGCGGATGATGGCGGAGCTCAGGTTTCCAATGATGGTGGGGACAACTGGACTACCTACCACAACCAACCGACAGCCCAATTTTATAGAGTTACGACTGACAACTCATTTCCCTACCGAATCCTTGGGGCCCAGCAGGACAACTCCAGCGTCCGCATTCCGCATCGCACCGATGGCGGCAGCATCAAAGAACGTGACTGGGATGCTCTTTCAATCGGTGAAAGTGCCCACCTCGCGCCTGACCCGCTCAACAACAACATTATTTATGGCAGTGACTATAAGGGATACATGAGCCTGCAGAATCTTGACAATGGTCAGGAGCGCAGCACGAATGTCTGGCCTTTCCTTCCTGCTGGATCCGGGGATGAAGTAATGAAATATCGCTTCAACTGGAATTACCCACTCGTATTCAGTCACCATGATCCGAAAAAGTTGTACGCCGGATCCAATCATCTTCACGTCACTACAACGGGCGGAGCGAGCTGGGAAGTGGTCAGCCCGGACCTCACACGCAATGAGCCAGAGACGATAAAATCATCGGGTGGACCTATTACCCAAGACAACACCGGTGCTGAATACTATGCAAACATCTTTGTCATCACAGAGTCACCCTATACCAAAGACGAAATTTGGACTGGTTCGGATGATGGATTGCTTCATGTCACGACAGATGGCGGAAAGAATTGGAAGAATGTCACACCTCCCATGTCCCCGAAATACAATATGATGAACAGTATCGATGTCAACCCGTTTGTGGTTGGCGGCGCTTATGTTGTCGCGAGTTCCTACAAGTTCAGTGACTACACGCCCTATATCTATAAGACAACTGACTATGGTAAGACGTGGAGTGTCATAACCAACGGTATTCCCAAAGAGGAATTTGTACGTGTTGTCCGCGCTGATCCGAAGCGCAGAGGTCTGCTCTACGCGGGCACTGAAAAAGGAATGTGGGTGTCATTTGACGATGGGGCAAGCTGGGGCAAATTCCAATTGAATCTTCCCCCTGTACCCATTCATGATCTGGCTATTAAGAACGACAATCTTGTAGCAGCCACACACGGCAGGAGTTTCTGGATGATTGATGACCTCACTCCGTTGCACCAGCTATCCACCGAGACTGCATCAAAGGACTTCATCCTGTTTAGGCCCATGCCCACATACCGGATGCCCGGAGGTGGTGGATTTGGTCAGGTTAACCGAAAGTTGGAAGGTGAGAATCATCCAGGTGGAGTGCTTACACATTTCTATATGAAAAGCATAGATGAAAAAGAAGAGGTGAAGCTCGAATTCCTTGAAGCCGACGGTCGATTGATCAAAAGCTATTCCTCCAAGTCAAAAGAACGAGCGGACCAACTTACCGTGAAGGCTGGAGGAAACCGATTTGTTTGGAACATGCGCCACCCCGGATACAAAACATTCCCTGGGATGGTATTCTATGGTTCACCCAATCTCGGGCCCAGGGCTGTTCCCGGAAAATATAAAGTGCGATTGTCGGCCAAGGGTCAATCAATCGAACAAGAGTTTGAAATCCTCAAAGATCCCCGGATACAAACCACACAGGAAGAATTTCAATCACAGTATGATTTTCTGGTAAAGGTTCGTGATAAAGTAAGTGAAGCAAACCAGGGTGTAATCGACATTCGGAAAATCAAAGAAGACTTGAGCTCGCTCAAGACTAAAGTGGGATCCGATCCCCAGTACAAAGAACTTGCGGATGCAGTCAGGAAATTTGAGGAGGCCCTTACAGCGCATGAAAACAATATCCACGAAACGCGAAACCGCAGTGTACAAGATCCACTCAACTACGGCATTAAAATGAACAACCAACTGGCCCACTTGATGGTCGAGCAGGCAGCCGGAGATTTCCCGCCAACCAAGCAAGGCGAGGAGGTTCGCCAGATGCTTACGCGCACGGTTGATGATGAATTGGCCAAATTGAAAACCACCATCAGTCAGAACGTGGACCGTATAAATCAAATGGCAAAAGAAAAAGGCATAGAGGTCGTTACGATTCAGCGCAAGCCTGCTGATATGTAGGGGGAAAACGCTTCTCTTCTAATTCAGAATGGGCCACCTAGCAGTGGCCCATTGCTTTTGGGGATAGTCATAGAGGCTTCTGGCAGGAATTGGTAGAGCCCAAAGCCCATCCTAATTCAACTCTCAATTAGGATTTTCTTCTTGCCTTATCTTCACATTCTATTCACAGTCATAAAAACGCTAAGCGATAACATGAAAAAAATTATCCTGCTCTTCCTGCTGGCTGTCAAGATTCCTCTCTTTGCCAGAGCGATGGGAAATGCAGAGACTCAAACTACCGTCCCCACTGCCGCTCCAGTGCCATCGCACGGGGAATGAGTACGTCATCCTCAATCAAGGCATGGACGGCGAGGTCCTTTTCAAAAACTTGCAGTTGCGAAAGCAAGATCCGATGGAGCGTTTCATTGGTTGGCGGCGGAGAGTACCGCAGAATCATCTCACGTATCTCGGCGAGGTCCTTTTCTGTATCGTGATGATGCACAAGAAACCGCTCCAGCGAATACGATGACGGGTAAGCTTGAAACGATGCTTTACCATCATCCACTTTTTCCAGATGAAGAATGTAAGGAAGCAACTGCGACTCCTCCACTTCAATGTGGCTGGACAAATGAGTCTTGTAGGCGGAATAGGCGTCATTCAAAATCAGCAAGAGTGGATGTGCCTCTGGGTAACCAGCCAACAGGAGATGAATACTCTGATCTATTTCCAGCATTTTTCGATGCAGGTAATATTCATGCGTCTTACGGATGTAGTCTACAATGACTTCCAGTCTGAAATGATCAAATTCATCCTGTCTGAATGATTTTTGATCTTCAAAAATCCCGAGCAGTGCAAATATGAACTCAGGCTTGACTCCAAGCCGCGTCAACTCCTCATAAGAGTACATTGCATGGTGCGCCTTATACCTCAGCAGCACCTGCCGCATCTCATTTGGCTCAGGTTCTAATGAAAGGGTCAATGTCATTCTTTTATACGAAAGCCTGCAAATACAATAGATTCCCCTTGAAGTGCCATGATTTTCGTCAGGTTTCTCCTTTGGGTTGGCTGTGAGGCTATCAAAATCAGCATTTAGTATACATTACTTTTCACTACCTTCATCACATGGCAGAAAGAAAAGGCTTTTCCGAAACCCTGTATGGGTTATTTGACCGGGCAGAAACATTCTTTCTATTTGCGCTGACAGCAGGGATTGTTTCCCGCTACCTTGGATTCGCTCAGTCCACGACGGTGATCATTGTTTCGCTTGGGGGTCTGGCTGCAATTTTTTTCTTCATGGCATTCCGCCCTCCAGCCCAGATGCCAACGCCAACCGGTGAAAAGCTGGATTTTATTCATCTTCTCGTTTCCACCACACTTCCAAAACTTCTGTGGATAAGTTGTGCAGTTGGCAGTTCCTCGCTAATGCTTTTTTTATCAGACCCCGGAAACGAAGGATATAAACCGGGGCTCATGATCCATTCCGTTGTCACACCAATAAGTTTATTGATCATTGGGTTTGCGGCAGCCAAAGGTGTACCTGGTCT
>JANPES010000070.1:0-19197 GCA_031423035.1 Cyclobacteriaceae bacterium | reverse complement strand
CCTCAAATTGATTCCAGAAGGGCAGCCTGGAGGAGCTGTGCTTATTATGAAAGATACGAGTGTTGTATTTTCAAAAGGATATGGTCTTGAGGACTTGATCAACAAAAAAAAGATAACTCCAAAAACCTTGTTCAACACTGGCTCAATTTCAAAAACGTTTGTCTCCAATGGAATCCTGATCTTGCAGTCACAGGGAAAACTTTCCGTTGAAGACAGCCTAATCATGTATTTCCCTGAATTCAAAGACAAGGCCATTGCAAAAAGAGTTAAAATCAAACACCTCCTGACCCACACTTCCGGTCTCCCGGATAACCGAATGACAGAAAAGGACTCTGTGTTCTATCTAACCGCCAACGATGCACAGAACTGGTATCCGGTTACCCAAACCGATACGCTGGAGTTTGATCCTGGCACGCAATACCACTACTCCAATCCGGCATTTAATGCCTTGGCTCTCATTATTGAAAAGGTGAGCGGGCAGAAGTGGCAGAAATTTGTCTCCGAGAATATTTTCAAACCTGCCGGCATGACGACCAGCACAATTACTGACGGCCCACATCCGGAATCTGGTGTATCTCACGGATACACAAAGATTGCAGGCGAATGGCGCGAAGACGATTTTGGTGAGGAACCCACTTTTTGCGCGGCGGGTAACGGGGGCGTGTGGAGTTCTGTTGAGGAACTTAGCAGCTATGAACTGGCCCTTCGCAAGGCCGCGTTTCTGGATATGCCTTCCATTGATGAATCAGCGACAACAAAGAAATTCCCTCGGTGGTCAGCGGAAAAAACCCCATTCATCGGTTGGTCCTGGTTCATCGATCAGACATCCGACGGGTACAAGGTGATTTCCCATACCGGTCATCAAGGAGGATTTGCTGCCTACTACATCTCTGTACCCGAGAAGAAAGTTTTTGCTGTCGTTCTGTTCAATGCGCCATACGATGTGATTGCATTTCGCGAAACAGTCATCACCCTCTTGCAGAACTACAACTGGCTGACCACAGAATTACCGCACCATTAATTCAATATATTTTCTATTTTTAGGCTTCTTCGTACCTAACCCGCAAGACGAATGAGTTTATTCATCAAGAAATCACTGGATCAGTTGATGATCCAATCGACCGATTCCAAGGGCCTGAAACGTACCCTGGGTCCAACCAACTTGATTTTGCTCGGTATCGGAGCCATCATTGGGGCGGGTCTCTTTGTTCGGACTGCCTGGGCTGCCAGTGAAGCCGCCGGCCCTGCCGTCACATTGTCATTCGTGATAGCGGCCATCGGTTGCGGTTTTGCAGGATTGTGCTACGCAGAATTCGCCTCCATGATCCCGATTGCAGGAAGCGCCTATACCTATGCATATGCCACATTGGGAGAATTCCTGGCTTGGGTCATTGGGTGGGCACTGATACTTGAGTATGCATTGGCCTCCGCAACAGTTTCCATTGCCTGGAGTGAATACCTGAATAACCTGTTGGGGGGCGCCATCCCCTATGCATTATGTCACTCTCCGTTAGAGACATCCATCGATGGCGTTTCTGGAATAATCAATTTGCCAGCGGTAGGTATTCTTGTGTTACTTACCCTCCTGCTGATCAAAGGGACTCAAGAGTCTGCCTTCGTCAATGGAATTATCGTCGCGCTCAAAGTCACGATTGTAATCGTTTTCATTTTTGTTGGCTGGCAGTTTATCAATCCTGCAAATCACGTTCCTTATTTCATTCCGGAGGGAACCCCCGGCCATGAGTCATTCAGGCAATGGGGCTTCGGTGGTGTTCTGGGTGGGGCAGCCATTGTATTCTTTGCGTTCATTGGGTTTGACGCAGTATCTACCGCGGCCCAGGAAGCGAAGAACCCAAAGCGCGATATGCCAATCGGTATTTTGGGCTCTCTGGCATTCTGCACTGTCCTTTATGTATTATTCAGCTACGTGCTTACCGGTGTGGCACCTTGGACTGATTTCGCGGTTGCTGGAAAGGAAGCCTCCGTCGCGTATGCCATTCAAAATTATATGCCCGGATACGAGTGGCTTGCCAACCTGATCTCAATTGCCATCCTCGCCGGTTTCTCATCGGTTATTCTTGTCATGCTCATGGGGCAATCACGGGTGTTTTACACTATGTCCATCGATGGTTTGGTCCCGAAAGTATTCTCCGAACTTCACCCAAAATTCCGGACCCCATACAAGTCCAACATGCTATTGTTTCTTTTTGTGGGAAGTTTTTCCGCTTTCGTTCCAGGAACCATGGCAGGAGATCTAACCAGTTTTGGAACGCTATTCGCATTTGTTCTTGTCTGTGCCGGAACATGGGTCATGCGCGTAAAAAATCCAGACGTTGTCCGTCCATTCAAGACTCCCTGGGTTCCCCTGGTCCCTATTCTGGGCATGTTGGTTTGCACGACCTTGATTCTATCCCTTGACCCCACAACGCAGTTGGTGGCCGTGGGTTGGATGGTTTTTGGTGTGCTGATCTATTTTGGCTATGGCAAGTCACATAGCCTGTTGAGAAATCCTGGAAAGAAGTAAGGGGTAATCGGTAAGAAAGTAAGAGGTGATCGGTAAGAGGCATGAATTCTATAATGTCCATCCGCCAATCTGTGGCAAAATGGACTCGTTACTGCAGGTCGCAAACTTAGCGCTAAGCTCCACCCAAATCTTAATTAGCGATTTCGCTGGTAATGGTCAGTTCCGTTCCGACCAGATCGGTGGTGTAAAGACGCAAAGGCCGCCAGGCAACGCCGCCTGTGGGTGAGCCGTCAGTGAAACTGAAAGCTGAGTTGCAGCAAGGATCAACCATGTACAAATTCGAGGAGTGGACATTTACTGTGGCACAAGCATCGTTTGGATGATAGGAGCAATTGCGCTCAAAAGCAAGGTACGTTTCTGCATCACGGCGATAGATGATGACCCCCCTCACGCCAAGGGAATTGATCTCCTTATAACCGCCATTTACGGCAAGTGATTGATATTCCGGTGCCGACAGATTTGCCACAAAATCGGAAAACGAAATGAATGGAATCGGGTCATCACTCCGGTCACTTTTGCAGGATACCCCTATGGCAACCAACCACAACCATACAAGAAACCTAGATTCTTTTTTTTTCATATTCATAAAAACCTCTGCCGGTTTTCCTTCCAAAATGGCCATTCATGACGAGTTTTTGCTGAATCTGGCTTGGTGCAAACTTATGGGCACGGCCAAACGAATCGTAAATGGATGTTGTGACAGACAGGTTTGTATCCACCCCAATCAGGTCCATAAGTTCAAAAGGCCCCATCTTAAATCCTGCAGATCGCAGCAATGCATCCACAGTTTGAACATCCGACACATTCTCCTCCAATAGCTTTAGTGACTCAACATAGTAATGTCGCGCAACACGATTAACGATGAATCCAGGAGAATCTTTTGCCATCACCGGAGTTTTTCCAATAACCAGAGCAAAAGAGCGCAACGCCTCCCGGATAGTTGGGCGTGTAGCATCTCCACTGATGATCTCCACCAACCTCATTCGCTCAGCCGGGTTGAAGAAATGAAGGCCAACGCATGAAGATGGGTCATGTAAGTCCCTTGCAATCTGACTAATTGATATCGACGAAGTATTACTTGCCAGAATGGCATGCCCATCATTAATCTGTTCCAATTTGGCAAATAGCTCCTGTTTCACCTCCAGGCGCTCAACAGCGGCTTCAATGATGAGGTCCGCGTGCATTTCGGACAAGTCGGTTGCTGGTTTGATTCGGCTCATGATGCCCTCCTTGGACTCGATGGATAGTTTCCCCTTTCCAATTTGGATCAATAGGCTGGCCTCAATCGTGCCGAGGGCACGCCGAACCTGGTCAGGGTTTACATCGAAGAGGATAACATCAAATCCATGGGTGCCGCATACCTGTGCGATGCCCAATCCCATAGTTCCGGCGCCAACCACACCGATCGAACGGATCGGTTTCATTACAGAACGGCCTTAAATTGCTTCAAGAAACGAATGTCATTTTCAGAAAAAAGCCGAAGGTCGTCAATTCCATATCGGAGCATAGTGATTCTTTCAATTCCCATACCAAAAGCGAAACCTGTGAATTCTTCCGGATCGACTCTTACGTTTCGCAAAACATTGGGATGAACCATTCCTGAACCAGCAATTTCCACCCACCCGGAATGCTTGCAGATGTTGCAACCTTTTCCATGGCAGATGAAACATGACACGTCAATTTCTGCGCTCGGCTCGGTAAAGGGAAAGAATGAAGGACGCAATCGGATCTTCGTGTCTTTACCGAACATCTCTTTTGCAAAATGATAAAGTGTTTGCTTTAGGTCAGCAAAGCTGACGTTTTTGTCAACATACAATCCCTCGACCTGATGAAAGAAGCAATGGGCCCTCGCGGAAACCGCTTCGTTGCGGTAAACGCGCCCGGGCATGATTGCACGTACAGGAGGCTTTTGCTTTTCCATCAACCGTATTTGCACGTTTGATGTATGTGTTCGAAGAAGGATATCCGGGTTTTTTGAGATGAAAAACGTATCCTGCATCTCGCGCGCCGGGTGGTTCTCCGGGAAGTTAAGCGCAGAAAAGTTACGCCAATCGTCTTCTATTTCGGGTCCGTCCGCCACATTGAAGCCAAGCCGCTCAAAAATTTCAATGATGCGGTAGTGCGTAAGACTCAGGGGGTGTAGGCTCCCCAGAGTATTTGGGATCGGGGGGAGCGTGAGATCGATTCCACCGTCTACTGCCAGGCCGGTGTTTTCCAGTAGTCCTGTCCACTCCTTAAGTTTTCCTTCGGCTAGCTGCTTTAGCTCATTTAGCGGTTTCCCCACTTCCTTTTTCTTCTCTGGCGAGAGTTGCTTCAGGCTCTCAAAAAGTGCCGGGATAATTCCTTTCCGACTCAAGTATTTAAGACGGAATGCCTCTAATTGTTCTCCGCTTTCCGGAGGATGGGCAAGCATCTCCTGCTGAAGCGACTTAAGTTGTTCGAGCATGATTGAGCGTATCAGGAGTCTTCCCTTGTTTCCACTTTAACATAAAATTAATAAACAGGCAAAGGACAGCAATAACCGGCAATATAGCCAGATCCGACTGGTCCTTCATAACAAGCGCCAGAACGATGAATGCTACATTAATTCCTCCGATCGAAACGACCGCCCCAGCGTGACTCAAGCCCAACCCAAGAAATTTGTGGTGGATGTGATTTCTGTCGGCATGGAAGGGTGACTGAAATCTGCTTAGCCGGACAATAATTACCCGAAGCGTATCAAAGATGGGTATTATCAGGACACAGACGGCTGTTGAGATTGAAGCGCTGAATTTGGCCAAATGGTCGGCAGGTAACAACGCATTATGATTGATAAACCGAATGGCAAAAAAGGAAAGTATAAGCCCGATGGTCAATGCCCCGGTATCCCCCATAAAAATGGAGGAAGGTTGCCAATTAAAAACCAGAAAGGCAATTAGTGCTCCGGTAAAGCAAAAAGCGATGAGGCTCATGAAGTTCTGATCTGCGAAATAAAACCATGCGCCAAAAAAGCCAAGGCCGAGAACACCCACTGTACCCGCCAAACCGTCGATGCCGTCAATGAGGTTATAGGCATTGCTAATGATCACTACCGTAAGTAAACTGATAAAATAGGATACCGGTAAAGAAAACGGGCTTCCCTGGCCAAGTTCATAAAAGGAAATCAGTAAGAGATTATCCAGAAAAACGAGCACAAATACAGGAAGAAACTGGCTGAATAGTTTTTGCCGTGGAGTAAGGGCAAGTACATCATCGCGAAGGCCGATCAAAAACATTAGCACAACAGAAATAAAGAAATACTTCATGATAACCCATTGCTGAAGGGGAAGTGACATGAGCAGCGTAAGGATAGCTCCA
Organism: Cyclobacteriaceae bacterium; assembly: GCA_031423035.1. Classification (GTDB taxonomy): domain Bacteria; phylum Bacteroidota; class Bacteroidia; order Cytophagales; family Cyclobacteriaceae; genus ELB16-189. The sequence goes on along the minus strand of JANPES010000070.1, from coordinate 13,337 downwards.
ATCAGAATAGGAATGCCTCCCATCGACGGTGTGGTGGCTACATGAATTTTGTGGGTGCCGGGCTGGTCATACCAGTTAAGGCGTTTGAAAATTTTAATCACTACTGGGAAAAGTAGGAATGAAACAAGGAATGAAATGAACGCAAAACCAAGTTCGTAGGAAATTGTCATGCTTAGTAGGCTTTTTCGTTTCCTGTGATCACAGATACCGCTGTCATGAAAATGATTTTCACATCGAAATAGAAAGACCAGTTCTCGATATAGAACCTGTCCAGTGTTATTCGGTTCCTCATATCACGAACCAGTTTGGTTTCGCCCCTGTAGCCCATCACCTGCGCCAATCCTGTGACCCCCGGTTTTACATAGTGCCGAATCGTGTACTTATTAATCAATGGCTTAAACTTCTCATTGAGCTTTATGGGATGTGGTCTTGGGCCAACCACAGACATATCACCTTGCAGCACATTCAGAAATTGGGGAAACTCATCGAGACTCGTCTTTCGGAGGAACGCACCCAGGCGCGTGACCCGTGGATCATTTGTCGTAGCCTGCTTTGTATCTGCATCCTGATTAACAACCATAGTCCTGAACTTAATGCAATAAAACGGTTTGTAACCTCTTCCGCTCCGGAGTTGCTTGAAGAAAATTGGGCCTGCGGAGTCGCTCTTGATCAGGATTCCAAGAAAGGGAATAAGCCAGGAGAGAATAAATACAGAAGCCAACATAGCAAATCCTATATCAAAGGCCCGTTTGATCCGCAGATTCCAGGCATTGTCAAATGGAATCGTTGAAATATCAAATACAGGTATCTGGTCATATTTTTCCAGGGCTAAAGTTCGCTGCTCAAAGGAGCGGTGATCCGATATCAACCTGACCTTAATTAAGGCATTCATGCCAAAATCGATCATGCGGCGCAACTCCATGTGCGACATTTCGGGGAGGCAGCAATATACCTCCTCGATTTTATTGGCTGTGCAAAAGGCCCTGATCTTCTCGACTGGGTACGCGTCGCCTTCCTTCTGAAAAAAAGCGCTGAACCGATACCCTAATTCAGTATGGACCCGGAAATACCGTCTCACCTCCATGGCCAGGTTAGCTTCCCCGATAATGACAAATCGTTTTATTTGAGGCGTTCTGCCAGCTAGAAAGTTAGAGCCATAAAGAACAAGAAGTTTCAAAAGGAAGAAAAACATCACGAAGAGGAGGTACATCAATCCAATCTGTTCTGCATGATATTTTTTTCGCAGCAAGAAGATCAGCGAGGCAACAACGAGTAAATGAATAAGAATAAAACTCAGTTGGCTCTTAATAATCTTGGGCAAGCCCCAATTCCTTGAAACGTTGTATGGGTTTGCAACGACCATCAGAAACAGCCAAGTCAGGTTGCTGAAAATAAAAAGGTATACACTGTTTGCCCTTTCGGCTCCCCAGATCTCAAGATTGAGAACTGAATAGGAAAGGAACAACGACAGGTTGAGCAGGAACAGGTCGCCCAGAAAGAAACCAAAACGGATTAGCCCCCACATACTTGCTGATCTGTGTGTTGTAACATCAAGAACTCAAGTTGGCAAAATTTAGGCACGTTTCAACGAGAATGAAGGCTTGTAGCCCTGGTAAAAGGCCACGAAACATTGATGCATTAAGGCAAAGAACACCACGCCCTGATAACGCCCGAGAAACACCTCCGTGATACCATAAATGATAAACGGAAAAAAAATGAGAGCTCCAAGGGCATTTCCATTTCTTACTGAAAGATAGATGGGTCGAATCAGCAAAAGCAGCAGGCATGCCAATCCAAGTAACCCGTTTGCAAAATAAGTCTCGATGAACTGATTATGGGCGTTCATGCTAGAATCGGCAAACTTGGCCATACCGTGGGAAGCGTAATAGGCATTCAGCAAGGATTGGTAGTCACCGGTTCCGACGCCCAGAATAATATTCGAATTGGCATTCAGCGCAGACTCCCAAAGCACCATCCGCTCCCACGAATCATCCACTACAAATCCAGATGGATCGCGATGACGCAATTCATTGAACAAAAACATTGCACCTACCATGGCGACGACCACAATCAAGGTCGCCGTGTGCCTCCGGTTTTTTTCCTCCAACAAAAATTTCAGCACAAAGAATGCAAAGACAAACAGCATGGATACAAATGCAGTAATCCCACCGGTGAGTAAAAGGATACCAAAGAGAAACCACAGGGTCAGGATTAGGAGTACCGGTGAAATGATCGGTTTTTCATAGTAGAGTTGATGAAGCGCATACGTAATGGCTGCGATCAGGTAGTAGGCAAAATAAGTCGGATGGGAATCAATAATTCCCGTAAACTTGTAGAAGAAGAACACTTCCGTACCGTGCCCCCTGGAATATTCGACAGCTGCATGACTAAGGCAAATCAGGGAAGCAACTAGTAGTCCGCCCGTGAAGGCGAGGAACATCTGCTGAAGTCTGTCCCTCCCGAAATTACCTAACTTACTGGCGATGATGGGCACCGCCAGAAGACTCAGGCTGGTTTCCAAAACACGAAGGCCTGTACCTTTGTCATCAGAATACGTTAGGCCCATCACTAAAATCAGCAAGTAAAGTAACGTATCCCACGATCGCTTAACCGTGCCGCTCATAACCCGTACCCTTCCTTCCAGCATCAGCGCGGTAATCACGCAAAGTACCAGAGCGCCTGAGCTCAGGTATTGAGAAACAGGAATAAGAAAAGTGAATAGGAGGAAGAGCCTGAACACGAGCTTAGAGCGAAATCCTGACATTTCCATGGCCTAAAGATAACCACAGTGGTTCATCTAACGAATCGATCCCACTGTGTCAACCTTAGAATTGATACGAAGTAATGGATTTTTTGAGCCCCAGGAACATTTCGCGATAGATCTTAGCGCCCGGAAAAAGAACCTTCATGTCCGCTTCCGTAAGAAGCAACACCTCTTTTACGCGCTGCTCGGCAACTTCCTGCCGTTGATTTTCGGGATAGGTGTCGAGATAGTATTTCTTCGTCAGGGAGACTCTCCAGGAAAATGGCAAGAACTGAAAAAGCGGAAATACCCAATGCGGTTCAATCGGGAAATAGTAGTTCGGTGTCTGCACATAGTATCGCTTCCCCACTCTCCGAATTTCATTCGCCATCCTTTCCTGTGCTTTGCGGGTGAACAAATGCTCAATAACCGAGTTCGAATGCACGATATCAAAATGTTTGTCACCAAAACGAGAAAGATCGGTGGCGTCACCGCTGATGCTCGAAAAATAGTTGCGCGTGACTTCGTCCTCGGTGAGGTTCAATAGTGTGATGTGTACAGAACCATCGTTCGCGAAGTTCATATTCTCCCAATACGACTGCGTGCCTCCAACATCCAGAATGGAAATTGGTCCATCCTTTTTGATGGTGTTCAGAAGGCCCTTGAAAAAAGTAAAACGTTTCTCCCGAAACCGTTGGTTGACGGAACTCCTGTAATTGGCATTGAATAATTTAATCATGGCGAATAAAGTATAAGGTTTTTGTTCTACTATTTGGCATCCCGCAACAGTTTTTCGAATAATGCTTCATGTTGGTCAACAATGGTTTCCCAATGGTATAGTGTGCTGATTCGGGATGAGTTTTCAGCGATAAAAGGTTGTGCATGCTTTGCCCGCAATTCGTTCAATTCCCGTAACAGTGATTCGACTTGTTTGGCGTCTTGGAAATATAAAGCCGAATCAAACAACACGCGCCGATTGAAAACATTGTCGTGAGCAAAGATAAACGCTTTGCAGGCCATCGCTTCAAGCAAGGATGGATTCGTTCCTCCCACGGAATGTCCATGAAAGTAAGCCGCTGAAAAATGGCGAAGCGAATCCAGCACATCCTTGGTATAGATTCCGCCAACGAATCGTATTCGGTCATTTGTGTATTTGCCCTTCAGATAGCTGCCATATGTCGTATTGTGATTTCCGACAACAAGGAAGGTGTACTCAATTCCAGAGGCCAGAAAACCATCCAGTGCCATCTCAAGATTATTTTCAGGCTCGAAACGCGCAACGAGAATAAGGAAGCAGAATTTCTTCACTCCATATGAGTCAAGATGCTTGTCATCGAATGCGTCCACCGGGTCGGCACCATATGGTAAAAAGAAAGAATCCCTGCCAAAGGTGGTCTTGTAGTATTCCTGGATGCCCAAATTATCTGAGATCATATAGGGGGAATCCCGGACTGCAATTCTCTCCAGTACGCGGATCAGGCCTTGCGTAAATTTGCTCCATTTGGAACGATTGTACTCCAGCCCGTCCATGTTAGTCACGATAACCGGTTTCTTTTTCCCGCGAATGTTCAGCAGGCGATATGAAGGCGCTACGCTATGGTAGCCCGCCTCGTAAATAATGTCAAAATCGCGTGTGAGGGCATCGCGCAAGCAAAGAAAGTCGTAAATGAAATTTGCCGCTCCCCCCATGTAATTCTCAGGGCTGTACTTACGGATGATGTGCACACCATTGTAGGTGTCCTGTTTGTAAGCATGGAAGGATGGATTGTAAACCGTGACCGTGTGACCACGGTCAATTAATTTCTGGGAGATAAACTCCGCAAACTGCTCATACCCGCCATAGTTATTGGGTATGCCCTTGGTTCCAAGAATCGCTATCTTCATTGGCAGGAGCGGTTCTGTACGGCGTACTTTTCGAATCTAAATATATACATTGCCATTCGTGGAACCCTTTCGCTCCTATATCGCCAAAAATACTAAAAGCATTCTAATCGCTTTGGTAGCACTTGCCTATACCGGGATGTTCTTCTCCATTCCCGTCAGCAACATTGCCCTCGCACTGCTTCTGCTCTTCTGCCTGACCCAAACGCGCCCCAAGGAATTTCTGCAATCAATAAAGGAACACCCGCTTCCCCAACTGATGATCATTGCCTATGCCCTGCTTATCGTTGGCCTCCTCTACACCAACAATACAAAAACAGGTTTTTTCATCCTGGAAAAGAAATCTTCACTGCTTCTGATTCCGATTTTGGCGCTGCCGCTATTTCAACGGCTGGAGGTCACGCAAGGAGCAACCTTCCGGATCATTGGCTACATCACCTTCAGTACCAGCATCGTCTTATTAAGTATTGGCGGATTCAAGGCCTGGATACTAAATGATCCCCAGGCCTTCTACTTTGAGAACTTTACCAAGCCGCTCATTCACTACGTTTACTATGCGATGTATTTCGCAATTGGCATGTTGTGCCTGCTGGACGGTCTCTTTGATAGCCTGGTCAAAAAGAAACGCGGCATACTGATTCTTCTGGGGCTTTTTGTGTATGGATTAAGTTTTCTCCTTCTGGTGGCCTCTAAAACGGGTATTCTTGCATTCAGCATCGCATCGGCATTTGTTCTCTATAAGCGAATGGAAAGCAAGAAATCATTCCTGCTTTCCGTATTCGCATTGCTGGTTACCGCGTCAGTCGTTCTCTACTTCAATGAAACTACACGCAATCGATTCACTGAACTAACCCAAAATCTTTCCATACTGACACGTGACCAATTGGGTGATTGGAACGAGGAGGTGATCACGGGCCTTAACATGAGGCTGCTGTTCTGGAAAATTTCCGCTGTTCACATATGGCAAGACAATATGATTCTGTGGGGCACTGGTACTGGGGATACGCAGGATTACCTGGACGCGCTTTACACGAACCCCAAATACAACAGGTACGGTTATGTTGGATGGGATACGCACAATGAATGGGTGTTTACGTTTGTTCAGCTGGGCCTGATGGGCGTTGCGGTGCTGGCCTTGCTCTATTTTAGTTACTGGCGCAAGGCATTGCGAAATGGGGACTTGAAATTCATTGTCTTCCTGTTCATCACCCTGGCATTCAGTATGTCAGAATCTATTCTCGAATCGAACAAAGGCATTGTCCATTTCTCCCTCTTCTTCACACTATTTGCATCGGCTTACGGCCAAAAGACATCAACACAGAAATAGCAGAAGGCATCGTTCACTGCCCTGCCCGCTGCTTGACTACATTGGCTGGAATACCCATAGCCACAGAATTTTCAGGGATCGACTTTGACACAAGGGAACCCGCAGCAATCACGCATCCGTCACCAATGGAAACTCCGTCTACGATTGTAACACCTGCGCCAATCCAGCAATTGTTGCCAATGGAAACGCCAGTCCGTTTTTGTCCTTGCTTGCGTATGGGAAGTGAAGGATCGGCGTAATTGTGGTTCTCCGAGAAAATTCTGACCTGCGGTCCCATGATCACATCGTTGCCGATCTTGATTCCTCCCTGGCCGCCAAGAAAGGACTGCGCACCAATGGCAGAATTGTGGCCTATGGAAATGCCCGTCCCCCTTTCTGCTATAACTCCTGTGCAGGTCAGGATCGCATACTTAGCAATCGTTACGTTGTCGCCCAGAATTATACCCATTTTCGACAACGCATTTATGCACACCCCCTCCTCTAAAATAAGGTTCCTGCCAGATCTCAATTGATAACCATGCTGCACAATAACATTTCGTCCAGCAAACACAGCGCCGGAGGATGAAATCCAGATTTTTAGCCACAAGCCGCGAAGAAACTGCCAGCCCCGGTAGTAAACAATATGACGCAATTGTTTAAGCGAATAAGAAGGATCGAGGCGATAGGCAGGATCTCCTTTTAGACCAGCAATGAGTTTTTCAATCAGGCTTCTCACTCAGCGGGATGGGTTACGCACGATTCGATAACTTCATTGACCTTTTTGGCGGCAAGTTCCCAGGTGAACTTCTTCGACTGAGTAAGGCCTAACGCTCTTTTTTCTCCATAAAGTTGCTCATTGCTCAGCAAACTATCAATCATCATCGCTATTTGGTCAGGCCGATCCGGCGTTACGTAGTTTCCAGCCTCCCCGCAAACCTCGGGTAAGGAAGTAGTATTGGACACCACAACAGGCACCCCGCACGCCATCGCCTCCAACGGGGGCAAGCCAAAACTCTCAGCAAAAGACGGAAAACAAAAAAGGGTTGACAACGAATAGATGACCCCCAAGTCTTGAAAGACTGAGCCTTTAAAAAGAATGCGGTCCTCAATACCCAGTTCCTTGATTGTGCGCATATGATCCGATTCCTTCCAATTGCTGGAACCAACAATTACCAGTGGAATCTTTTTATCCGATATCAAAGGGATGGCCCTAAGCAAGTTGTCAACATTCTTCCGCAGATTCAATCGACCGACATACAACAGAAACCTATCAGGCAATTCATATTTCACTTTCACGGCAGCCACCAGCTTATTCTCATAGTTCTCCCGTGGCTGAAACGTATGGTCCACTCCATGATAGGCCACCTGAATTCTTTGGGGATTTTCGGCAAATGAAAATTGCAAAAGCCTTTTCTTCTCTTCTTCCGAAACGGTTATCACCCGATCCGCTCTTCTCGTCAAGAACTTCAACGGAGCGAAGTACAATCGTTCATAAATCGTGTAGTACTCAGGGTTCGATAGAAACAAAACATCATGGATGTAGGCAATCTTTTTTCCAGCTCCAAACACGGAAACGAAATTCTGAAACAACACCGCATCCACCTTATACCGGGTTGCATAGACAGGAAGCACAAATACATTTGACAGCATGTTGTTCCCCGCCCAGACATAGATGAGATGAACATTCCCGGACGTAGCGGACGGAAATGATTCATCTTTGTGCTTTTTATTTAGAAAAATGAAGTACTCATTTTTATTATTCAGCTTCAGGATTTCATCGACAAGCCCCCTGACCACCCGCTTTCCGCTGGGAGGGCCATCAAAATACCATTTTGCGTCAATGCCGATTCTCATGGAAAGCTCACGCTACCGTTAGTTTACTTTCTCTACATACCAATTCTTGCTGAGAATGCGATTAACGACCCGATCCGCAATTTCCCGCATCCCCTTATCAGAAGGGTGCTGTCCAACGCCTCCCTGAAAGTGATCCAATGCCTTGTTGGTTTCATCAGCCGCTAGCTCATTTAGTGGTACAAATTCATATGTATTGGTATCTGCCACATTCTTCTGCGCTTCATCCTTATAAGCATTTGGCCAAAAATTTCCTGTGATGAGCACGCGTCCCGATGGGCCCTTGAAACGGTCGATCATCACTTTCAATGCATCCTCATACCCATGGCTCCTGGCGTACTCCTCCTTTACATTCTCACCAAGCCGCACAATCAAAATATCCGGCTGGAACGTTTGCAAATCCTTTGTCCCTGATTCTCCGGAAAAGTCAAAATCAAAATTCATTTCCCAAGAGGAAATATTTAGCGCCTTAAATTCCACTTTAACGCACGTGCAGTATCTCTTGAGGCTATCAATCGTAACATGCACATAATCCTTCTCCAAGGCCGATGCAGCCATTCCCCAGTTTCCCAACCACCCTTCGGTTGGAAGAGGGCCATGTTGCGTAATGCTGTTGCCGAGTATCAATATTTTCCTTGAAGCCATGGCTGAGGGGCATGGCGTAAGACATTCGGGCGGTTGCGCTTCTTTCGTGCATGCAGTGATGACTCCTAGCGATACCGCCACAAGAAATCCAATCCAAATGATTTTGTTCATAATTCAGGATAAGTACGTGAAAGAAAAAAGTTATGGTTTTCCATGTTTCTGAATGAATTCCATATTGATAGCCCAATAAATATAGGGAAACGCGGTCCATAGCGGCGAAGACAACTGGGACGTAATCAGAATGATGATGTTCCCCCCAAGAAAACCCAGCGCAAGCGTTCGATGTTCATCCGACGCCGGAAGTTGGAGGTACAGGGTGAAATTTTTCCACATCAGAACGCCGAACAGTCCCAGGAGGATTACCAACCCAACTACACCGGTATCGTGCAGTGCCTGGATTGCGGATCCGGTAAGCCAGCCTTCCCCACCCATGCGCTCCTGATAATCACCGATGTAGGGATTGTAGACTTTCGTCTCAGCCGAGAGTGTTCCTTTTCCAAGAATTGGTCGCTCCAAAAAGCTTGTCCACGCCGCCTGATATCCAAGCAAGCGTCCACCTCCGGTGCCCCCCTCAAAGTCAAACATCGTGGCCACCCGCTCCGTGAACGCCTGCTTAACCCGGTTTTCATCCGGGAGGGTGACACCAAGTACCAGGATGATAAGTGCAACAATTCCGCCAAACAGAGTTGCCCGAATAATGACTCTGGTCTGTTTGGCTAAAATCATAAATACAACAACAGTTAGGAGCAGCGCTCCGTACACGGATCGGGTGTAAGCCAACAAAATGGCTGAGCCCAGCACAAGCATGAGCAGCCATTCTCGCCGGCTTCGCTCGCCAATCATGAACCGCGCCAGGGGCAGACAAAGCACGGCAGCTGTTCCAATTGAAAACAAGTTGGGCTCCACACTCAACGCCTGGATGGAAGGAGGTGCGCCTCCCATCAATGAAGTCATTCCTATCGAAAGATGACCAAACGATACGCCAATATTCTCTCTTCCGGTCAGCAAAGCAACAACCATGCAGCTGAGTCCAAATCCAGCGGACAACACGTTGAACAGCTTAAGTTTACTCACCGATCCTGCAGGATCATTCAGCAGCCGAATGCCGGTTCGGACTGCTGTATAAGTCATAAGTCCAGCCAACAGAGGCGCACAAGCCTTCAACGAGTGAAACCGATCGGCTGAAAAAAGAATGCTGGAAAATAGGTTCGAAAAAAGAAATAGATACAACAGCAAGGAAACATCATCCCGATACAATACGGGGACCCGAAAACCGGTAAACGCTGAATAGAGAACCTCGTACCCAAACAACATCACCAGCAGCACGTGAGAAAGTGTGATGGTTACCGATCCAACATCTTCCGATAATCCAGAGGTAAAAGCAGAGAAGATCATTGCCCATACCAAAAAGGCAAGCACACTATCGTTTCGTTTCTGGCTGTCTGTAGCTGATTCGGGTATCATAGGGTATGGGGGCCTTGTACGATTTCTCCGAATACAATGATAGAAGGAAGTCGGGGGACCTCCAACTAATTCTTGTCGAGAGACTGCCCCGGAAACTCCAGCGCCTCTCCGCCCCGTGAGAATTCGTTATCTTTCGTCGTGAAGAAATTTGTCAAGTCCGTTTTCCGGTCGATCAAGCCGCTGATAGACATCCTTCTTTCGCCGTTTACCCTGATCGGTGCGGTCTATTTTCTTTTCCTGAAGCGAATCGGACTCCGGCAGCTTCGCGTCAGCCGGATGATTTTTAATGCGGTGGGGATGTTCCCGATCATCGATCATTACTATGAGCCGCTGTTTAATCCGCGACACCTATCCCACCCGCTGGACAAGGATCGGCCGTTGCCCGGCATCAATTTCAATGAAGCGGGACAATTGGCGTTGTTGTCCCAATTTCACTTCAACGAAGAATTGAATCATATCCCTTTGGAATCTACTGGCGATCTCAACTACCATTTTCACAATGGGAGCTACGAATCCGGCGATGGTGAATTTCTCTACAACATACTACGGCTCCACAAGCCGAAGCATATCATTGAAATTGGATGTGGATTATCTACACTCATGATTCAACGGGCTTTGATCAAGAACCAGGAAGAAAACCCGTCATCCAAATGCACGCACATTTGCGTCGAACCCTATGAAATGGCCTGGTTAGAAAAACTGCTATTAGAAGTGAAGAGGTCTCGCGTAGAAGATCTGCCTATGGAATTTTTTTCCATCCTCGAGTCTGGCGACATTCTGTTTATAGATTCATCACACGTGATAAGACCACAGGGTGACGTAGTGTTTGAATACCTCCAGCTTCTGCCCACGCTGAAGCCTGGCGTAATCGTGCACGTGCATGATGTCTTCACGCCGAAAGACTATCCCCGTGAATGGGTCGTTGACGACGTCAAGATTTGGACGGAGCAATACCTGCTGGAGGCGTTTCTAACTCACAATCATGCGTTCGAAATAATCGGCGCCGTGAATTTTCTTCACCACCATCACCGCGAGGCCTTGGCTAAAACAGCCCCCGTGCTGGCGGTAGAACCTGACCGTGAGCCAGGCGCAATCTGGTTAAGGAAGATTGTCTGATACTCCCTCCCGGGTCTGTGGCTCCAGCGGAACAAAACGCAAACGGAACCCGGGATGATCTACCTTGAAATCCTTGCGCTGTCCTAAATCTTCTCCGGAATAAATCGCATACCGAAGCGAAGAAGATTCCTGGTAATTACCATGAAGCAATTTCTCTGCGAAAAAGGACAGGAAAAACAGAGGTCTCAGCACCCGAAACCAAAGCGGCAATATCGAGAGGAATCTCTTCTTCTCCTGCCCCGAAACCGGGTGAAGACTGAGGTTGTTGCCCGAATACATGAACGTAGCCGCATAGCCCGAAAGGTGTGCGCCCCGAAAGCCGGCCTTGATCACATGGTAGAGAAAAATCACATCGGCAATCGATCGATAGGATTCATCAAACATTACTTTCTCAAACACACGACGGCGATAGAACAAGGTGCACGTTGTCGTATAGAGGTAATTGCTGAAGAAGTATGGCCAGCGCGGTTGAAATGACTTACGGTAAGCCAGAAAATCGCCTTTTGGATCGACCACCAAAAAGTTACTGGCAATAAAATCAATATCCGGGTGTTGATTGAAATAGGCTACTACGCGGGTGAGAACTCCCGGGAGGTACTGCTCATCGCAATTCAGGTGCCCTACAATTTCTCCGTGAGCAGTAGCGATTGCCTTGTTGAGAGCATTATACATTCCAGCATCCTTCTCGGAAACCGACACCAGGGTATCCTGATGCTTTCTTAGCCATTCAACTGTTCCGTCGCTCGAAGCGCCATCCATAACGATGTGTTCTCCATTGACCCCCTGGTCGCGTACAGATGCGCAGCACAACGGAAGGTAGGACAGCATGTTGTAGCTGGGCGTAACAATAGAAATATCCAAGGTTTTACGTTCCACGGTGATTCTAAGTCAATTCCCAAATATAGGCACAAGATATTGGGTGGAGAGATGGATAAATTGTGCCACAATTCGGGGTAAATATTCTATTTTTGCCGCTTGCAGTGGAGTCGCACTGCGTGATTTAAAACAGAATGACCAAGAAAGAAAAACTGCGATTCGCGCTTGTGGGCTGTGGCAGAATCGGTGAACGACACGCTGAACACATCCACAATCAGGGTGTTCTTGCCGCAGTGTGTGATGTCGATTCCTTACGTGCGGAAAAGTTAGGAGAAAAATACAAGGCAGCGGTTTACCCTTCACTCACTGCCCTCCTTGAAAATTCTTCTACTTTCGATGTTGTTTCAATTTGCACGCCAAACGGTTTGCATGCTGATCAAACCATTCTATCCCTCAAGGCCGGACTGCATGTGGTCTGCGAAAAGCCGATGGCCCTTTCCGTTCAGGACTGTGGTGAGATGATTAAAACAGCAGAAAATTCCAACCGAAGGCTTTTCATCGTAAAGCAAAACAGGTTCAATCCTCCTGTCGCCGCAATCAAGAAGGCGGTTGACGACGGCCATCTCGGAAAAATCTACAGCATACAGCTCAACTGCTTCTGGAATCGCAACGTTGACTATTACAAGAATTCCTGGAAAGGAACTAAGGAATTGGACGGTGGAAGCCTGTACACCCAGTTTAGTCACTTCATTGACCTGTTGTATTGGATTGTTGGCGATGTTCGAAACGTTCAGGCATACACGCACAACTACGCCCATAAAGGGGTTATCGAATTTGAGGACACCGGCGTTGTAAATCTCGAGTTCTACAACGGCGCATTGGGCACCATTCACTTTACCATCAACAGCTTCGAAAAGAATATGGAGGGCTCCCTGACTCTATTCTGCGAAAAAGGAACTGTAAAAATCGGAGGTCAATACTTGAATGAACTTGAGTACCAGAACATTCAAGGATTCCAGATTAAGGATCTCCCGCCGGGAAATCCGCCAAACAACTATGGTAAGTACCAGGGTACCATGTCAAACCACGACAAGGTCTATCAAAATGTAATTGAAGTACTCTCCAACCAGGGGGTGATCGCAACCAATGGATTTGAAGGATTGAAAACCGTTGAGATCATCGACAGGATATACGCGGCTGCTCAACGAACAAAGTAATGGACCCACAGCTCCTTCTATCCGGAATTAAAGAAGTCATCTTTGGGAACAATGTCAAGGTCGTTCAGCCAGTAAATCTATACGGCTGCTCGATCGGGGACAATTGCTTTGTCGGCCCATTCGTTGAAATTCAAAAGGAGGTCAAGATCGGAGCTGATACAAAGATTCAATCTCACACGTTTGTCTGCGAGTGGGTGGAAATAGGATCCCACTGCTTCATTGGTCATGGGGTCATGTTTATTAATGATGTATTTGCCAAAGATGCTCCGGCCGGAGGAGACAAATCGCTCTGGAAAAA
>JANPES010000069.1:0-2413 GCA_031423035.1 Cyclobacteriaceae bacterium | reverse complement strand
GGCGAATTTTTCACCGTTGATGCGGGGGCACCCCGGGCCCAGGCCGTGGCGATCGCTGATGGTCGTTTCATGGCCGTCGGTACGGATGCAGAAATACTTCGCCTTGCCACGGGGCGCACAAAGAAGCTCGACCTGGGCAGGAAGACCGTGCTTCCGGGTTTTATCGATGCGCATTGCCATGTGGGCTATTCCGGCGTAAGGCACCTTCGCTCCGTAGACTGCGACCTTCGGTCAATCGCGGAAATAAAACAAGCCATACGACAGCGTGCTGCGAATACACCCGCGGGAGGATGGGTGCTTGGCTTCAAGTACGACGATACAAAAACCAGTGACGGCCGTGCTTTGTTGATGAAAGACCTCGATGAGGCCGCTCCCAGCAACCCGGTATTGATTGAGCACCGGGGCGGCCACACCAACTATGGAAATTCACTGGCCTTCAAATTGGCGAATGTCACTGAAGCAACCCCGGATCCCCAGGGTGGTCAGTATCAGCGTGACGCATCCGGTAAGCTTACCGGTTGCGTAAAAGAAAGCGCCAGCAATGCCTTCGAGGCAATCATTCCCAACAATATCACCCGTGATGATCGACGAAAGGGAACCAAAATCATGAGTGACATGATGACGGAGTCAGGCATCACCTCCGCCCACGATGCCTATGGAACTCCCGAAGACATCAACTCCTACCAGGATGCTTACGCGGCCGGCGAACTCAACATGCGCATCTATTGCCTCATCGGCTGGATGCACATCGACAAGATGATTGCTGCCGGAATCAGAACCGGCATGGGGGACGAATGGGTGCGCGTTGGCGCTATGAAAATGACGTGCGACGGCTCTATCTCCGAACGCACAGCACGCCTTTCCTCTCCTTACATCGGGAGGCCCAATGACTATGGCATCCTGGTCAATACGGAAGAGCAACTTTATGTGCATGCCAAAAAAGCACACGATGCAGATTGGCAAATTGGCATTCATGCAAACGGTGATGTAGGCATTGATATCGTACTAAAACTCTATGAGCGTCTGCAACGGGAAAAGCCACGCAAGGATCCTCGCTTCCGCATCGAACATTGCACCCTTGTAAATTCTAATCTTATCCAACGGATGAAGGCCCTGGGCGTCATCCCCACCCCGTTCTCCACCTATGTATACTACCATGGAGAAAAGATGGGCGAGTATGGCCCCGAGCGGTTGAAGAACATGTTTGCCTTGCGCAGCTTTCTTGACGCAGGCATCCGTGCCACACAAGCTTCCGATTACCCTCCCGGACCTTTCGAACCGATGATGGCGCTGCAGTCCAGCGTAAACCGCAAGGACATTAAAGGAACCTCGTGGGGCCTCGAACAACGGGTGACGGTGGAAGAAGCCATTCGCATCGGAACATTGCATGGCGCGTATGCGTCATACGAAGAAAAGACGAAAGGATCCATTGAAGCCGGAAAGCTGGCCGACCTCGTTGTTCTTGGAAGAGACCCATTCAAGGAGGACCCGTCTACATTGATATCCATCCCAATTGAGAGAACGATGACGGGAGGGAAATGGGTGTATGAGAGTTAGTGGGTACTGACAGAGCCGTTGGCTCGACCGCTTCATAACAACGGGTTTTAACCCGTTGAAAGAAACCCAGCCCAAAGGTTGAGTGCCGTAAGCACGGTGCATCTACGGTTTTACTATTTACCCTAGATGCCCAGTTTGCTGAACAGTATGTGCCGAACCTACGGTTCTCCAGATTACCTTTCTACCCATTGTCAAAGGACTGAAGTCCATTGTTACGATATTAATCGAGGCTACGCCTCTCTAGCCTGGAGCCAAAAGCCAGCAGTTCCCCGTGAAGTCCATCAGTCGAAATAATCGCCCTACAGCCTCTTGAGCACCATCGCCGTCATTGGATCAAGCCACACCTTACTCACATCCAACGTCTTGTTGGTAAGCAGGTCGATATAATTCCCTTTCCGCGGCAGCGCGATTGAATTTCGTGCGGACTCCATATTAAACACAACGATGATTTCATTTTTGTCATCTGATCGCGTGTAGACAAGTTTCTTGCCATCAGTCAGTAGAAATTCTAATTTCCCCGTGACCAGGACCGACTGGCCCCTGCGCAGTTGGATCAACTTCTGATACCACTGGAAATGTTCGATGTTGAATCCGACAGGGTCGGTATCTGTACCAGGTTGCCGGTTGTTGCGGGCCTCTGGATCAAAGCTCATGCCTTTCCACCACAATGGTTTTCTGCAATGTGGGTCGTCCGCTCCCCACATACCCATTTCCTCGCCGTTCCAGATTTGCGGCGCTCCCACTCCCGTAAACAGACTTACGAGATACATACGCACCCGTTGGTAGGTCTCCTTGTCGGGCTTCCCGGTCTTGTAAGCTGGATCATCATGCGGCGATGCCTTGAACTTATACTTAT
>JANPES010000068.1:0-1939 GCA_031423035.1 Cyclobacteriaceae bacterium | reverse complement strand
TGTCAAAAGCTTAAGAGAGCGGATGATGACCCGCTTTGCATTGAAAAGGAACACACTCATTAATGCAAATCCGCCTACTTATGAGGCCTTTCAATACCTGGAACAGGCAAGTCTCTTTTTTGGAGTTAACTATCCCAAATCCCAGGAGCTGACATACAAAGCTATCGCTGCAGATAGCACCTACACATGGGCATTTCTTCAGTTAGGATGGGGTTTTGCCAATCAGGGCCATTATGGAAAAATGGATTCCATAGTCAAGTTGATTGACCGCAGGTTTTCGAATCTCTCATTCTACGAAAAAACATACCTGGAATCCATGAGGGAGGATGTAAGGGGAAATCTTGCCGGCTACCTGAGGCACATGGAGACTGCGTTTAAGAAGGATCCAAAGCATCTCTCTAATGCCTACATGGCCGGTCTTGGGGCGAGAGAACTAGACCAACCCTCAAAAGCAGTAAACTACTTTGGAAGTGTCGACCCAGGCTCTTATAAAATAGAAAAGCAAACGGATACTTGGTGGTATTACGAATTTGCCAGATCGCTCGTTCGAACCGGACGTTTAGACGAAGCTTTGTCCATATTAAACCACGTACCCGACGAGATGGCAACTAATTCAATTTACACTACAAGGGCCTATATCTACATCCTGAAAAACCAACAGGATAGTTTATACAGTTTGACAAGTAAGTTGAAAACACATAGTCCAACAAGCAATTCCTATTCCATTGTGTGTAACGGGATAGCCCAGAAATATGCCTTAATAAATGATGGGCAAAATCAGATGAAGTGGGCAATGATGAGCCTCGATTATCTTAAGTCGATGCCCAAGGCTGACAAGGACGAAACTTGGGCGATGGCATATGTCCTTGCGGGGCAACTGAAGGAGTCACTCAAAGTATATGAGGAACTATTGAAGAAGAGTGTCGATTGGAGCACGCTCTCCAGAATTGGATGTCTTCAAGCAAAGCTGGGAAACACGAAAATGGCTTTGGCTACGGCGGCTGAACTTGAAAGGATGGACTTACCTTTTCCGAGGGGCAGGATAAAATACGGATTGGCAAGGATTTATGCAGCGTGTGGAGAAAAGGAGAGGTCGGTTGATCTTCTGAAGCAGGCATTCAATGAAGGCTTTGGCTTTGGCTTCAACGATTACGATTATGATTTTGAATTTTTACCCTTGTTTGACTATCCGCCCTTCCAGGAGTTTGTGAAACCGAAAGGTTGAGGGATGTGAATCTCCTATGAAATGTCTTACCGGCCCGCGCAGCGGTGCCGGTACCCCGTTCCAATCATCGTGCACACTTCCTATGAAAAGTCCTACCCGCCCGCGCAGCGATGCCGGTACCCCGTTCAAATCATCGTGCACACCTCCTATAAAATACTTTAGTGATCATGCCCGGATGATCGTTCGTGCGGCTCCCACGGGGTACCGGAACGCGAAACGCGTCCGGTAAGGCATTTCATTGTTGAGTGCGTATGGGCGAAAGGGATCAGAACTTATACCACACATTCATATCTTCCAATCCAGAAAAAATAAAGCAGTTGTTCGTCATCCTTCCGCTGTACGCAAACCCCAGGTCATGAAACGCTTTATTCATCCCAAAAGACTCAGCACGGGCAATCGTGTACAAGCAAGTGATGCCCTGCGTGCGAAGATTTCGTTCGAGTTCCAATAACAAACTCCGCATATAGCCTTTTCCCTGAAAGCCTTCAGCCGTTGCGCAGTCGGTTAGCTCAGCGTTGCGGTAGCTTTTGTTTATTTCAGCCGAAGCTGCCGCGACGATTTTATTTCGTTCTCTGATGTAAACGTAAAGCGTACCATCGGTCATGGTTTTGCGGACATAATCGGGATCGCCAACGGGTGTTGGATATACTGGAAATGTGTCGCGATAGAGTTTGGCGAGTTCATGTGCATCCGCAGATGATGCGTAGGTGATTG
>JANPES010000067.1:0-3314 GCA_031423035.1 Cyclobacteriaceae bacterium | reverse complement strand
CCACTTGCTCATGAACCAATTTTGTCAATGAAACCAGTGGAACTTTAGATTCCAGGATTTCAGATTTGTGACGAAGCGCTAGTTGCTCGATCACTTGCTCCTGGTAGTCGGGTTCGCTGGGAGCCTTGCGAACTATTTCTCCAGGCTTTTGCAGCTTGTTGAGTGCCCCCACGAGTGCCCCACAGCATGCTGTGGTTTCCGCTTGCCCTTCACGATGAAGCCATCCCCAGCCATTCTTCTCAGAATAGCCAATGTGTGGACCCACGAGGAGTAGTGCCGCGCCGCTGTCAGGGACGTGGTGCGAATAGGCATTCATTCCGGTTACTCCTGTAAACGGCAGGCCGCCGAGTCCGCCAAAATTGAAAGGCCCTTTTACTTGTTGCTCATCGAAGGGACTTTTGGTGTTGAGTACGTCATCCACGCATGTTGATTGTCCAAGAAGAATTTGTTGTGGTTGAATTCGGTGTACGGCATATAGAAAAAATAGAAGCGAGTCCGCGTACCTGTCAAACGTTACAGCGCCCGGAAATTGTTTCGCAATCTCCGTTCTGAGCGCGCGCTCTTTGGATACCTCCCACACAACTGTCGCGGGTTTATCGGTAGTGGGAGCGCAAGAATGGAAGACCGAGCTTAGAAGTAGTAGCAAGAGGTACTGCGCACTTCTTAAATCGATCACTGGCATAGATATGGGCTGGACCATGGTGATTCCTATTATACTATAAAATTAGTAACACCGAAAGGGCGCTTGAATGACTTTGGTCAGGTCGAATCAGGACAATTGGCAGTGGAATACTGGTCACGACGGCCACGAAGAACCACGTCGCGAAATGTTATTGACAATACAAGCCCTGATTCATTACCTTCGGTATCCTCATTCCTTCACGAATATTAGAATGGACACCCGCATCAAAGACGTCGACACGTACATTGCTGCCTTTCCTGCAGAAACCCAGTCACTGCTTTTGCAACTTCGAAGTACGATCCGGACTGCCGCCCCTGAAGCCGATGAAGTCATCAGCTACGGAATGCCCTGCTACAAATGGAATGGGATGTTGGTCTATTTCGCCGGCTACAAAAATCACATTGGTTTCTACCCGGGGGCATTCGGAATTGCGGCATTCAGGAAGTACCTGAAGGCATACAAATTATCCAAAGGAACGGTGCAGTTTTCCCTGGACAAATCCCTTCCCACCTCACTGATAAAGAAAATAGTAAAGTTTCGCCTTGCCGAGAACTCAATGAAAGCTAAGAGAAAGGCTCAACGCGCCTAGCTGACGGCAGAGCCCATGATCGTGGTACTTGAAACCTGAAGGCCTTCCTATTCCTCATCTTTCTCTTTGCCATTGATGTACTTGCTCATCTTGGCTGCATGTGCGCTCAACACATT
Source organism: Cyclobacteriaceae bacterium (assembly GCA_031423035.1). Taxonomy (GTDB): domain Bacteria; phylum Bacteroidota; class Bacteroidia; order Cytophagales; family Cyclobacteriaceae; genus ELB16-189. The sequence continues at coordinate 1,927 of JANPES010000067.1, read as the reverse complement.
AGCCATGCCGTCATATTGTCCAAACACTCCTTTGGCGTCCTTAAAGATGACGGGAGAACTATAATAGGTTCTTGTTCCGCAAAAGAACTGTCCCAGGTTTTTCGCTTCCGGATCGGAGCCTGCATCACGCCCTGGGTTTGGGCCCAGCATCATGGTCACTACAGCATTGACGCCATAGTCATCTTTGGTCTGTTTCGGCTTTCGGGTGCAGATATAAACCACAACCACAGCATCCACACCGAGGCCCTTCGCTAATTCATTGCCGAGACTTGAAGTCAGTTTGCGGTTGGATGAGAATATGCCACTCTGAAAATTACTGAGCTGGGACTCATCATCGCCTTCATTGGCGACGAAAAACTGGCGATACCCTTTTCCATACGGAGATACTTTCAGCGTTGAAACGGTTGCGCTGGCAATCTCGGAGATAAACCCCCCCGTGGCATTCCGCTTGGTGATAGAAGTCTTTTCTTTCTTGGCCGACTCCTGGCTGAAATTGAAGTAATAGTCAATTTTCTCATCCGTGTCGAGAAACTCAGACGGCGTAAGCAAGTCGATGCCGTTGTCCTTGAAGGACTTTTTCAAAGCATCGATACTCTTGTCATAGAATCCGTCGACTTGAAGCTGGCCCATCGCATCGGAGGTTCTCCAGACGGAAGCCGTCACCATCGAGCTCTGCGCGCCGCCTGTGGTCTTCCCCTTTCCGGGATCGTACAAGTAGTAACTGATCAACGCCACACGCTTGGGCTTGGGATTTAGCAACTCCATGTTGGCGCTGTAACCTGATCCGTTGGAACTTCGCCCTTCGCGGGGAAAGTCAAACCTGACTTTGATTTTCTCCGTGTCAGCCGTTTCCTTGGCAAACTCTGTGGGATCGTTATTCATGCCCGTCGCTTTCATGTTAGCGCCATTGTCGACCAAAGCGTTAATAATTTCCTCATTCGGCGTAGGTTGTCGCACGGCCCACATCAATGGCGTCCACTTGTTGTTGTCAAGGCCCTCCATGTCGGCACCCTTGTCTTTAAGTAGCTTGACAATGTCATTGGCGCTACCCATAGGGGTAATGTTCATTTTCTTATACCAGTCCGGCACAGCCATGCCGGCCTGCTCGTAGTATGGAATGCTTGTCTGGATGGCAGCCGCCCGCTGCTCCACAGGAACCCAGGTGAAGGCAATTTCATGAACGATGTTGCCACCGGAAATTGAACTCTTGAAATCAGTTTTAGCGCCGGCATTGAGCAGAAGCTCAACACACTCCCTGCAGTTCGTGTTACCTACCGCATTCTGAAGCGCAGAATAGGTAATGGTTGTTGCATTCCCCATTGCCTTCAGTTGGTCCTCATAGGCCTTGACCAAGTACTTATTGCCCTTCTTTCCTTTGGCTTTCTCATCATCGAGTGCTTTCCTCACGCCAGCAGCAAGATCGACTTTAATCACGGCGATCTTGTTCGGATCAGCACCGGCTTTTAGCAGCATCTTTATGACATCGATTGAATAATAGCGCGAAGCTCCAACAAGGGCCGGGTAGTCGCCACCGTTGGCATCGGCTCCCTTGCTCAACAAGTACTCCGTAATCTCCGGGTTGAGGTAAGCTAGGGAAATCGGAGTCTGCCCAGCTGCATTTTTGTAGTTCACATTCGCACCTGCTTCAACGAGTTGTTTTGTGGTTGCCAGATCGCCACCATAAGCCGATTTGATCAGCGCGTCGTCGTTCTGGGCATAGAGGCTGTATGAAAATAGCAGCAGAATGGCCGTGACAAGAGACTTCATAAAACAGGGGGTTTAGGGTGGGTAGTTAATATGAAGGTATTAACTTTTCAGATGTAAAGTTTGGGAAGAGGAGTTTTACTGGATTTTGGGACTTCGTTGAATGAAGTGAAGTAATTCAACGCTGAAGCCGCTGAGGGTGTCCTACACCTTAAGGTGTAGG
>JANPES010000066.1:0-5577 GCA_031423035.1 Cyclobacteriaceae bacterium | reverse complement strand
TCCCTGCTTCCGCATTCAGCGAAGAATTACGGTCATTTATTTTTAACTCCTGTTTTCGCTTCCTGTCACACGCCCAAGGGCTGGTCCGCAAAAATGCGGCACGTACATTGGGCAAAATGCTCCGCAAAGGGCTCTTGTCCGACGAGAATGAAAAGAAGGTATACAAAGCTTTCTTGTCAATCACTGGGCGTGACGAACATCACAATTGGGACCGAGCCTTTATCGTGCGGCGGGAAGCGGAAGACTTTCTTCCCTTCTTTCACCAGGAGTCGCAGCCCGTACGACGCTATACGCAGAGTTACAAGATTGTTTCCAAGAGGCTTTTATGCCCGAATACTTACCATTTCTCCCTAGACACACCCCTCATTGCCAGAAAGATTGAAGCAGGACAATTTGTGATCGTCCGCCCGCATATTTTTAGCGAACGGGTGCCGCTTTCCATTTGCTCATGGGACAGGGAGAAAGGAACGATTGATATCATTGTCTCCGCTGTCGGCAAGACAACCACAGAGATCAACACCATGAATGTCGGCGATGCCTTTCAGGATGTGGTTGGACCCTTGGGCGAGCGTTCATCGCTTCCTGTCAATTCTGGCACCTGTGTCGTGATTGGAGGCGGGTATGGAACTGGAGCCATCATACCTACGGCGCGTGACATCAAGGCAACAGGCAATAAGGTGATTGGTATCGTTGGCGCACGAAGCAAGGACAGTCTGATTATGACGCAAGAGTTGAAGGAAGTATGCGACGAAGTCATCCTCACCACCAACGACGGATCGGCAGGCATCGGTGGCATGGTGACGGACGGGTTGCGCGAAGTCCTCCTGCACGGAAATGTAGTTCATGTCTTGGCTGTTGGCCCTGTACCGATGATGAAGGCTGTAAGCGAAATGACCCGGTCTCAGGCTATCCCAACGTTTGTCTCATTAAATGCCATTATGGTCGACGGCACCGGGATGTGCGGAGCATGCCGCGTAACGGTTGGCTGCGAAACCAAATTTGCGTGCTTCCATGGTCCTGATTTCGACGGGCATAAAGTAGATTTTGAAAACCTGATGAAGCGTCAGAAAATGTTTGTTAAAGAAGAACAACTCGCGTTCGAGAAATTTAAGCTATGACCGAAGCCATACCTACACCCGCGCCACGCGGCATGAGCAATAGGGAGCGAATGGGCCTTCCTCATCAGGAAATGCCACTGGCAAACCCGCAGGCTCGGGTAATGTGTTTTGATGAAGTACCCATCGGGTATTCGGAAGGTCAAGCCAAAGCGGAAGCCATGCGGTGTCTGCAATGCAAGAAACCCGCTTGCATCGGTGCCTGTCCCGTGGGTATCAATATCCCGGCGTTTATCAAGTTGATCGAACAAGGAAACATCGGAGCTGCTGCCAAGAAGATTCGCGAAACCAATTTCCTTCCCGCAGTCTGCGGCCGTGTTTGCCCTCAGGACAAGCAATGTCAGGCCGTTTGCGTTGTGGGCCGCAAAAATATCCCAGTCGGCATTGGCAACCTGGAACGATTTGCCGCGGATTACGAAAGAACAAACCACCTCCTTGAAATTCCATCCATAGACATGCCCACGGGAAAACGGATTGCGATTGTGGGATCGGGGCCTGCAGGTCTTTCTGCTGCCTACGAACTGGCGATACGCGGCCATGAAGTCGTTGTCTTTGAAGCTTCGCACCGGGCTGGTGGCGTCATGGTCTATGGCATCCCGCGCTTTCGTTTGCCTTTGCGCATTATCGACGACGACATTCGCTTCCTCACCCGTCTCGGCGTTAGGTTTGTGTACAACATGGTCATCGGAAAAGTGCTGACGATTGAGGACCTGATCCACCGTGAAGGATTTGATGCCGTAATGATTGGAACAGGAGCTGGTCTGCCACGAATGCTGAATGTACCGGGCTCCAACGCCAACGGTGTCTATTCAGCCAACGAATACCTGACCCGGATCTACCTCATGGACGCGCACCATTTCCCGAAATACAGTACTCCAATTTCTTCGGGTAAGAAAGTTGCTGTCATCGGCGCTGGTAATACGGCCATGGATGTTTTGCGCACCGCCAAGCGACTGGGTGCGGAGGTTACATGTTATTACCGACGCTCACACGATGAAGCGCCTGCCCGATCCGAAGAGCTCAAACACGCCGAGCAAGAGGCCATCGGATGGCGTTGGTTGTCCAACCCCGTGGAATTTCTGGTTGATGAAAACAATTTTGTCAAGCAAATCAAGTGTGAGCGGATGATGTTGTCCGAACCTGATGAAACTGGACGCAGGAAACCGATTCCAACCGGAGAGTTTTTTGTTGAAGAGTGCGACACTGTGGTGATGTCATTGGGTTGCAGCGTCAATCCCATCATTCCCTCGACGGATGCAGACATTCATACCAACAAGTGGGGTGTCATTGTCGTTGATCCTGCGACATGCCAGACCAGCAAGAAAGGAGTTTTTGCAGCGGGTGATGCGATCACCGGAGGATCTACCGTTATTCTCGCTATGGGTCAGGCAAAGAAAGCTGCAGCGGGCATCCATGAATACCTGGTTGGAAAATCGGATGTAGGTCTCAAAGACCTCATTGTTTCTGGAGAAAAAGCGAAAGAGCCAAAGCTGGATTTGGTAAAGGCTGTCCACTAACGCGACTAATAAAATTCAAATACTAGTAGGAATAGCCTCGTTGAGTGTTGACCTTTTGTCATTGGTTCAATCCCCAGAATCTATTGTATGAATGGTGGAGAGATAGTCGCGCTGGTATTAAAAGAAGAGCAGGTGAAGTTCCTCTTCACCCTCTGTGGAGGCCATATATCGCCCATACTTGTCAGTGCAAAACAGGCAGGCATCCGCGTGATCGACACCCGGCATGAAGTAAACGCCGTATTCGCTGCCGATGCCGTAGCCCGATTGACAGGAATTCCCGGCGTTGCTGCCGTGACTGCAGGACCTGGCATTACCAATACGATCACTGCTGTCAAGAATTCCTTCATGGCTCAGACACCGATTGTATTATTGGGTGGTGCAGCTCCCACCCTCCTAAAAGGCAGGGGCGCTTTGCAAGACATTGATCAGATCGCGCTGATGAAGCCCATTGTCAAATGGGCAGTGGCAGTCCGCAAGAAACGCGATATCTACCCCACACTAAAGAAAGCATTTCTTAAGGCACAGCAAGGAGTACCAGGGCCAGTGTTCGTGGAACTTCCAATTGATGTGCTGTATGAGGAGTCGATCATTCGGGAGGGCTTTTCAAAGTTGACTTCCGCACCGACAACAATCAAGCAACGGATCACTACCTGGTTCATCAACCGTCATTTTAATGATTTATTTCGGGATGAATCTGATCCAAGAGGAAAGCAAATCAAGGCAGTCGTAAAAACTCACACAACTTCACAACTGGGAAAAGCAGCAAGGATGATTGCTACCGCCAAACGCCCAGTCATTCTGGTTGGCAGTGGGGCCATGATGAATCCCTCCTTGGCAGGACAGCTGGCGGAAGGCCTAACCATCCTCGGAATTCCCACCTACCTGTCCGGGATGGCCCGTGGACTTCTTGGAAAAGAAAACTCGTTACAATATCGTCACCACCGCAAGGAAGCACTTCGCGAAGCTGATGTCGTGCTGCTGGCAGGAGTACCCTGTGATTTTAGACTGGATTACGGGAGGAACATCAATAGTCGCGCAACATTAATCGCTGTAAACAGGAGCACCACCGATCTCAACAAGAACCGAAGGCCAGACGTTGGCATTCATGCCGATCCCATGCATTTTCTCATCGATTTCTCTGGTAACCTTGGCAACCGGCATTCAGGCAACTGGGAACCTTGGAAGAAAGTGCTAAGCGACCGGGAGGCAAAACGTGAAACTGCTATCAGTACTGAAACCGCAAGCACCGTTCAGGGAATAAATCCAGTGAAGCTATTCCTGGACTTGGATAAAGAATTATCTGAAAACGCAGTCATCGTTGCCGACGGTGGAGATTTTGTCGGAACTTCTTCTTACATCGTCAAGCCACGAAAGCCATTATCCTGGCTCGATCCGGGTGTCTTCGGAACGCTGGGAATTGGTGGCGGCTTTGCGCTGGGTGCCAAACTCTGCTCCCCGGATTCGGAAGTGTTCATTCTCTACGGAGACGGCAGCGCAGCCTACAGCCTGATGGAGTTTGATACATTTGTCCGTCACGGTCTGCCGGTAATCGCCATTATCGGGAACGATGCCAGCTGGTCCCAAATCGCACGCGACCAGATCGAAATGCTTAAAGATGACTGCGGTACTGTTCTGGCGTCCTCCGACTACGAAATGATTGCGCATGCCTATGGCGCCCGGGGAAAGAAAGTGCATACGCTGGAGGAATTTCATGCTGCACTTGGAGAAGCACGCTCCAGCATTAAGGAGGGCATACCCTACGTCATCAATGCGGTACTGGAGAAATCTGATTTCCGGAAAGGATCGTTGTCGATGTAAAAAAGTGCCTAAACATCGATGTTTATTTGCTCGATCTTTTCTTTAAGAATCTTGAACCATTTGACCACAAGGGTGTTAAAGGAGTATGTTCAGCCTATTCAAAAAAGACCCTCTTGAAAACCTCCAAAAGAAGCGAAACAAGCTCCAGGAAGAGGCCATGCTCACCCAACGTTCCGGCAACCTCCGCCTGTACGCTGAAAAAATAGTGGCCCTGGAAGACTTGGAAAAACAACTTGAGCGCCTTCAGCCTTCAGCAAGCCCAAAAGCGGGTTGATTCAAAAACCACGCTTTTTTGGTTTCGACGCGACCTGAGGCTCGACGATAATGCCGGCCTCTTTCATGCGCTGAACGGGGATCATCATGTTCTTCCCATATTTATTTTTGACGAGTCGATTCTAAGCCAACTGGAAGATCCCGCCGATGCCCGCGTTTCATTTATTCATCAATGCCTGCAGCACCTCCAGGAGGACTTGAAAAAAGAGGGGTCCTCACTCCTTGTTCTAAAGGGGGATCCAAATGCCATCTTTTCAGCTTTGAATCCCGCTGCGGTCTATGCCAACCATGACTACGAGCCCTACGCACGAAAACGGGACGCGGAAATAGCGGATGTCCTGAAAAAGAAAAAGGTTCCTTTCCACACATTTAAAGATCAGGTGGTCTTCGAAAAAAACGAAGTCACCAAGGATGACGGAAAACCGTATACGATATTCACGCCCTACAGCCGAAAGTGGAAAGACCGGTTGGCAACAACATCACTGGTAAAGTATGCCACAACCGATTACCTGGGTAACCTGAAGAAAACAGATCCGATTTCACTCCCTTCTCTTGCGGATATCGGCTTTATCCCGTCGGACATCCCAATTCCAAAGCGCGTAATTCGTACGGCCGTCATCAAAAAATACAGCGAGCAGCGTGACTTCCCCGGTATCGACAGCACCACACGATTGGGCGTCCACCTTCGGTTTGGGACACTAAGCATCCGGGCGCTGGTGAAATTGGCCAGTAAGACAAATGAAACCTGGCTCAACGAATTGATATGGCGTGAGTTCTACCATATGATTCTCTGGCATTTTCCGCACGTCGCCACCCGGTCATTCAAGCCCGCGTACGACCGTATCATCTGGAGG
>JANPES010000065.1:0-3955 GCA_031423035.1 Cyclobacteriaceae bacterium | reverse complement strand
ACAGGCCATCCCTGTCCTTCTCCAACGCCGCGACCTTCTCGGTTGCGCGCAAACCGGAACAGGAAAGACGGCGGCCTTTGCCATTCCCATTCTTCAACTCCTCCACGAGGATGAATTGTTCAAGAAAGGACCTGCCGGCATCAAGGCATTGATCCTCACACCTACCCGGGAGCTTGCAGCCCAGATCGGTGAGAGTTTCGCTGCTTACGGCAAACACCTCCGCATTCGCCATACGGTCATCTTCGGAGGCGTATCCCAGAAATCACAGACGGATGCCCTCCGCTCCGGCATAGAAGTCCTCATCGCCACACCGGGTCGTTTGCTCGACCTCATGGATCAACGGTACGTTCACCTCCAGCACATTAAGATGTTTGTGCTGGATGAAGCCGACCGCATGCTCGACATGGGTTTCATTCACGACGTGAAGAAGATTATTGCGAAGCTGCCGCAGAAGCGTCAGACGCTATTCTTCTCCGCCACGATGCCCTCCGAAATCTCATCGTTGGCCAAATCCATCCTCACCGAGCCGGTGCGTGTGGAAGTGGCACCCGTATCCTCCACGGCCAACACTGTGAAACAGGAAATGTATTTCGTAGAGAAAACCAACAAACGCTCCTTGCTGCTCCACCTCCTCAAAAATGATAAGGTCGAGTCAGCCCTGGTGTTTACCCGTACCAAACACGGCGCCGACCGCGTCGCCAAAGACCTTGTACGTGCTGGCGTCAACGCTGAAGCCATACATGGAAACAAGTCACAAAACGCACGCATCAAGGCACTTAGCAATTTTAAAGCCCGTCATACACGTGTCCTTGTCGCTACCGACATCGCCGCTCGCGGCATTGATATCGATGACCTGTCACATGTGATTAATTTTGAACTTCCCAATGTTCCGGAGACCTATGTCCACCGGATTGGAAGAACCGGCCGTGCCGGAGCGAGTGGAATCGCCATCTCCTTCTGCGATTCAGAAGAGCGGGAATTCCTCCGCGACATCCAGAAACTGATTTCGAAGGCCGTACCGGTGGTCGAAGACCACCCTTACCATTCGGCCGGCGGTGGCTCCTCGGATCCTAGCCGACCACGCGTCCATCAGTCACAGTCACCCAATGGTGGCCGTCGACCTAAGAAGCAATGGTCGGGGCATTGGAAAAAGAAATACTAGCCCGGAACGTTCAGGAATTGGCGATGGTGATGCTTCGCCTTCCTATTGCATTTTCGTAAGCAAGCCATTTCTTCTTTGATGAAAGAATTCAAGACCAAGCCGAACTTCTTCTTTCGCCTTGTCAATTTGAAAGGATTCCCTGCCCAGGAACAATGAAGCTTTTGCAGCCTCCTGGTTCTCGCTCAAAACCACAAGTTCCCGCAGAACCTTTTCTGAATTCGCTGACAATAATTCGGGTGGCAATAGTGCCAGTAACTTCTTGAAGGAAGAAAGATATTGCCGATACAGATACTCATCGGTAGCGATTGCCCGGTCCAATGGGTCTTCAATGGAATAAATCAGTTTTTCTTCTATACCTGGAACTGCATATCGCACTTTGTTCCCCTCATGAGGCGGCCGAAGGATATCATCATAATCCCAGGGAAGCACGTCAAAACGACCTGTTCCAGGCTGGATAAACAAGAAAAGCTCGTCTGAATAATCTCCGTTCATGATCAGGTAATTAAAGGCAAGCCAGGTAAAATAATGGTCCAGGTCCAGTTTGGATTGCAGCCGGTTGTACAAATCCTCGTTCGTATACTTTCCTATGTCCGTGTAAAGACTAAGGAACTGCTGCTTATATTTTTTACTTTCATCCTTGGCGCCCTTGTCCATGTATTCATCATCAATGCTGTGATTGATTCCTCTACGGAGCATATATGGACTCTTTTCTTTGGCCACCAAATTGTTTGGCTTTTCCACAAGGAGGTAAATGCCTTGCGGCTGATTGTTTATGGTCAACGTGCAGTAGGTATTGATAAGGGGAAATATGCCGAGCCCGGACAATCCCAACATCGCCCATCGGTTGTGCCAAAGATTTTTGTCCATCACCAGATTCAACAAATCAAATTCCTTGATTTTCACCTTTTTCCCATCCAGGTGAATAGAAGTTGAATTTTTTAGTTCAACTGAAAACGATTTATGCTCGAACCTTAAGGAGTTGTTTCCCCGGGTGTGCAATTCTTTTACGGCGACTGTGTCCTGATTAATGATAAGGGAGGGGTCCTTGAGAACCACTTTTTGACCACTCGTATCACGCACAGATTTGAATTGATTCCTGGAAATAGAGATCCTGATGTCCGGAAACTGCGGATTCCCTTGTGTTTGGGCAAAGCCTGGCAGAAGAGTAACACCCTGTACCAGGGCAAACAAGAAGAAAGTTTGGACCTTCATGACCGCTGTATGCAATGAAAGTATTGAAAAGAAGTTTCGCCTGCAAATACGAATGGCATTTATCGCTTTGTTTTGAAAAGGATTGAATGCTAAATTTGGGTATCAATCATTTAAAAAATAATCACTATGTCAAAAGGACAAGACAAGAAAAAGGAAGACAAGAAGAAGCCGCTGAAAACGCTGAAAGAGAAAAGGGCTGAAAAGCGCGCCAAGAAAGACGGCAAGGGTGGCATTGGAATGTAATTCTTGAACAAGACGTGAGATGGGCGCCAAGCGTCTTTATCTCACGTCCTTTTATGGTATCTATCCAATCTTCCGGGACATCACTCCGACTTTAGTATCACAGCAGGACTAACCCGGCTCGCCCGGATCATCTGAAGTGCCAACGTGATCCCGCATGTCGCTGAACCGACACAAAGTTTCATATTGATTATATAGTTTTGTCAGCCGGTTTGTCCCATCAACCGTTAAATCTCCATGAACGCAATACTTCGATTGGCCCTCCTGTCCTTGGCCATAACTGCCTGTAATCCGGCTGCGAAAAAGGATGTCGCATCCCCGCTTCCGACGACTCCAGCACCTCCCCGCAACCCCTACTATTCCCGAACAGACACGACCTCATTGCATATCCCGGACTCGGTATGGAAGGGTGTTCTGCCAGCCAACATCTTCCAGGTCGGACGAAAAGGAGGAACAGAAAAGGCATTCACGGGAAAATTCTGGAATTACACCGGGCTCGGCAGATATTACTGCGCGATTTGTGGCAATCCGCTATTCCGGTCAGATGGAAAATTCTCCAGCGATTGCGGATGGCCAAGTTTTTTCGAGCCGTCGCAAAAGAACAGCGTAACCTACCAGCCCGACAAGTCTCATGGACTTGACCGTATCGAAGTTCTCTGCGGGCGTTGTAACAGCCATTTGGGTCACTTGTTTGATGATGGACCGCCGCCAACAGGGAAACGCTACTGCATGAATTCTATCATTCTGGATTTTGAGCCCGATCTGGGACTTTAAAGTCTTAGCCTATTTGCTTCATAATCGGCGATAGCCGGATTAGTTACGCAGGTGAGTGGTCAACGGAATTGTATGGTGGATAAGTGCAATAAAATCCAAAAGGATTACTTTAGTAGGCTAAAGCACATCCGGATATGAAATGGTTTATTCGTCTTCTTATCCTACTTGGTGTTCTGATCCTCTCCATGTTTATTGTGGGTAGCACGCTGCCCCAGGAACACACAGCGATCACAACACAAACATTCAGCTCCAGCCGGGAAGAGGTTTGGACTGTGCTTGCTGATTTTAACAGGTGGCCCTCGTGGCGATCCAACTTAAAAGAAATCCGGGACGGCAGTAATTCATTTAGTGAGGTCTCTACGGATGATGAGATCATAGAATACCGTATTGATGATTTTACACCCCCGGAACGGCTGATTACCCGGATCATCACACCTGACCTTCCGTTTGGCGGGACCTGGACCTATGAACTTACCCCGGTTGATGGTGGCTGCTCTTTGGCGATTACGGAAAACGGAGAGGTCTACAATCCGATGTTTCGATTCCTTTCGAAATATGCATTTGGAC
>JANPES010000064.1:0-20616 GCA_031423035.1 Cyclobacteriaceae bacterium | reverse complement strand
TTGCAACCACCGTGACGCTGTTGACAGAATCAGTTCGCTCCTGACGCAGCACAAATTTGCACACGCTATTCTCCATGGTGCCATGGAACAAATCGATCGGGAAAAGAACTTGATCAAATACCGGGGCGGCGCGGCCAACGTCCTTATCGCGACGGACCTCGCTTCCCGCGGACTCGACATTCCGGAAATCAGGCACGTGGTGCACTATCAGTTGCCCTTACAAGAGGAAGCGTTTTTACATCGCAACGGCAGGACAGCCCGGATGCATGCCGAGGGTCAGGCCTACCTGGTGCTGGCCGATGACGAAAAATTGCCGGAGTACATTGACAAATCGGTAGCCGAACTTGTCGTTGCGCGCAAGTTGCAACTCCCTCCTCCGCCACATTTTGCGTGTCTCTATATCAGCGCTGGCAAGAAAGACAAGATTAGCAAGGGCGACATCGTGGGTCTCCTCACAAAAAAAGGAGGTCTTCAGGGTACGGACATAGGCTTGATTACAACCCTTGATTTCTCCTCTTACGTTTCTGTGAAGCGTACCCTCGTGGAAAAGACATTAGCCAACATCAAGAATGAGAAGCTTAAGAATACCAAAGTCAAGATTGAGGTAGCCAGCTAATCCCGGTTGGGCAGCTTTCCTCGTGAATTCCATTGCTCGGCGAGTAAAAGATAATATCGTTCGATACTAAGCTTGCAGATACGCCAAGGTAGCTTTCTTGCCCGAATCAAAAAGGCGCGTTCGCTGCTCATCTGTAATCCCCAGATCCAATGATGGAATTCCCAAATCATAAATCCTAACGGTTACCGCCGCTTCTTCCTTGTCCTTGCCGAAATCCAAGTCCTGTGAATTCGACATCGCCCGAAAAAGAGCGTGGCTGTACTTCAAGATTTCATCATACCCAACAGGCAATTCCTCCGGCGCATCATTGTAGAGGAAATATCCCAGGGTCTTCGACAAGTCGTTGAAGCTTGAAATCGGGTAGCTATAGACGATTCCTCCATCCACGTAAAGATGATCATCTGGCTTGCCTCCGGGGAATTGCCAGGCACTAAAAAAGAAAGGCACAGCCATGGATGCCCGCAGGCTTTCGGCAACGATGACGTCCGGAGTAGTGCTATCAGAAAACTCCCGGATACTGGATGTATTCAAATCCGTCGCAAACACTTTCAGTTCACGGAATCCCTGCGCCATCCATTGCGCGTAGGTGGTGTCTTCGCTGCCTGTCTTGTCCTTGATGATGCCCTTCATCCAGGCCAAAAACGCATCTCCTTTGTAAAGGCCATACTTGGTCAGAATTCGCAATGGATCCCAATGGTCCCCGAATTCCTTAAATGGAATCGCGTGGGTGATGTCCTTGATTTCTTTAGCAGAATATCTAAGCCCTACCAATGCGGCCGTGATGGAACCCGATGAGGTTCCAGCGACTCGCTGAATTCCATCCAGAAGTTCAGTGTCGTTCAATGCTTCGATGGCTCCCGCATAGGCAGCACCTAGCACGCCACCGCCTTTAAAAACCAGATTCTCAATACTTCGCATGGTCCACTCAATTAATTATGCTTCGTAACTCATGTATTTTTTTCACCCAATACAAAATACAAGTCAACATCGCCTTTGTTTTTAGCCTTCACTTTACCCTGATAAGCGCATTCAAAATGATCTTTGACATATTGATACGTGCTTAGCGAGATGTTGACCTTGCCCACCTCGCCGTGGCTCTCCATGCGCGATGCCAGGTTTACCGTATCGCCCCAGATATCGTAAACAAATTTATGCTTACCAATGATGCCCGCCACGACAGGTCCAGAATTGATCCCAATCCGTATCTCCCATCGCTCATCCTGCCCGGCCTGAAGCAGCTCATTCCGACGTGAGATCCATCGCTGCATTTCTAAGCCAGCCTGCACAACGTCTGATGGGTTCGATGTATTGGGCACCGGAACTCCGCCTACCGCCATATACCCATCACCCAGGGTCTTGATTTTTTCTAATCCATACTTTCTGCAGATATCATCAAATGCCAGGAAACACTCATTGAGAGACTTGATCACTTCTTCCGGTTCGAGCTTCTCGGCGAACTTCGTGAAATTCTTTATATCGGTAAACAATACCGAAGCCAACGGATAATTTCTGGGGGCGATCTTCCCGGTATCCTTGAGCTCCTTCATGATTTCCTTCGGCAGGACGTTCAACAGAAGGCTGTCGGATTTGGCGCGCTCTACCTCCACCTTTTCAAGTGTATCATTCAATTTGAGATTCGTATCATGGAGCTGCCTTGTTCTTTCTTCGACCTTTCGCTCCAGCTTAAGGTTAGCCTCGCGCTGCATCTCAATCAATTCGCGTTGCGCGAGTTCCTTTTCTTTTCGAAATCTGTTATAACGGTCGGCCAGAGAGAAAGAGAGTAAGACAACTTCCAACAAAGTGGCAATCCGTGCTCCGTGCACTGTGAGAAAATTATTCTCAAGAAGACCAAAGTTCCTGAACGAAGTTACCAGCCCGCTAACAATCAGCAATACCCAGGCAATGACATAAAACTTTGCTCCTTTGTTTCCTTGAGCCCAGCTGACCAAGCCAGCAGCGATCGCCGCCAGCAGCGTAACGATGATGAGTAGTCCAGCCGCGGAAGTAGACACTTGAATGGGAAGGAAAAATGTAGAAGCAACAAGCATAATGCTCACCACACACACGCCATAGAGCATCCAGCGAACAAGGGGAACAATCTTGGCTGGTGAGAGAAAACTCAAAGAAAACAGGGACACCGTGAATGGAATGAAAGCCATTATCAATGGGATCGACAAGTTTGCCAGGGATGGGTTATCCGACAGAAAGTATTGAAAATGATGGCCGCTATAAGCCGTGTGCAGTGCCAGGTTCGTTATGATAAACAGGCAATACGCCAGGTAGGACAAATCCCGTAAACTGAAGAAGACAAAGAGATTGTAGAGGAACATGATGAGCAACGCACCGCTAAACAGCCCGTACAGCATTTCGCTGCGCTGTGCATAGGATTGATAGTCGCTTGCGGTGCGGACCTCAAGCGGCATCTGCATGGATCCCAGCGTCCGAAATTCCATATAATAGGTCCTCGGTGATGTATCCGGCAGATCCAGAGAGAAGCAGAATTCATGATCCTTGATTGGGCGTTGCTCAAACTGGAACCCATCCCCTGTCTCCGTCTTACTCCATGTATCCCCTATCCTGGCGAACAATCCGATATAATCAATCAGTGCATTCTTCTCACACAGGATCCACAGAGGGTGGTTCACGGGATCATGGTTCTTCAGGGTGAATTTGATCCAGATCACTGAGTTGGTTACTCCGAAATTGAGAACGTCTTTGCTTGAAAATGCAAATGCGCTATCATATTTACCTTCAAGAATGTCTGATGGGTCTACTTGGCCCGATTTGTCTTCAAAATAGGTGAGTGACCGTCCAAGGGTGTACTGATCTCTGCCGGCCTCAAGATTGAGTACGCGGTCCTGACTCCGCACACTCCCAAAACTGACGAGTGTCAAACAAAATGAAATCCATACAGAACACTTTAGCCGCATGCCAGAGTCAAGTCCGTTGTGATTCTCGTCAAAAATTCATGTTGACCAATCGCTTACTATAGGCCACGCAATTTCCTACACATTCAAAGGTAAGGGCCGAAGAAGCAAAATAGGTATTTTTCTTTCCCTGAAGGGCTTCAATAGAGTTGTAGATTCCCGCGACATCGCCCTCCGGAATATGGGGGAAATAGTGCCATTCATTTTGAGTGATGAATTCCAGTACTTTTGGTTTCACTCCCTGATAGGGCACCACGCGCTCCAGTACAGATTTTATTTTCTCCTTGACTACCTCCCCATTAACGCGATCATTGAGTGCTAACGAAAAGAATATTGCGTAGGGCTCGGCAGTAAAGTCCTTGATGTATCCGGTGTACTCACCCGCATTGATATCGTTCATTGGATTGCTCGCAACCACACCCGCATCCAACCCCTCCACTCGCGTAAACGTGGTATAAAAAGGGTAACTCTTGAAATGGCTAAACAGCTTCTGCTCAACTGGATCAAGATCGAGAAAACTAAGGGCGTTACCGTCCAATTGCGTTGATATGACCAACTTATCAAACACCAATGGTTCGGTCTTTCCTTCAAGAAATACTTTGATGCCTCCGGTCTGCACGTTGCTATCCCGTATTATGCGGGTGATGTTGACATTGGTGCGCACGTCCATGAGGGTCGCCGCCAACCGCTCACAGAAGTTCTGCATGCCATAGATAAATACCCGCGGCCATGTGCTGTCAAAACCCATACCGGACACCAACAGTGAAATCCAGTTGCGGAAGCCCTGGAACTTGACCAGATAGCAAGCCGGCGTAGTGTTGAACTGACCGTAGCCCTGCACTTTGATGACAAACACCAGGATGTCCCTGATCGCATTCAGCTTACGATAATTCAGCCAAGCATCCAGGCTCATCGTCAATTCGGACGGCATGTCCTTGTAGCCAGTAGCCGGGTCGGCATATTTTCTGAAGGTAACACCAACTAACCACAGGTACTTCATGGCTGCCAGCATTACCTGTATCTTATTGAACTTTCCGGACGCCGTTGCCGAACTCACGAAGTTCAGATACTTCCCTTGCTTGCTGTCATAGACCACCGGTGGAATGCTCCGGCGTGTGGGTGCATTGACTTCCTTGCCCAGGTTAACGGCATCATAATAGCCAGCCAGCATTTCATGGCCGCCGAAATCAAAAGGAAGGTCATCCTCAATATCCGTTTTGCACTTGCCTCCCAGATAGTTGTGCTTTTCCAAAACGGTCGTGTTGATATAGCCCTTCTTGTTGAGCTCGTAGGCGGCCGTCAGGCCGGATATGCCTCCTCCAATCACACAAACTCTTGTGCTCTTGGTTTTTGGCGCCCTCCATTCGAAGATTGCTGAAATCAGAAATACCAGAAAAAGTGCGCCAAAGAAGATTTGCTGGGGAGGACTCCAGAAAAGCAAGGCGCCAACCGCGCAGGCTAGCCAAAGAACAGCATTACTAATCGCTACATTCCTTCCTACCGCAAGGCTATACGACGAAAGCCGGAGCGCCATAATGGACATCAGAATGGTAAACACCACAAAGGAAGCCCAAGTGATATCGTATCCCCATATCGTTTGGAAAAGAGTGTGTCTGGTCCCTAGCGGATATTGAATCTCATATGTATGCATCAACTCAATAAGCTCCCGGCTCTGGTCGTCCACAGCAGGAATCGGTAGCCCGTTACGATTATTGTACAAGTGTGCAATGACCAGCAACACTTGGATCGCCAGTCCGATGGAAAAGAAAATGCGTTTCATGGTGGGGTGTTTAAGGGTGGGTGAAACCTTCTAGATGAAATGGTTATGTTCGTCGCTTTGGGAAGTTGGACTCAATCAATGATTTGGAATAATTTACAATCGTCTCGACCAATTCAAAGTTCATGAGTCCTCCCACATAAAACGTTTTGCGTTTCCCCTGAAGCGCTTCAAAGTGGTCATAAAAACCGTCACGCATCATCGCTGAATCAACATGCGGGAAATAGGGGAACTCGCTGTAGGTAAAGTATTCGCCCAATTCGATGCCACAGGCCGAACGAAAAAATTCCCTGTTGTTAGCAAGGATCTGATCTTTACTAATTGGATCGCCATACCTGGTCCGTGTATAAACCGAAACCAGGTCATTGTCATCAAATTGCCTGGTTACAACGAAAGGCTGATACAGTGAAGGTTCAGGAACCATAAATGTGGCCGCAAAAAACTTCTGAGAGCCCGGGATCATGTAGGTGGTGACTATAAAGGGGTCGAACGATACCTTCCGGAGAAGTGCTTCTTCCTCGGCGCTCATGTCCTTGAGGAAGCCAGCAATTGCCTGATAGTGGAGAGGCGTTGCAATGATCAGGTAATCGCACTCCAGGGTTCTCTTTGATTTTGAAAGCTTTTCCAGTTCTTCTTCCAACAGTGTGTACTCAACCGTGATTCGGTTGTCGCGGGTAACCCGGGTTACCTGGGCACCCGGTCGGACTTCAATTTCCCAGGAAATCCTTTCCCACAAACGCTGGTATCCTTCAGTAAACCGCTTGGGGTATCCACGAATGTGCGGATTGACCGCCGCAATGGATAGATCGAGAAAGGTCGAGCAAGTCATGTATCGCAAGGCGTAGGCGGCTGGAATCTCCTTGAGCTGTCCATATCCCATGAGGGATAATGGGATACTAAACAGCGGCTCGAGGGGTTCAAGTCCGTTTGCCGACAACCATTGGCCAAAGGGTTGACACAGCTCCGGATGCCTGGCGATGTCCTTAAATCCCGGCTTCCGCACAGAAATAATGCCATTGAGCATCCAACGCTTGAAAAGGTATTTGATACTCAGCCATCCCAGTGTGAACAATGAAGCGTTTGCGACTACCGCCTTGAATAGCGACGTAAATTCCTTCTTCTCGTGATTATAGGCGTTGAGCTTTCCTTCTGTGTACATAGAAGCGCCAAATTTCCTCGCCAGGTGCATGACGTTCTCGTAACTTGAGGTAATATAATTGGCCCCAAGATCGAATGACTTCCCATTAACCGTTAGCGAAAGACACTTGCCCCCTACCCTGTCCTCTTTCTCCAGGACAACAACTTGGGTATACCCACGGCCCTTTAGAAAATAAGCAGCAGAAAGTCCCGCAGCACCGCCACCAATGATACAAATTGTTGGATTTGTCATGGAGTTTTGGTTTGGGGTGTAGGCCATAAGGGTACTCTGTTTTCAAAGTAGGTAATTTACGAATATATCCTGCATTACTTATCCAAGTCCGTGGTGCATGCAAGTAGATGACGAGCATCGGCTTCTTGCCAAAAAAGCAGAAGAGCTGTGACACAGGAACACAGAGAATTTTTACGTTTATAGCGTGTTTGATACCATTCCGCAATAGCATTACGCAAGATTCCAGAAGCTATCTAATAGAAAATTGCCAAACCCTGGATAGGAATGAACATCTGACAATTGTTCAACGATTTTAAGCTTTACTACGATAGTCTATTCTCAACCCAGGACTATCAGGTATCCATGGTCAATTTGTATAAGACGCTGATAATCATTAGAAAAGAAATTCTTACCGAAAACCTGATAGGTCAAGTCGCAGCTCAATTTTGTCTGCTACAATGCAATTGGATACTGAATATATTTTGCGCAAATTGGAGCCATCCAGATGACCTAGCCCCAATAACTACCTATGCCTTCCATCCTACCCGGTTTTGAATACGACATTTTTGTCAGTTATAGACACAACGATAATAAATACGATGGATGGGTGACTGAGTTTGTTGAAAAATTAAAGCAGGAATTGGATGCTACCTTAAAAGACAAGCTTTCCATTTTTTTCGACAAAAATCCAAGGGAAGGCCTGCAGGATACGCACCACGTCGATCAGTCCATCAACACAAAAATCAAGTCACTTCTATTTATTCCTATAATCTCACAAACATATTGTGATACAACTTCTTTTGCCTGGACCAAGGAATTTCTTGTTTTCAAAGCAGAATCTCAAAATGACAAGGTTGGAGGGACAATTAAACTTCCCAATGGAAATTCCGCCTCCCGTATTCTTCCAATTAAAATACATGACATTGATGTTGATGATGTAAAGTTGCTGGAAAATGAGTTGTCTGGCGCATTGCGTTCCATAGACTTCATCTACCGTGAATCCGGCGTAAACCGTCCATTGAGACCTGTGGATGATGAGATAAGTGTGGTGGGCGGAAGGATCTTGTATCGCAATCAGATCAACAAGCTCGCAAATGCAATCAAGGAGGTTGTTCAAGGCATTAAGTTAGCAGAACGGGGTGAAGCGCCGGTTGTCACCCAGCATAATTTGACAGCACGCCAGATTATGCCCACTACTTTCACGACCTCCCTGCCCTCTTCAATCAAAGTACAGGTGATTGATCGGCAGCGCCCAAGCATCTATTTGGCGTGGCCCTCCTCCGATCTGAAAGAGCAGCGGGAGGAAATGGCAATTATTCTCCAAAAAGCCGGCTTCAATGTCCTGCCATCAACGGATTGCCCTGCAGATGATGAAACATTCAAGGAAAAAGTCAATGAGGAAATCACTAAGTGTATGTGCTCATTGCATATGTTGAGCGGTGAATTTGGAAGGAGGTTCGAGTCTGATGAGGAAGTATCATTCCCTCAGTATCAATTCACCCAGGCACGCAAACGACTCGAAAACGAAGCGGGCTTCAATTCCTTTGTTTGGATGTATCCGGAAGCCAACCCGATAAAGCCTGCGCAGCAGGATTTCATCAAATACATTCGCAATAACATCACCCGCAACATGATGTTCAGCAACAGCGGCGGGCCGATGCAGTTAGTTGATGATATCCGGATTCTGATGATGAAGAAGGATGCCACAGTCTACGATTCAAAAGACACCGATATATTCTTCATCTTCAACCAGCAGGATGAAGTTGATGCTAAGGTCATTACGGACAAACTCAGCCTTGAGTACCCCGTTGAGATCATGAACATCATGCCCGACAGTGAAGACCAATATCGCGATATTTCATCTCAACAAATTCCAAAAAGTAAACTGGCTGTGGTTTACTTCAAATATGCCGCAGACTGGGCATTGCCATTCATAAAGCAAGTATGGAAAGAAGTGGGTGGTGCCTCATCACCTACCCCACTATTTCTTGTGGGTGAAGATGATCCAAGGAGTAACATGGCCCGTAATTTCAAGGCACCCAAGGTTGTTTCGACCATTCTACCCAAGGAGAACATACCGGCGGAGGTAAAGAGGGTATACACTACAGTGGTCGAACTAAAGTAGGCGGAGCTTATGTTCGACGAATACCAAATATGTCCCTACACCGGATTGCGGTCTTTTACGGAAGAAGAGTCTCTCTACTTCAAAGGCCGCGAAGAGCATATTGAACACGCCACTGAACAACTCAAGCGCAATAAGTTCCTTATGCTTACCGGGGCTTCCGGTGATGGCAAGTCATCACTCGTGTACGCTGGTATTGTTCCCAATGCGCGGGCAGGCTTTCTTAAATCAAAATATTCGCAATGGAGCGTAGTTGACTTTCGGCCTGAACGTACACCGTTCACGAACCTTTGCCGATCGCTGGCCAAGCAACTTCATATTGCCAATACCCAAATCGTAGAATCCGAATTACAGCATGGATTCTCCGCACTCGTTGATCTATACAAGAATTCAAGTTGCTATGTAGATGTTGATTCAATCGCCTGGCAGCAAGCGGAAGATGGGCAGAAAGCAGCCCTCAAGCGTGGAGCCGCCAATCTGATGATCATTGTCGATCAGTTCGAAGAATTCTTTACCAATCCGGAGAACTACCATAATGGCATTCCGTCACAAGCTTCCAACCTGGTACTCAATGTATTGCTGGAAACAGCCCGAATAGCACTGGAAGAAGATCTACCAATCTATATCGTGTTCACCATGCGCTCCGATTATATCGGGCAGTGCGCTGCTTTTCGGTCACTGCCTGAATATATCGGTTTTTCTCAGTTTTTTGTTCCGCGCCTTAACCGCTCCCAGCTGCAGCAAGTGATTGAAGAACCAGCCACCTTGAGCGGAAACAGGATTTCACGAAGGCTCACGGAGCGCCTCATCCATGATATTGCAGAAGGCGTTGATCAACTGCCCATTCTTCAACATGCATTAAACCAGATTTGGCATGCCGCAAATAGAGGCAAGGAAGAAATGGATCTTATCCACTACGCCATGGTGGGTGGAATGCCCGCACAAGAATTACCTGATGATCAGACTACGCGCTTTACAAAATGGTTCGATGGTTTGACCGAACAAATCAAGAAATTTTACCTCGAACCAAATTTACAAAACGTCCTTGATACACATGCTAATAAGCTTTATGAATCCGCTGCAGCCAGCTATCAAAAAGCTACCGGCAAAGAACTTTCAGAAGAAAAGGTAAAAGCAATAATTAAAACTACTTTCTCCTGCCTTACCAAAATAGACCAGAGCCGTGCCGTTCGCAACCGGATGACGCTTAAGGAGATTCATGCAATTCTCAACCGCGCGGACATTGATGTTCAAATGCTGGGCCTCATACTCAACATATTCCGCGAGCCGGGTAACACATTCATTCGCCCCTTCATAACTGAAGAGCCAGAATCAAACAGACTAGGTGAAGACGCTGTACTTGATATAACCCATGAAAGCCTCATTCGAAACTGGGAGTACCTGGAGCAATGGGCCAAAGAAGAGTTCGACAACTACACGATCTCTCAGGATTTTGAACAACAATTGAATCGTTGGGTTGAAAGCAGAAAATCAAGCGGTTACCTCCTCTCAATCGGACCGTTGACCTACTTTGAAAATTGGTATAACAAAGTATCGCCCAATAGTCATTGGATTGCGCGCTACCTGCCACAAGACGTTGCTAATGACAAAAAACTTGAACAAGCGAAGCTTGTGCTTTCGAATTCTCAGGAGTTTCTTTTGCGAAGCGCTCGCAAGCACGCCGTTACCCGCACCATAATGCGATACGGCCCAAGGAGAATCGCCGCTGCAGCCGGGCTAATTGCTGTGCTTACACTCAGTTCATTTGCGCTGAATACATACCTAAGGCAACAGAACTCCTATGTGTTGAAATCGATTCATCAGCAGACATTAAAGCTCGCATCAAACCCCAAAGTTATTTTTGGAGATAAAATAACACTGATCTGTCAGGAACTGAAGCTTGGACAGGCTACCGTTGATGAAGTCGTTGCTTCAATTCATGAACCCATTGAAAAAATAAATATTGCCACAGGCATCGCCACCTTGCTCATCTTTCAAGGCCGGGATGAACCCAAAAATGAAATCTTCAGGAGTCTCACATTGGCTGATAGTCTTTTGGAACTGATTGACCCGGCAGCGCAAACCAGCCCTGAGCTGTCTTCCACGCTAAAGAGAATTAACGACTTGCGAGTCACGCTTGAACTTGGCTATCACTATAATGCGGATCCACAGATTGCAAAATGGAGAAAGCGCAATGCCGAACGCTCAGCCCGCTGGGCCATCCATGTAGCCACTTCACAACCCAAGGACTATACTGATATCCAGAGTTTCAGTCTTGCCCTCGAAAATGCCCTCAATAACCAAACTCTTTCCGATCAGGAAATAACCAAACTTTTGGCCATACTCTCGCCACTTGAAAACACATCCCTGTCAACTTGGGTAAAACAAAATTTTCAGCGAGACAACCTGTTGGTTCGAGGAAGTCTTGATTATGGGTACAAGTTCAATGGTCTTTACCAGTTTTTGGCTTATTTATATGGGGCAAATGGCAATAGCACCCGCGCGCTGCAGTGTATGGACACCCTGCTTTACTACAGCCAAAATAATTATCTCGGTGACTACGCCGCCGGGGTTGATAATGCTACTCATATTGCTTCCGTGTACTTTAGAAATGGACGTACCAAGGAGGAACTGGATGCTTTTGTCAAAGGATATTGCTTAAAGAAACCAATAACAGAAGAGGAATTCTATGCGGGGGTATTGGGGAGAACACTCCATTCCAATACGACAACCGCCAATCTGCATCTCTATTGGTTTATGGGCGTAAATTCCAATCTCAACCTTCAATTCAGCAGTCGCGATCAACTCTCATACTTCTTTAAGAAATACCGGGAAGTTGTAGGGTCGACGATCCGTGAATCCAACCAAAGAAATTTTCTTCTCGCCCTTTCTTACAAGAATGAAGGAATTCTAAAAGCTTTAAACAAGGAGAAACCAAAGCCAGATGAATTGAATGTCAGTTCGTTGTTTGATGAAGGCTTCAAGGCTTATAGAATGGTCGACCAGAAGTATCTGGATCAGACCAGTTCAATCATAGGGGTGTCGCAAGCCGATCAGATAATTGTACCTCGTAAATACTTGTTTATTTATCCGGACTTGAAAGTTAGCGTTCACCCTTTGGAGCCCCGAAGTTTTTTCTTCTTCTATTCTGGCGAGGTCTTCCTGGAGTACATACTAAAAAACAACCTTTTTGATTGGCTATATCCTACACAATCGGAGATCGGATACTTCTCTGACTGGTTCCGTGACTATAATTCAAAAATGTTCATTCCACGGGGATTCATCACCAAACGGGCACAACCTGATGTCTTGAAAAACCTTGAGGTCGAATTGAAAGGAAGAAAGGCTGATCAGCAGATGGACTTAAACTGGCTTTACCTCTACCTGGGGTTAGAGGCTCAAAATAGGGGTGACACGGCAAAAATGGTTGACTATTACCGCAACATAAAACCGGAGAATATTTTCAACATACTTCGTTCAAAAGAGTTTGCCAATAACATAAACAACCAATCATTCCGCATGATTGCACATGCTGTCAAGGGATTGCTTATGACCAATCACATTGAAGAGGCATACAAACTGATTGCAGTATTCAAAAAACCCATGAATCGCTCTTCGCTCTATGCTTTCGCAGCCGTAGAACTTGAAAAAGAAAAATATGAAGCCAAGTTGGTTCAACGCCTCATTGATTCCTCCTACGTTGAATTGAACCGGTTGGAGAATTTGACCACTGGCCAGCCTAACCGCCAAGTGCTTGCTTTCGCAGTCGTAATGCGTGATCCCTCGGCTACTGCGGAAGCCTCTCGCCTCATCAAAAACATCGGTAACAAGTTTGTTGCCATGCAACGTGTTTGTCAGGCTCAGGCCTTTCATAGCCAACTTCACGAAGCTCAAGCTAGCGTCCCTCAATTTATCTCAGACTCCGATCATGCGATTTTCCTATGGAATATCTTATATGGGCATGCCATAGCTCAGGCGACTGTGGCTGAAGGTTGGAGTGAGTTCAATTCCTACTACGTTAGCCTCTTCACACAGTGGATCTTCTATATTGATGAAAGCAACTGAGTTAACCCAAATCTGTCCTTACACAGGCCTTCGGTCGTTTACCGAAGAGGAAAGTCTATATTTCAAGGGCCGGGACCTGCAGGTTGATCAGATTACAGCCCTCCTTGAGCAAAATAAATTCCTCATGGTAACGGGGGCCTCGGGTGAAGGCAAGTCATCTCTCGTTTATGCCGGCCTGATCCCAAACGCCAGAGCTGGCTTCTTCAAAGCACGATACACCAATTGGGTGGTTGCCGATTTTAGGCCGGAGAGAAGTCCAGTAACCAACATGGCAAACGCACTCGCGGATAAATTCAACAGTAAGCCATCATCCATTGAAACAGAATTGAGACGCGGGTTCTCCTCGCTGATTGACTTGTACACCAATTCTGATTTTTATACCGATGAGGAAGATGAGCATTTTAAAAAACTAGCCGAGCCGGAAAAAAAGGACGCAAAACGAAAGTCTGCGAACCTGATGATCCTGGTAGATCAGTTTGAGGAATTTTTTACCAATCCAGAGAATTTCTATAACGAAGCGCCATCTCAGGACTCCCAAATAGTAGTCAACCTGATCCTGGAAACCGCCCGAATCGCCATTAAGAAAAACCTGCCGGTATACGTGGTGTGTACCATGCGTTCTGATTACATCGGACAGTGCTCCGCATTTCGAGGGCTGCCTGAATACATCGGATTCTCCCAGTTTTTTGTTCCCCGGCTCAAGAGAAAAGACCTAAAGCAAGTTGTCGAAGAGCCTGCCATTCTCAGTGGCAACAGGATTTCCCAGCGGCTTATTGAGCGTCTTGTATACGATCTTTCGGAAGGTGTTGATCAACTCCCTATTCTTCAGCATGCCTTAAGTCAGATTTGGCTCGCGGCAGATCACGGTAACCAGGAAATGGACTTGATTCATTACGCTATGGTTGGCGGCATGCCGGAAAATGAATTGCCTGATGAAGACCGACAAACTTTTCAGAAATGGTTTGCACAATTGCCAAAGCACCAACAGAACTACTATGTCGACTGCGGGCTCAGCAAGATTATTGAAATGCATGCCAGCATGCTGTATGACAATGCCTGGGAATACTACAACAAAAATCACCCGGAGAATCTCATAACCCAAAAGGAAGCCAAACGCATTATTGCCCTCACCTTTAGTTGCCTTACCAAGATTGACAATAGCCGTGCCGTACGCAACCGGATGAGCCTCGGAGAAATAACGGAAATAATTAATACCCCCTCATTTACGCCAGCGTTAGTAAGTAACGTACTCAGCATTTACCGGGAAGAAGGCAATTCCTTCATTCGGCCGTTCAAAATTGAGGACCCGACAACTCATACCCTGTCTGAGGAAAGCGTTTTGGACATAACGCACGAAAGCCTGATCCGCAACTGGGGTAAACTGAACAAGTGGGCCAATCAGGAATTTGAATTCAATTCCACCTACCAGGACTTTAAAAAGCAACTTCACCGATGGAAGGACAGCGGAAAGAGCAGCAATTTCCTCTTGCCCATTGGGCCGTTGACCTATTTTGAAAACTGGTATCAGACCTGCAAACCCAATGCAGGCTGGATAAGACGGTATGCGGAGGTTCATGAAGACAAAGCCAAGGCAACGCAGCATGCCGAAGAAGTATTGACAGACATTCGGGAGTTCCTCAGGCGGAGCGCACGTAAGGTATTGCTGACACGCGCCTTCATGAAATACGGAGCACAGCGCATTGCAACCATCTTTGCAATTCTCATCATGCTTGTATTGAGCGGGTTCTACTGGTACGACGCCGAACAAAAAGTAAATGCGCGGGTAGTACAACGGGTTCGCAACGAAGCGTTTGACCTGATTCAAAGCAAAGAAGTCGGAAATCAAGGAAAATCAACACACCTCCTGATTGAAGAGCGATACAAACCTGGTTCATTGATCCCCTACCTGAATTCACTCTCCTATGAAACCCGGGTTAGCCTTGCCATAGAGACATACAAATTACTTCAGTATTTTGACAAGAACATGGAGGGCCCCTTAAAAAAAGAATTGCTCGCGTTCATCAATGTAAATTTCACATCACCTGAACCATCCATTGAGCCGGTATTCATGGTGACTGAGCTCAATAAGTTTCTTGTTCTTTTGCTGCGGGATAACTACTATACACCAGATCCTGAAAAGCAGAAAACTATTTCAGAATTGACGGCATTGAATTGTGACCTGACCCTGAAGTTCTACAAAGACAAATCACTTTTTCGCCCGTCCATTCCATACGAATTAAACCTGGCTATCCAGCTTTGGTTGACAAGCGGAAAGGTTACGCCGGAAAAAATACAGCAGATACTAAATTCCATATCACCCCTTTCCAACGCAGAGGCCGAGGCTGCATTCAGGGTCTACTACCCCAAAGGAAGTTTTGAGCCCAACGGCAGACAACCAAATGACTTCAACAGCGGTTTTCATACGCTTTCTTCTCTATATGCCGCACTTGGGGATTTGGAGGGTGCGGAGTGGTCATTCAAACAACTACTCGAAAATAACCAAAGGCCCTATTTTGAACTCGCACGGGTCTTCAATAGTCCGGTAAATGTTCTTGGCTACCTGTACCAATATAACCACCGGGATCAGGTTCCCCGATTCCTCAAATGGATTGAATCCAATACAACTGGCAATCCTCCACTAACACTCTACCGAAACACGATAATTCGGTCTGGATACATCACGCAATTATATGTTGGAGCAAACATTGAAAAAACCGTGTTTCGTTCCTATCGGGGATACATCTACCCCAATCTCTATCTTATCGACCGGTCAGCATTTTCTGCAATCGTTGAAGATTATGAGCAACTCCTCAGAGAAATTAAGGACCCTTCTGAAAGAGAATTTCAATTGGCCATGAGTTGCAAGCGCAAGGCGATGTTTATGCACAAATACTGGTTTGACCGAAAAATGCCAATCGATGAGGGAAAACTCAACAGTTGGCTAAAAGAAGCACTGGATCACTACGCCAAAGTCGATGGGGACTACCTTGAAGGTAAGGTTTCCTCTACCCTGATATATTTTGGCGATGGCGTTAGAACGTCGGACGTTTCGCGGAGGAGCCTCTTTATCTACCCTGACTATCGCGATGGCTGGTTCAGCGATACCTATCATTCAGACTACTTTTTTAAGTATTTGCACACCCACGGGCTGCTTTCTGCGCTATATAAATCCGGTGCCGATCTTCAGGCCATTCATTTCTGGATAGCAAAAGCATTTGAAGTGTGGCCCTTCCCGGCTCCCCAGACAATTGACAATGACTATGAGTTTACAGATGAAGTATTCAACAACATTATAACGTTTGTTGATCAACATCCGGAAGGAAGGGAATTTGACAAAAACCTTTTGTACATGATTCTTGCAAATCGCGCTTTCCAAAAGGGAGATTCCGCCAACGGCATGAAGTATTACAAGCAATTTGACCAGTTGAATATCGCGCGCGCCGCCGATCGCTACGAATATATTGAAAAGACTTTCTTCCTGAACATGATGAATCAACTTTGTGTCAACCTGGCTGGCCTGGGCAAAATAACCGAAGCGACAGCGCTGGCCGAACGGTACACGAAGAACGAGGAAAAGGTATTCAGTTACATTTATATGGCAGAGCAGGTCTATAAACATGGGACCAGCCCAAACACCTTTGTCTATTTGGATTCAGCTTTTTCAAAATCAAAAAATGTCGATTTCACGGATATTCCGGAAGCACTGGATTCCCGTTTTAACCTAATTCTCTTATTGTCCCGGATTGGAAGTGAACCCATTAATACCAAAGCCGCAGGAATCCTCCGTGACATCCCCGAAGGAAATAAATTCGATGCTGTATTTGCCCTCGTTCTAGGGGTTGCCAATGAGGGTAATTTTTATCGCGCTCGCACTTCAATACCGAGCACACTAACAGAATCACAGGACCTAGAGTGCCGCTCCATGATCTTGCTGGAGGCTTGCAAAAAGCAAGACCTTACAAATAGTGACAACCGATGGAAAGCCATGGATCGTTGGCTCGACTGGCAGTGGAATTATGTTTACTATCTTCCCAATTGATGAAAAAGTACAACCCAATCTACTATTTGCTTTTCGTTCTCCTCATCATGGGTGCGTTCGCTTCTATGGCCCAGAATGACTATGGGATAAAAATCCTGGGCTTGGTAGCCCTCTCGTTCAGTTTGCTCTTTTCAATCCAGCTTATCTCAACCTATAGAAAGAAAACCACAAAACGGGACAAAAGTGATTTTTTGGAATTATTGAGTTTAATCCTGCTTTCTCTGATCCTTGCGTTGCGTGTATTCTATATTCGATTTCTGTTTGTTGAGGTGGTCTTTGGGGGAGCCGGTATCTTGCTGGTGATGGTCTATGGTGGAAAAGCGCTAAGATCATTCCGCTTGAATCAGCCCAAGAGCAACCGGATGGCATGGCTTGTTCTTGGATTTCACTGCAGCATTTTGCTTTATGTTGTATCCATGATTACCATACCCTTCATTCCTTCATTGTCCGAGCCTGCAGGTGGAACTGCTTTTGCCCTGTTCTTGGCCTTCGTTATGGCTTGTCTCTGGAGCAAAGGAATCATGTTTGGTGCTGAGAAGCTTACGGGCTTCGCATTTGTCGCTCGATTCAAAGATCGGTCCGTTGTGCTCCTAGCTCTCTTTTTGCTCTTCACCGCATACCTTGGCTTAACCAAACTTAGCGTCATCCCAAAAATATATTCTGCTGAATTTCCGCAGAGCTATTTCAAACTGGTCGATGAAGCCGAGACAGGCAAGGAAAAGCCAATTACCGGCAAGTACAAATACGAAGAATTCAAAGCTACGTATGATCGCTTTGTCGAGCGGAACATTGCCACGGGAAAGAAATAAATCCGACAAGGCGTTCTTAACTCGGGTTGCGGTTGCTATAACTACTTACCATGGCCTTCAACGGAAAGCTAAAACTTGCAATTTCAATCTCCCTCACCCTTAATTCGCAAATCACAGCGCCTTCCCTGACTCGAGCGTTTTCACGGCTTGCTCCATAAACTTTTTCATCTCCTCATTAGGCGCTTGTGCAACGGCCTTTTTGGCATACTCAAGCGCCTTCTTCAAATCGCCCATGGCCGAGTAGCCGCGCATCATGCCGCCATTGGTCGGCCAGCCCCCTTTGTTCTTTTTGTAGTTCGTCTCAAATACGGCCATAGCCTCCTTCACCTTTTTTTCGTTCAGCAGTTGGCGACCATACTGATGCATCTCCATGACGTTCGCATTTCCTAATGCTACTTGCATAACCTTATCGGCTTCTGCCTGTTGGTTTAGCTTAGCAAGCAAACCGGCTTTCGTTGACATTGCACTAAACGTATTTACGCGACCCATATTCGGGTCTACCACCACATTGATCCATCCAAGCGCTTCATTATAGTTCACCTGATTGCTGAGGCACCATGCAGCGGCTGCCTCCAGGCTAGGCGGATCAAAACCCAAGGCGCCACTGAGCTGCGTCCTGATGGATGTCAATGCTGTGTTTACGAGATCAACCTCAACCGTAAATGGAATTCGCCACCGTTCCCACTCGAGGCCTACCTCGATTGACCGATTTGTCTCCTTTGAAAAAACATAATCAAGTCGCTCACGGCTTTCCTTCAAGTCCTTTTGCTGCTTGGTTGAAACGCGGAGAATATCCAGGTCCTTGTTATAGAAGTAACTTCCCCACCCTTGGGTGTTCTTATTGAGGATAAGTGTGCATGAATCCTGGTAAAGTGCCACGAAGAAGCCGTAATTTCCCGCTGCCAATTTCCTTCCGTTGATGGTCACATCGGTAGAAAAGGAAATAGTCGTACCCTCGTTGGCACCAGCACGCCAGGGTGACTCGACATTCGATCCAAAGCCAAGTACACTGAATCCGTACCAGGCGATAGGTGTCCCCCAAATCTTCCCTTCCCGGCCTTTTACGCCGGGAGCATTCCAATTGATTTCGATGTCAGTCACACCCACTCGGGTACCCGTTTTGCGTTTGAGATTGGTTCCGCCTTCGGGGAGTCGAATGGCCTGTCCGAGTGCGACAGTTTCAATAGCTAGCAATAATAAGAGTGAAAGAATCAAACGAGTGCCGTGCTTCATAGGGTTATGAGGTTAGTTGGAGAATAGTTGTCTGGGGTCGTTGGCTTTTACGCACAGCCCTGCATAAAGTTGGACAAAATTCCCCTAAAGCCTGCAGTGCCCACCTCCCCAGGATCAAAATCCCCCAAGATTGGTGTGACCCGCGTGAGTTTGTATCTTTGACAATGCCCTCCCTCCTCCCCATGCCTACGCAAAGCTTCGGCCTCGCTTCGCCAAAGCCCTTCGCGAAGGCAAGCAGGCAAGCCGGATACGAGTACCTGCCTACGCTGAAGCTTCCACCTGCGCTAAAGCTACAATGGACAGGTCGGCAGGCAGGCGACATCAACCTCAAGCCCATTTAAGTTATGCCGTCATTAATCCCCGGATACGAATGCGATATATTCATCAGTTACCGCCAGAAAGATAACAAAGGCGATAAGTGGGTAACGGAATTTGTCAACGCACTCAAGTCCGAACTGGAGTCTACTTTCAAAGAAGATATATCGATCTACTTCGATGAAAATCCGCATGATGGATTGTTGGAGACCCACAATGTCGACAAGAGCCTCGAAGGAAAACTGAAATGCCTGATTTTCATTCCCATCCTTTCACAGACTTACTGTGATCCCAAGTCGTTTGCCTGGCAGCATGAATTTTGTGCGTTCAACAGACTGGCCAAGAAAGACAACCTCGGCAGGGATACTAACCCGCGGTACTTCGAACTGTTGAAGCGGTTAAAGTTTCCTTAAAACTCCACTCCCCGGCTTCTTGGCAGACTAATTGGCAATTCAGTGATTTCTCCGTGCGCCTCCGTGACACCTCCGTGTTTCTCCGTGTAATCGCCATTTCGAGGAAGTGAAAAGTGATAAAATACAAGTGAAACCCGCCCCCACTTTTCACTTTTAACTTATAATTTTTAAATTATCACCTCTTGTGGCGGCATCATGTCAAGGCTTTATCGGGGCCCTGTTCCATGATTTCTGTCAGGTTTGCATGCCGTCCCCTGCCAATACATATCACCGGCCAACAAAGGCCCGTGAATCCTGACTTTGGTCATTTTCATTCACCCCCATTCTGGTTAAATCGTAGAGGCAAGAAAGATTCCCGCTTCCCGAGATTAACATCATGACTGACCGCACCAACCTAATCATTCAGTCCCTTGACACACGTTCGGTAGAATCTGTTACGCAAGCCCTGGATCAAATCAAGGGTATTTCGGATTTGACCTCCGATGAAAAAATTTGCCTGACAGAAGCCTTGTATGATGTGCTCTCTCATGCCCACCACCATCCGGATTCTACGCTGATGCCTAAACTAGCCGTAAGACTCGGCAAGCGTATCGCCAAATTCGGGCCTGAAATGATTCCTTTGCTTTTCAATCACCTGATCGAAGCTGATAGCGAAACGGGAGCGTATATCGGAAAAGCCTTCGCGCGAAACGGCATTGAAGGATTGAACTACCTGCTCCCAAAACTAACCGAGCATCGCGATAAGGAGCACGACCTGATCAACCTGATCCAGGCCGTGTCCTATTTCAAGATACCGGAAGCAACAACTGCAGTACCCTTTATTCTGAGCGCCGCCCAACATGTCAACCACCAGGTCACTTCGACCTCACTTTATACCGTAGGCCGGCTTGCCCAGAAACTCCCTGCTTCCGCATTCAGCGAAGAATTGCGG
>JANPES010000063.1:0-3069 GCA_031423035.1 Cyclobacteriaceae bacterium | reverse complement strand
TCATCCGGGTACCGTTGTAGTACTGACCTGAACGTGTGGAAAGTTCGGTATAGAATTTTCTGCGCGCATTCGAGGAGTAGTTTGCGAAAAGGACATACGGGTTGTACGATGTCCCGGCTGGAAGTCCAAGGCCGCCACTGCCACTGGGATCAAAGGGACTGAAGAGGTACGTGTACTCATTTCGAAGACGCAGGTTGAAATTGGAAGTATTCTTGAACTGAATCCGGTACATCAGGTTGACATCCCAATCCAGGAACCCATATTTCTTGTTACCTACCATGTCAAAATCAAATCCCGGACCATGCCTTTGAATCACTCCCGATTTTGGATAGATATTGAGCCACGAGGTAGATGCCAATTGCCTAATATCGGTTCGCCGTACAAACCCGACCTCGGGGTTGTAGTTAGCTCCAACATTTCTGACAAACCAATCAGTTTCCCATTGCGGCGTTGCATACCGGATAAATCCGCCAGATGAGAAGGTAGAGTCCTGTTTCTGCTCATCAAAGGACTGATGGTAAAAGAGTTTTCCATTCCAGCGATTGTCTTTGCTAAGCAGATTATAGTCGATACCAATAACACGGTTATACTCGGAGGGTGAAAAGGTGAATTCTCCGCCTAAGGAGTCCGCCACTGCCTGCTTGTTGACAAAGATCAGCCCAATGTTGGATCGGGCAAATACCTTTTGCTGGACGGAGATGACAGAAAAATTAGTTGAAGGCAATCCGATCGAAGGATCCTTGCCTGCCTGCATAGTCAAGAGTCCAATTCGAAGGTTGTTGTTGATCTTCCCACTAAGCCTGGCTCCCGCGTAGATGGTATTCTGAATATTTTGCCCTGTCGAGGTGTCGCGGGCCACGCCAATCCGACGGGAAAAGAATGGTCGCGACCCCTCTGTTCCAAAATCGGCAAACAAGTCATCGTTCTCCAGGAAAAACTGCCGTCGCTCCGGAAAGAAAATTTCAAATCGGTCCAGGTTCGTCACCTGCTGATCCACCTCTACCTGGGAAAAATCGGGGTTGATGGTGAGGTCAAGATTCATGGCTGAGTTTACTGCAACCTTTACGTCTCCACCCACTGCCGTTTCGCTTGCTGTTGGCAGACCCGCTTCAAAATCTTTGGTGACCCGTTGGGCAATGTACGGAATGAGCGAAACATTGGGGCCTGGCGAGTTCAGCGGCTTGTCCCAATACAACTTACGATTGAAGGCAAGGTTTTGCAGAGGATACACCCGCGGTATGGGAGACCATGTGGACCGCTCGGCGTTGTAACTGTCGACGCGGAAGAAATTAATATTCCATTCAGAAAGACCCGCTTTGTACCGTATTGTCTTAAATGGGATGGCAAACTCACAGACCCAACGATCTTCCAGAATCCTGGCTGCCGAATACCATTTGTTGTCCCAATTCAAAGACAAGTCCTCCGTTGTGCTTCCTCCATTGGAGATCAGCCCTTCGCGCTGGACACCGAACGGATTGACGCCAAACTGAAATGCATTGGTATTATCCTGGTAAGTATCAATAGAAGTAACAAAGGTATCGTTTGCCTCACCCCGGAAATCTCGCCGAAGAGAGGGAGTTACATACTTTCGCGGACCGGTGTTGTACATGACGGCATAGAGATAAACAAAATTGTCATCATACGTCATGCGTACTTCCGTCTGCGAGATTGCATAGGAGGAGTCAAAGGGGAAGATCTGTTTGAACTGCCTGGCCACATCAGTCGTTTGCCAAGTCTCCTCATTCATCTCCCCATCGATGGTAATGGGCCCGGCTGCCCGCTTGATGGTAAGACCGGTGGTTTGGGCATCCGAGGAAGCAACAACAGCCAGGAACAAGAGGAAGAGCAAAAACCGCAAGCCAATTCTAATTTAGGCAACAAGGATACACAAAGAGACCTTGATTCCCTGATTAACTTGATTAGCGGGCCAGAGTCAGGGTGTCAAAGGTAAAAATCACGGGTGAGACCAAGATACGCTTCTGTTGGTCGGCGATCGGGTCCATATAAATAGAGGGAGTCTTCGACAATTACCTGCGCCTTCATGACGGAGTCTTGTGTGCCTGCAGGCGAAAGTGCGAAAGTCATCAGCGCCCGCTGCTGAGGTTTGCCACTTCGGGAAAAAAAGCGGGTAAACTTCCGGAGGTGAAGTCCCTGTCTGGCGGCTTCCTCGCGAAACAAGTTGCTTTCCCGACTGGGAAGGATCAGGTGGAAATTGCCATCTGGCATAAGCAGCCGGCAGACAGCAGCAATCAGTTCATCATGGGGTAACGTACCACTATGACGAACAGCGCGCCGGCCCGGATTAGGGGGCAACAGACTTTTTACAAAGTATGGCGGGTTGCATATAATCAAGTCATAACGCTCCGCCGGGTGGTAATCCTGTATTTCACATTGAGTCACCGTGACTTTTTCGGGCCAAGGGGAAACGAGAACATTTTCTTTGGCCTGTGTTGCATCGTTGGAAAGAATTTCAACAGCGTCGATTTTGGCATCGACGGCACTTCGTTGTGCCATCATGAGCGCAATTACACCGGAGCCGGACCCGATATCCAGAATCCGTCTTGCGGAGCCCACTTCACACCAGGCGCCGAGCAGCACCCCGTCGGTTCCTACCTTCATGGAACAACGGTCGTCGTTGACGGAGAATTGTTTGAAACGGAATACGCCCATGGACTTCACCCACGGACCCTCTTCCCGATACTTGATCGGGACTGGCCCTTGGAGGAGAGGGGAGAATCGTTCTTCGGCAAAGCGTCGATCACTTTCCTTGTCAAGCCTTCGATATCGAATCCATGGTGACTGATGCCCATGCGTACGAGCACAAGTTTCTTCGATGGGATGATGAACACATTCTGTTCTTCAGCTCCTTCAGCGGCATATTCATCGTTGGGGACTCCGGGGTGATAGCACTCCTGAGGGTTGCCTTTCGCGCCGGCATTCAGCCAGAACTGAGCACCATATTGACCGATCGGAGAGGCTGGAGCAGGTGTTGAAGAATACTTGACCCATCCTTCCGGGAGGATACGCTCACCATTCCATACACCGTCGTTAAGATACAGCAGGCCAAAC
>JANPES010000062.1:0-16301 GCA_031423035.1 Cyclobacteriaceae bacterium | reverse complement strand
AAGGACAAGCTGTTTCGCTCGGTCACGGGCAATGCGTCAATATCGGCACGCAAAGCAATCACGGGCCCCGGCTTTCCCGTCCGCAAAATGGCAACCACGCCAGTCTTGGCCACCGGGTGCTGCACCTCAAGTCCGAGGCTCTTCATATACTCTGCGATGTAAGTACCTGTTTTGGTCTCCCGGTTGGATAGTTCCGGGTACTGATGAAAATGACGACGCCACTCAATGACTTGCGGTTCAATCTCCTTGGCCTGAATGTCCAGTTTGGTTTGAAGTTTTGAATTCACCTGAGCCTGTGTAAGCAGGGTAAAGAAGATTCCGAAAAAAAGAAAAAGATTCCTCATTGTTGTTTTGTTATTTCATGAACATATAGTCTACTGTCAATCCCAGAAGCGCTTTGACGCCCGTTACAAAACCGCTTTCATCAATCACAAAATCCGGAGTATGGTGGTCCGCAACTTTCTTCGGGTCCTGCCCCGGACTGAGTCCTCCCGTGAAAATAAAAAGCCCGGGAACTACTTTCTGAAAATCAGCAAAGTCTTCTGCTCCTGTGGATGGGTTATAAAGGATTACATTCTCTTTTCCCGCGGCACGCTGCAGGCTTCCAATCATCTTTTCGGTTAAGGCGGGGTCATTGTACGTAACCCCTCCTTCTTTCTTCGTCACTACTTCTGCTGTTGCCCCTCCGCTCTCTGCTATGTGCATCGCCGTTGTCCGTATGCTTTCGTGAATTCGTTGGCGCATGCCTTCATCAAACGTGCGTATCGTTCCCGACATGTTTGCTTCTTCCGGAATAATATTTTCTCGTATTCCTGACTGCAATCTCCCCACCGTGATCACCGCCGGGCCCTTCGTCAAGTCAGACTGGCGACTGATGATCGTTTGAAGACCTTCAATGATTTGAGCGGCGATAACAATTGGATCGACGCCCATCCAGGGTGCTGAGCCATGAGCCTGACGTCCTTTCACCTTAATGGAAAAGAAATCGGCGGCGGCCATAAACCCCCCAGGTCGATAGGCTATCTGGCCAGCAGGAACCGATGCCCATATATGCTGGCCAAAAATGACATCAACTTTGGGATTCTCGAGTACCCCTTCCTTGATCATCAAGGCGGCTCCACCGCTTTCCCCTTCGGGTGCGCCTTCTTCAGCCGGCTGAAAAATAAACTTGACAATTCCCTTGAGTTCATTCTTGTCCTTCATCAGGATCTCGGCAACCCCCATGAGCATCGCCATGTGAGAGTCATGGCCACAGGCATGCATGACACCCGTCTCTTGTCCATTGAAGACGACCTTTTCCTTCGAAGCAAATGGAAGATTGCCTCGCTCAGTCACGGGCAGGGCATCAATGTCCGCACGCAAAGCAATCACTGGACCTGGTCTTCCAGTCTTTAACAACGCAACCACACCTGTCTTTGCCACGGGGTATTGAACCTCCAGTCCGAGTCCCTTCAGAAATTCCGCGATGTATGCGCCGGTTTTTATCTCACGATTCGACAGCTCTGGATACTGATGGAAATGCCTCCTCCAGGCAATTACTTTCGGTTCGACCTCTTTCGCTTGTTCGTCAAGTTTTGCCTTTAGTTTGGGATTCCCCTGGCCATGAAGCGTCATGACGACAAGGGTAAGGACAAGAATGGCCAAGTATTTCATGTTGCTATTTTGTTGAATACATGTAGTCAGTTGTCAAAGCCAGGAGGGACTTGACGCCCCTTTAAAAATCATCACAATACCAGTTCTTGCCACTGGGTATTGAACACCAAGCCCTAATCCAAGCAGTTCTTCGGCAATTCGAGCTCCGCCTTTAGATTCCCGGTTAGGTAATTCGGGGCTCTGATGAAAATGCCTTCGCCATTCAATCAGGCGCGGTTCGAGCGCTTTCGCTTGTTGATCGAGCCACGACTGACCCGCTAACGAGGCTTGGACTATGCGTAGTGCTACCCCCAAAAACAGGGTCGCGTTAAGTATAAATTTTTTCATCTTTGTATCAAGGAAAAGTAAGGTAGAGAAAAGAATCCCCTGATGAAATAGAAGCATGGACTGGATCCAAATCTTTTCTTCCACTGGTCAAATGGAATCTTCATTGGTAGTTAACCGGCCCCGATTGCTGCTCGTCGGTGGAAAGCGCATATGCATTGTACGAACGCAAACATCGGTAGCTGCGGTAGCTGATAAGTGTTCGCACAATGGAGAGTCGCTAAGCAGAGGCAGTGTGAACTATCTCGGCGAAGTAGTCTGTCCCTGGCACGGCCACCGCTTTGATCTTCGCACAGGCCGGGAATGCGGCGAGCGCTCCGCTGACTTGGCTGTTTACCCAATCAAAATTGACGAAGCAGGCGTATTTGTTGGTTTATAGGCTTGATGAAATAGATTCACATGTTGTTCGTTACCCATAACATGATACGTACTCTTGCTCCCGGTGCGCTGTACGCCAGTCTCTGTTTATTCACATTTCTTTCTTCGGCGCAATCGCTTACTTCTGGGCTTACCATTTCACAAAATCCGCCCGCAACGCTTCTGTCATCACGCTCCGTCGCTCTTTACGATTATACTCTTACGGCCAGGGAATTGAACGAAATTCAGCGCTCCTTTCAAAAAATAGGGATTGATCCCGTCGCTTATTTCGAAATAGACGTTGTCTTTGCAGGCAAAGATCCTGCAAAAGCGTATGCTGAGTACTTTGTTACGCGCCAAGTTTCATTTATCCTGCTTCTTGAAAAAACAAATGCTGGATTTCAATTTACTGCAACCGCCTTCGATCAGAAAGCCGATCTATTTGCCCCGGCACAAATCGCGTGGCAAGTAAAAAGCGGTCGGCTCAGCGACCTGCTGACCACTGTCTGGCAAGATGCCTGGAGGTCTCAAAAGAAGGCCAATTACCTCATTGCTGACTTCCCTGAAACAGATATTGTCATTGATCCCATCAAAGGGAGGCGGCAGGAATTCTACGCGATTGATTTAAAGGTGGACAACCTGGCGGTGCCAAAGTTCGGCAATGAGACAATGGACAAAGACCTTGAACAATTTTTTATTGACAATTATCCTTTGAAGTATCAAATCGTCGATGCTGGATCAGATGAGCAAGAGCTGCGAAAAAAGGGGTTTCTCTACGTGCTTTGCTTCGTGCAAACCCGTGGTGTTGCCGCAAAAGAAGTGCTCGACTATGATCTGAGCAAAGATGAAAAAAGTTATGCTTCAATTACCTTCCCTGACGGGCAACTTCAATTGAAGATACTTCCACGCGATCAGCCGATCTACAAATTCTATTTTCGGCATATTGACAATGGAAACGTTTTTCTCGGAAATAAATGGGACGCGGATGTAAATTGGCTTGCCGCGCTTCGCAATCACGTTATCGGTTTCAAGCAGGAAGCCAAGATCAACTAGCTGAACGTTGACGACGCACCACCAGGGCCACAAGGATAACAATTGCGATGATCGTCAGCTTGTTGTCGCGGAAGTGAAGTATCCCACCATCATGGATTCCCCAGCCTCCGAAAAGAAAATTGAAAGGCAAAGCCAATAAGGCAAAGAAGCCACCAAGTAAGGCACCGAAAACACCCATCAGCACACCTAAAATTCCCGCAATAACACCAACCAGCACGCCCCCGATGACCAGCCACACGGGAAACGTAATCACCAGTATCAGAATGAGCAGGAGGTTGGATGAATGGCTTCGTTGGCTCATGGGGTTTCTTTTCCTGTACGTAGCAAAAATCGTTCTAAAAGATGGAAATCCTCTTTTTGTGGCAGTACGCAATAATCGCGATGCCCAGTTGGACCAAGGTGTTGAAAAATGAACAGTCCAGATTGAAAAAACGAACACTATGATCGTTTCCGGTAGTTGAAGACAGCGAAGCCATTGAGCACAACCGCCATGAGGAAGACGATGCCGATATGTTGGCGAACATCCATCAGCGTGCTCCCTTTCAATACTACCATTCGCATGACATCAATGAAATAGGAAACCGGGTTGAACCAGGTAAAAATTTGTGCCCACCTGGGCATGCTGTCGATGGGCGTGTAAAGTCCTCCGAGCAAAATAAAGACCATGATGAGGAAAAAGGAAAGTAACATTGCCTGCTGTTGTGTGCTCGCAAATGTTGAGATCAACAGCCCCAGACCCAACACGGCCAAGAGGTAAACGCCAGCAAAGGCATAAATTGTGAGCAGGCTGCCAACAGGCACAATGTTATAGGCAATCCACGAAATCAACAAGCCGATGGTGAGAATGACAAATCCAAGTATCCAGAAAGGAATCAGCTTCCCAAGAATAAACTGATATTTCCGGATTGGCGTGACGTTGATCTGTTCGATGGTCCCCACTTCTTTCTCTTTAACGATGTTCAGTGCCGAAAGAAATCCGCCAACGAGTGTGACAAGAATTACGAGGATGCCGGGCACCATGAAAACCTGGTAATTCATGAGCGGGTTGAACCAATTGATAGCTGACACCGCAATCACGGGCTGTGGATTTATACGTGGCGGCTGTATCCACTCCATTCTTGCCTGACGGTTAAAGTCTGCTATGATGGTTCTCAGGTAAGCGCCTCCAAGGTTCGCCTTAACACCGTTGATCGCATTCAGCGCGAGAAACAACGTTGCCTTGTTCTCCTTGACCAGATCCCGTTCGAATGAAGATGGTATCTGAAGGACCAGGTCCGCTTCGTCTTTCTCGACAAACTCCAAAGCCTGTTCATACGAATCCCCGTAATCTACCAGTTGAAAATAATTTGTCGACGTGATCTTGCTGATCAGGCGCTGCGAATAGGAAGAGTGGTCATAGTCTACCACACAAATTTTTACATTCTTTACCTCGTAGTCTGCTGCCAAAGGCATGATAAGCAATTGAATTGCGGGCATCATGAAAATGAGGCGAAGAATGGCAGGGTTTCGGAATATCTGCCGAAACTCTTTCTCCAACAAGATGCGCAGCACCCTCATTCCAGCCGTGTTTTGAATTTTGCGATGCTAACAACCATAAAGAACACGGTCATGCCCGCCAGGATCAGCGTTTCCTTCCAGACGAATTCAAACGTCAGTCCCTTGATCATCACATTCTTGACTATATAGTAGAACCACTTGGCCGGAACAACATTCGAAACCACCTGTAGCGCAATGGGCATATTCTCAACAGGAAACATAAAGCCACTCAACATAATGGTTGGAAGAAACAACCCCATTAAGGAAATCAACATCGCCACCTCCTGCGAGTTCGTGATTGAGGAAATAAGTAGTCCCAGAGCCAGCACGGTTATTGTAAAAAGAAGGCACTCGCCAACAAGCAAGAACAAGTTGCCCTGTATTGGAACATCGAGGGCAAAGACACTCAGTAATAGAATGGTGCCGATGTTGACAGTCGAAAGAATGAAGTAAGGCACCATCTTGGCAATGATCACGCGTATGGGAACAATTGGAGAAACCAAAATGACTTCCATAGTCCCCATCTCTTTCTCGCGAACAATCGAAATTGAAGTCATCATCGCACAGACCAACATGAGCACCATGGCCATTACACCAGGAACGAAATTGTATGATCCCTTCATCTGTGGATTGTACAGCATGCGTATCTCTGTGTTGATTGCCAATGGTAGCGCTTGCTGGTCTCTGCGACCGGCCTGGTAGTCCATGATGATGGCAGTGGCATAGTTGGTAAGTGTCGTTGCTACATTGGGGTCTGTGGCATCGGCTATCAGCTGAATTGCGGCGGCATTCGTATGCAGGAGGTCATTTTCAAAACCTGCCGGGAAGACAACAGCCAACTTTATCTTCCCGCTTCGAAAAGCCGGTTCGAGATCTGCTTGCCGATCGATGATCTTTACAATATCAAAGTACCGACTTGCACCTAGCTCCTGGATAATGGCCCTGCTGGTCCCGTCCTTTGCATTATCCAGAATTGCAATTCGCGCGTTCTTTACTTCGTTGGTCAGTGCAAATCCAAAAATGAGGATTTGCATCACTGGCATACCAAACAAAATAAGCAGCGTTCGCTTGTCCCTGAAGAGGTGAAAGAATTCCTTTTGTACAAAAACCAGAAATTGCTTCATGTGAATTGCTTTACCCGTCGGATCGGGTCGCTTTGCGTGCCAATTGAATAAAGACCTCTTCCATGCTGGATGCCTTAAAATGCTTCTTCATCTCCGCCGGCGTATTCAGCGCTTCAATCCTACCATCCACCATGATGGAAACGCGGTCACAATATTCAGCCTCATCCATATAGTGTGTGGTTACAAACACTGTCGTTCCCTCGTGCGCAGCCTGATAGATCATGGTCCAGAATTCACGACGCGTAATCGGATCCACACCACCGGTAGGCTCATCCAGAAATACTATTTTAGGCTGGTGAAGCATGGCAACCGAGAATGAAATCTTTTGTTTCCATCCGAGCGGCAGTGAACGGGCCAGGGTCTTTGCCTGATCTTCAAGGTGGAGTTGATTGAGCATCCGCTGTGTTTTTGATTTGATCTCCACGTCAGACAGCCCATAAATTCCTCCATAGAAGCGAATATTCTCCACGATTGTCAAATCTTCATAGAGTGAAAATTTTTGACTCATATAACCAATGTTCTTTTTGATTTTCTCTGATTCGGTAAACAAATCAAACCCGGCGACTTGAGCCTGGCCACTCGTGGGAAATGAAAGGCCACATAACATCCGCATGGCGGTGGTTTTGCCTGCCCCATTGGCGCCCAAAAATCCAAAGATCTCTCCACGGCGAACATCAAACGTGACGGCATCAACCGCTGTAAAGCGATCAAAGCGCTTTGTCAGGTCACGTACTGATATAGCGAATTCCGGGCTCATCGATGCATCAGGTCCATGAAACAATCCTCAATTGTCGCATCAATACGTTGAACTTCCAGTTGATAGGTGCTTACAGTTCCTAGCACGCGGCGCACTTCCTCAAGGGTAAGTTGATCGTTGTGAAAAACCACATGATGATATTGACCAAACGGATAACAGGTTTGTACCTCTACTGCTCCCCGGAGTTGCTGCATCAACGAAAACATATCCGATGCCCTAACGGCGTATAGCGGCTTACCAAAATTTTTTGTTATCGCGGCCGGTGAGTTTATCTCCATGATCTTCCCCTCCTGCATGAGCGCAACCCGATCACATAGGCCGGCCTCATCCATATACGGGGTGGAAACGACGATAGAAATTCCAGACGCCTGCAGTTCGCGAAGCAGTTCCCAAAACTCTTTCCTTGAAACCGCGTCGACACCCGTTGTGGGCTCGTCCAGAAACAATACGCTTGGACGGTGGATGAGGGCACAACTCAACGCAAGCTTTTGCTTCATCCCACCGGAAAGAGCCCCCGCTTTTCGATTTGCGAAGGGTTCGATTTGCCGATAGATGCTCTTTACGAGGTCATAATTTTCTTTCAGCGTCGTATTAAAGAGTGTTGCGAAAAAGGAGAGGTTCTCAGCTACAGTCAAATCCGGGTAGAGTGAAAATCGGCCGGGCATATATCCAACACGCTTCCTGATCTCTTTGTAATCGCGAACAACATCAAATCCGTCTACTGAAGCAGAACCGGAATTCGCCAGCATAAGCGTAGTCAAAATTCGAAACAAGGTTGTCTTGCCAGCCCCGTCCGGGCCAATGAGTCCGAACAACTCCCCCTTCTGAACGTCAAACGTAATTGATTTGAGTGCATCGACACTTGTCTTTCCGGTAAGGAAGGTTTTGTTGACACTCGATACGCTGACAGATAAACTCATGCAACTCGATTGATCCTGTTTTGTGAGATGAGGCCTTTCACTTCAGGAAGAGATCAGCATACATGCCTATTTTTAATGAACCATCGTTGGCAACCCGAACCTTCATTGCATATACCAGGTTGGCGCGCTCTTCTTTCGTTTGAATTGTCTTGGGAGTGAATTCGGCTTTGTCAGATACCCATTCCACGACGCCTTCCTGTGCTTTTGGTTTTCCGTCAACCCCATCCACCAGCACCTTAACCTTCTGACCCAACTTCACGGAAGTCAGCTGATCCCCTGAAATGTAAGCGCGAAGTATCAGCGAGGTGATATCCGCCACTTTGTAGATAGGCTTGCCAGGGCTCACCGCTTCGGATTTCTCCACATACTTCGAAAGAACCGTGCCTGCAATCGGGTTGACCACGATTGATTTCGCAATCTGATCTTCTAATTGCTCGACTTGCGCCTTGAGCGGCAGCGTCTCACTTCTCAGGGATTGGGTGGTAATCGCCAATGATCTTTGCATGGACGTAAACTGCCTTTCCAGTAAGTCGACCTGGGCGGTCAAGTCATCGTGTTGTTTCTTTGTGGCTGCGTCATCCTTCAAGAGGCTTTCCACGCGATTCTTCTCATGATTAGCCGTTTCAATCTGTTTCCGTATAGTTGAGAGTTGACTTGCTGCATCGGGCTGGCGTGCTAAAACGGCGCGGATAGAGTAGATCAACTGCATTTTTCGGAGGTGAAGCTGCGTTGTGTCAATCAATCCAACGACATCGCCAACCTTCAGGGTCTGACCCTCTTCCAGGTTGAGCTCCATGATCTTTCCGCTTCCTTCCGCAGAGATGATTGTTTCTACTGCCTCAAAATTTCCTGAGGCATCAACACTGTCTGAATTGCTTCCACAGCCGCCCAGTCCGATGACCAGGAGAAGGGTACTTAATTTCTGTACGTAGATGACCATTTTCATAGATTAGTTTCCTGAAGTTGTTTGATAATTGTATTTGGCAAGCATCCATTGAATCTGATGAACTGCCAGATTCTGTCGGGCCGTCTCTTCCGCATTGAGCTCCCGCAGGAGATCGCTCGTGGAGATCACACCATTGTCGTATTGAGATTGTGCTGTGTTCTTGATCCGCGTGCGCAGGGTAATGATATCGCCATCCACCCGAATCAACTCGCGCAGTTTCTCCACTTCCTTGCTCTGCTGTTTAAGAGACAGATTGGTGTTGAAGAGAAAAGTTTCGCGCTGCGTATTCACGAACAAGGAGTTGACATCAAGCAGCTCGCGATCCCGTTTGGAATTATAGAAGTTGCCCAACGACCAGCTAAAGCGAACACCGCCCTGATAGTAG
The DNA here is from genome assembly GCA_031423035.1 of Cyclobacteriaceae bacterium. Taxonomy (GTDB): domain Bacteria; phylum Bacteroidota; class Bacteroidia; order Cytophagales; family Cyclobacteriaceae; genus ELB16-189. The sequence goes on along the minus strand of JANPES010000062.1, from coordinate 7,246 downwards.
GTGTCAAATTCATTCTTTAACATGTTTAGCCCAGGTCTTCCATAGCCTCCTTGCAAAAAGAGTCCCAGCTTCGGCACATTTCTAGTTTGGTTGGCTTTGTATTGAGCGCCGACTAGCTCAGACTGAAACTGATAGAGCGTCAGTTCCGGCCGTCGAATCTCAAGAACAGGTTCCTCAACAGCTAGCTGGGGTGCCTGAAGAATGGTCTGCTCATTCAGCGGTTGGTTGATAAAATAACCCAACATGTCAAGATAAACACTTCGGCAAGCGTTGATTTCAATAATTCGCTGATCCGTTTTTAGCAACTCGGCCTGCAGCATATCAGCATTTGTTCTGAATGCCGTTCCATTGCGAATGGCCGATTCCGTTCTTGAAAGGGATGTTGTCAAGTCTGCGCGCAACAGGTTTATCTGCGCCCGTTGCGCCTCCATAAGCAAGACACCAAAGAAGATCTGATTAATCCGGTCCTTGATCTTGTAAAGCTCCACTTCAAGTTTCTGCTGTTCGACCAACGTGTTGGTTGACTGAAATGCATTTTGATTCTTAATAGTCCCGCCGTCATAAATAGATTGATTCAACTCGGCATACATTCTGTATTGATCTTTTGAAAGCGGCTCGACCAGCGCTCCGGGTCCCGGCAACCGGGTAACTTCGGATTGATAGGTTGCTTGCGCGTAAATGGCTAATTGTGGAAGATGCCCCGACTGAACATTGTCGACGTTGTATGCCAGGCTTCGCACGAGGAGCTCCTTCTGCTGGATGAGTGGGTAGTTTTTCCTGGCCCATTCATAGCACTCTTCGAGCGTGATCACCGATTGCGCCTGCGCGTTACCAGAAAGCGCAGGCATCATGAACAGGCTAAGAAACATAAAAGAGAGAATTGCATTCAATATCCTCATAGGCTTACAGCTTTATGGCGTCAATGATGAATTCAGGTACTTCCTGCCTTCTTTTCCTTATCATCTTATCGAACTGGTCATCGTCCAGATCTTGCACGGCTTTGATCATGGGTTTGGCGACAAAGGGATAAACACACAATGACATGATGTTGATGAGGAGTTGTCCACCTTCGATCGGGCGTATCAATTTCTTGTCAACCGCTTCTTTTACCTGTGCGCGAAAGGCCTTCATCATCGTGGCGGGACCAATACCTGAATTCTTTGCTACTGCAATGAGACGGTCCGGGCTTTGCGTTAACTCCTGCATAATAAATATCGGCAAGTCCGGCTGCACAAGAATCATGTTAATATCATGTTCGACGATCGCGCGGATTTTGTCGAAGAGTGGTAGCGGTCTGCTCATGATTTGAGCCAGGCCGACAAAGAACTCACGGATGCGTTGTTCAAACACGAGGTCGAACATGCGGTCCTTGCTCCGGAAGTAATAATGGAGCAGTGCCCGGTTAATTCCAGCCTCTCTTGCGATGTCCTCCATCCTGGCCGCTGAATATCCTTTATGTGTAAAGACTTTCTTGGCTGCCGTGAGAATAGCCATTTCGGTCTCATTATCGCGTCTTTGCTTGGCCAATTGATTTAACAATTTAGTTAAACTATAACGCTAATAAAGCCAGTGGGTTTTACGAATCCAAATTCCAGGGCAAAAAAAAGCCGGGAACCCCCGGCCTATTCTTGTTTAGTTCCAATCAGAGTGGATACTCACCTTTCTCAAGCGCGTAGTTTGCGACGCGTCTTCTGGCCTCCTTCAGATTATAGGGATCAATTTTCGTGAATCGTTTTAGTCCCAAAACCATGAACCGAAGCTCATCACCTTCCGCAAAGGCGTACACGGCCTGCTTGCCTGCCTGTGCTGCCCTTTCCATCGCATAGTGCAGATAGATCATGGCAATATCCTTTTGAATCGCACAGGCTTGCTCACCCCGAATGCCAATTAGTTTCTCTACGCGCAGCAAAACAGATTCAGCCACGTATCCCTCAATCAGCATGTCAGCCAGGTTCATTAATATTTCCTGTTCGTCCGATAACTTCATCATAAACTTTTGAACAGCAGCTCCTGAAACAATTAAGCCTGCTTTCTTCAGATTGCTAAGCGCTTTCTTCTCCTTCGCAAAAACCGCCGTGTCGTCGCTTCCACCAAAATCAGGAATTCCCATAAGTTCTTTTTGCACGGCCATTGTTGGCGTCATCAGATCGAGCGATCCTTTCATGGCACGCTTCATCAACATATCGATGGTCAGCAGGCGGTTGATTTCATTTGTGCCTTCAAAGATCCGGTTGATCCGCGCATCCCGATAGGCACGATCCATAGGTCCTTCCGCGGAAAAGCCCATCCCTCCATAAATCTGGACACCTTCATCCACCGCAAAGTCCAGCACTTCGGAACCATGGACTTTTAGTATCGCGCACTCTATCGCAAATTCTTCCAGCGACTTCAGTCTCGCCTTTGCGGAGTCCATTCCGCTAGCCATGAATGCGTGGTAGGCATCATCAATATTCTGTGAGGCGCGGTAGTGTGCAGACTCGCTTGCAAATATCTTAACTACTGTCTCCGCAATTTTGTGCTTGATCGCGCCGAAAGTAGAAATCGGGGTGCCGAATTGCTTACGCTCTTTGGAGTATTTGATCGCCGCTGAAATCGCCATCTTGCTTCCCCCAACCGCCGCGACGCCCAGTTTGATCCTTCCAATGTTAAGAATGTTCACTGCGATCTTGAATCCATTCTCCCGTTCGCTCAGGAGGTTCTCCACAGGTACATGGCAGTCATTGAAGAAAATCTGCCGTGTGGATGAGCCTTTGATCCCCATCTTCTTTTCCTCTTCATTCATCGTAATGCCCCCAAACGATTTCTCTACGATGAATGCACTCAGGTTCTTATCATTGTCAATTTTGGCAAAGACGATATAGATATCCGCAAATCCCCCGTTGGTGATCCACATCTTCTGTCCATTGATTATATAATGCTTTCCATCTTTGCTCAAAACAGCCTTGGTCTTGCCCGAATTGGCATCTGAACCTGAGTCTGGTTCAGTAAGGCAATAGGCCGCCTTCCACTCACCCGTTGCCAGTTTGGGTATATACTTCTTTTTCTGTGCATCACTTCCATAGTACAGGACGGGCAGCGTACCTATGCCCGTATGCGCCGATACCGCCACCGCAACGGAATGCCCTGCTCCCATTACTTCTGCGACAAGCATGGTCGTATTAAAATCCATTCCAAAGCCGCCAAGTTCTTGGGGTACAGACGTCCCTAAAAGACCCAGCTCGCCTGCCTTATCCAAAATTGAGGGCATGATCTTGGGGTCCTTCATCGAATCAATTTCATCCAGGCGCGGAAATACTTCCTTTTCCAGAAAGTCTTTGCACTGCTGCATGATCATTTTCTGCTCTTCATTGAATTCCTCAGGAATGAAAATTTCATTTGCCTGTGTCTCGCGGATGAGGAACTCGCCGCCCCGAATTGCCTTCTTAGTTTGAACTGCTGTTTCCATAGGTCTCTAGTTGTTCGTTGATAGTTGTTCGTTGTTGGTCTGTCGAAATGTATTCCACTAGTAGTTCGTTGGCCGTTGTTCGTTTTTCGTTGTCCGCGTGCTTCTGAAAGTAGTTGATAAATCCGTTGATGAGCATTGTGCATCTTGTAACGTGCTCGAGAACTCGTTTCAGTTCATCTTCTGAAATAAGTTGAAGGTCAGTGGATACTATCAACTGTGTCTCAATCTCATAAAGTGATCCCCTCGATATGTAAAAGAATTGCGTTGAGTCTTTCTTGTGATTCCGTCCGCAGCCCTCTGCAATATTTGATGGTACCGAGACCGCCGCTCGCCGAAGCTGATTGACCAGTCCGTATTGTTCATCCCTTGGGAACTTGCTCGTGAGTTGGTAGATCACCTTAACCAGGACACGGGCCTGCTTCCAAACATCTAAATCCTTATATGAAACAATCTCTCCCACGGTCAACGAACAACGGTCAACGAACAACGATTAATTCAACAGCTCATAAATCCCCGCAACACCCTGCCCACCCCCCACACACGCTGTCACCATGCCATACTTCTTCTTCTGTCTACGCAATTCATTAAACAATTGCACGGACAGTCGTGCACCAGATGATCCCAGCGGATGACCCACCGCAATGGCACCTCCATTCGGATTTAGTTTTGCACGATCAATCCCAAGTGTTTTTACAACTGCGAGCGACTGTGCCGCAAAAGCCTCGTTGAGTTCAATGACATCAATATCCTGGAGGCTCTTCCCGGCAATCTTCAACGCTTTTGGGATGGCGGCCACTGGTCCAATACCCATGATGCGCGGATCGACACCAGCCGTAGCGTAGCTCAGCATACGCGCAATAGGCTTCAGGTTCAGCTGCTTCACCATGCGCTCACTCATCACCGTAACAAATGCCGCTCCGTCTGATGTCTGAGATGAATTTCCCGCTGTTACTGTTCCGCCCACAGCAAACACGGGTCTCAGTTTTGAAAGCCCCTCAACCGTTGTATCGGCGCGAATGCCTTCATCTTTGTCTACGATATATTCTCTTGTCTTCTTCTTCATGTCCTCATCCACATACACCTCTTTTACAGTAATCGGAACGACTTCATCTTTGAATTTTCCATCCTTCCAGGCTTTCGCTGCCTTCATGTGCGACTCATACGAAAACTGATCCTGCTCTTCGCGTGAAATATTATATTGCTTGGAGACTTCCTCTGCAGTTAATCCCATACTCGTGTAATACGTCGGGTTATCTTTTGCGATTGCATAATTCAATGCGGTCTTAAATCCCATCACGGGTACGAGCGACATCGATTCCGTTCCGCCTGCTATTAGGATGTCCGCCTGACCGGCATGAATACGGTGGCTCGCCATCGCGATGGCTTCGACACCTGATCCGCAATAGCGGTTGATCACAAGGCCTGGCACATCCAGGCCCAGTGCCAGCAAAGCGATAATTCGGCCCATTTGCATTCCTTGCTCCGCTTCCGGAACTGCATTGCCAACAATGAGGTCGTCTACCATTTTGCTCTCCAAACCCGGAATCGTCTTCACCATGTGCTTGATGACATCCGCGGCGAGGTCATCTGGTCGCGTAAACCGGAATCCTCCCTTTTTGGCTTTGCCCACCGCTGTGCGGTAACCGGCTACGATGTATGCATCCATGTATTTTGTATTTTAACTCTGATATCTGTTCACTAAGTTGACAATTGACAAAGAGGCAATTGACAACTTACTGTTTCTTTCTTGTGTACTTCTTCGGATTTTCAATCATGTGGTTCAACAACTTACCAACCTCAACAGCCTTCTCATCCAGGCGCTCTTTCGTTTCCACGGTGATATAGTCTAACGCGTGCGCAAAATCCAACCACACTCTCGTTTCAGTATTCTCCATGTCAGCATCGGAGCTTTTGCTCACAAAGTGGTTTTCATATTGCCTCTTTCTATAGGCCTCTCCAATGTTCGCACAAACCGATCTTGATGACCTTCTGATTTGATCTGTTAACGAATATTTTTCCTCCTTGGGAAACTCTTTGCTCAATTCAAATATTTCCATAGCAAGTGCAAACGCCTTCTTATAAACTGTTAAATCCCGAAAAGTTCCTGCCACCATTGTCAATTGTCATTTTGTCAACTGTCAATTTCTCAACGGCTTACCTCCTGTCAAAATTGCCTGAATTCGTTCCAGCGTCTTCTTCTCTCCCGTCAAGGAAAGGAATGCTTCGCGCTCAAGGTCAAGCAAGTATTGCTCACTTACTTCTTGCGGTGAAGTCAAATCCCCTCCACACATGACATTGGCTACCCACTTGGCCACCTTCGCATCGTGTTCGGAAATGTATTTTCCCATTATCATGCCCTGCAGTCCAGCGAGAAACAAGGCTTGGCCGGTGCGGCCTTGTACTTTGATGTTGCGGGCCGGCTGGGGCATTGTGTAGCCCGCAGTGGCCAACTCAAGTACAGCTTCTTTCGCATCAGCAAGTTGCCTGTCCCGGTTCATTGAAACGCGGTCCAGCTTTTTCAGAATTCCAAATTCTCTGGCTTCCTCCGCCGATGTTGCAACTTTTGCAGTAGCAATATTCATAAAGGCATTCTGCAGTGCATTCAATTCCACGTCTCCTTCTTCCCCTGCATCACTAACACGCTTGGCAAACTCTTTGGTTCCACCGCCGCCGGGAATTAGTCCCACCCCAACTTCAACCAACCCGATGTAGGCTTCCGCAGCGGCCTGTGCAATGTCCGCATGCATGGTCATCTCACAGCCGCCGCCGAGTGTGCGCCCCTGAGGACAAACAACAACCGGTATAGAGGAGTAACGGATGCGCATCACCGAATTCTGAAACGCCTTGATCATGAAATCAATCTCGTCGTAGTCTTGTTCAATGGCATACATGAAGACAAGACCCAGGTTCGCGCCGAGTGAAAAGTCGGGACCCTGGTGACCAATGACCAGTCCGCGAGAATCTTTCTCTGCGAGGTCAAGCGCCTTGTTCATTCCTTCGATCACCGCGCTGCCCAGTGTATAGCTCTTGCTGTGCCACGCAAAATTCAAGACACCATCACCGATGTCATACACCCTTGAGTCCGCATTTTCCCAGACAATATTTTCTTTCTTGTTCTCCAGAATGATGAAGCTCTCGCGGCCAGGAATGGACAGGTAGCTTTTTGAGCGGCTATCATAATATTTTTTCTGCCCGCCTTCACTCTTGTAAAATGTCTTGTTGCCGGAGGCCAACATGTCGTATACCCACTGGGCCGGCTTGTAGCCTGCGGCTTCCATCAGCGGAATGCTCTTCTCTACGCCCACGGCATCCCAGGTTTCAAATGGGCCGAAATCCCATCCAAAGCCACCGCAGACCGCATCATCGATTCGGAACAGCTCGTCGCTGATCTCCGGAATGCGGTTAGTCACATATTGAAAAGTTCCAAAAAATGCATCGCGATAGAATTCGCCAGCCTTATCGGTGCCGGCAAGCAACACCTTGAATCGGTCGCGAAGATTCTCCGTCGCCTTGGCCGCTTCCAGTGTGGCAAATTTCACTTTGACCTTCGGCTTGTACTCTAGCGTCTTTAGATCCAGCGTAAGTATTTCGGTTTCGCCTTTTGCGTTTTTTGACTTCTTATAAAACCCTTGCTTCGTCTTGTCTCCAAGCCACTTGTTCTTCTCCAATTGATTCACAACATCCGGCAGCTTAAACATCTCACGGCCCTCATCGTTGACTAAGCCGGCATAGAGGTTATTGGCAACTTTCACCAACGTGTCCAATCCAACCACATCCGAAGTCCGGAAGGTTGCTGACTTA
>JANPES010000061.1:0-2474 GCA_031423035.1 Cyclobacteriaceae bacterium | reverse complement strand
CTTCTCCCCATATAAATAGAGTAGGTACATGAACATCGCTCAGAATCCTTGTCGTATCAGCTCTTTTTAGCATTCGATAATTACTCCTATAGTAGTTGAGTGCCGCCGTTACGGTTCCGTGTTGCCGAAAGACTGACAAGTAATCATCTACTTCATCTTTAGAACTGCTCTTCCAATACTTCTTAAGAAGTTTATAGTCGTGCTTTTTTATACTAAACTCCGGCAACCATGGGAATTGGAAAGATCGGACATAGGCACTCATACGTCTTTGTATCGGGTCGCTGACTATTGCCTCCCGAAAGGCTTGCGGATGCGGAACAGACAAGGCGCTCCAACTAAGAATCAATTCTGGGTATTGATTAGATAAATACCAGCCAATTATAGCTCCCCAGTCATGACCGATCAGGTGAAACTTTTCTCTTCCCAGGGCTTTGGCGATTTGGATGATATCAGCGCCCAATTTATCCAGGGCATAATTCTTTTTACCCTCTGGCATTGCGCCTCGACTGTACCCACGTTGATTGGGTGCAATACAGTAGAAGCCTTCCTTAACCAGGTCTTTCATTAAGGCTGTCCACATATGGCTGGTCTCCGGAAAGCCATGCAATAGAATTACTGTTTCATTTGATTCTTCACCTGCGGTTCGCAGATCGAAAGTTAGATCACCAACCGTAACCTGTGATTTTAAGATCATAATATTCCTGGATTGCTCAACGTGAGCGGGTTCCTAAGAAACAATTTTCACCACACTCATCCCACACATGACGCCTGCGCACTCGTTACCCTGATACTGATGATTGCACTTCATCGCGATGATTGCCGTGCGGGCCCCTTCTGGGAAGGGGAAAGTCGCGACGTGTTCATTACGTTTATCTCTGGAAACGGGGTGGAGCTTCGCATCGGAGAGAACGGTAGCGCGAAAGTCCGCGTCGAGGAACACGGCGATGATGATCTGCTCATACCGGTCGGGATCATGGCGGCCAGGTTTGACGGCGCTTTTCGAGTTTACCTTCACCACCATTGATTTTTCTTTTCCTTCGGGTTGTATCACTTCCAGGTCATAGAACAATACACCGTTCAGCGGACGTCGCCTGTGAAAGTAGAACCGGAGGAACACCGCTTTTAGATCTATGTCATCGTATTGGAGTTGCTTGCGGAAAGCCGCGACGAGGCGCGACCACAGTTTGCCGTCCTTTATATTCTTGCAGTACGGTTTGAAGGCGTCAAAGATCACTTTGGCATGTCCGTTGGCGGACCGCATCAACGCACCGGCTTTCTTCATCGCATCCGTGACAACGATCGGTTTGTGCGTGCCCCGTTTGGCGCGGACGTGCGGGCCATAGGCGTCGCTGTTGACGACGGTGTACTGCTGACCTATTTCTGCAGGAGAAATAAATGAGGTTATTTTTGGCATTTTGGCAACATTTAATAACTTGTCCCTTAAGCACAAATTAGCGAAATCGCATCGTTCTTCAGCGATTTCCATGACTTTATCTCCCTACCTTATCAGGACCTTACCCTGACATTAAGCAGACCTTATCAGGACCTTATCCTGACCTGAGCCCTTGTTGGGTCGTTGTCGTAGGCTTGTTATTCCCATGTCAGATCCTTGTCTGCTGCTACAATGCCGAAGACATCCCGGGCGTAGCCAGAAGTATGCTTGTCAAACCCCATATTGGGCACGTTTGCCTTGCGCTGCCTGCCTATTTTACAACCACATGCATTCCAGTTTGCCAAAACGGCGGCATCAATGACCTGGCAGAAGGCAGGCGCAAGTAACTGCCACTGCGATAAAGCAATATATTTCGCTCACTGCCTGACTGGACCGAAGGACCCGCTCCGAACAACCTCTACACTTCGAATGGGTCGGGACCGCAGGTCCCGACCAACATGGATTACAAGTTCTGTTCTTGTTTCTGTGTCAATTCCTATTCGCCAAGAGTTTTTCATATGTCCTTGGGCAATCATTGTCCAAATAAGCGCAATTGCTAGAAGTCCAAGTCCAAATATTTTAGCGTTAAGTTGTTCAGAAAACTTATTGGCAAAAAGTTATTGTGCCATGTGGGGAAAAATGCAAAAGCAAGAACATAAATAAACATTGCAATAAGTGTCAGTTTAAAATACAGTCCAGTTAGTCCGTACGTAGGTTTTCATGACCTGGAAGCATATAGGTTCGGTCAGAATCCAAAAAAAACTCTCGAACGTTAAGCCGTCTTACTGAGCGGAATGCGAAGGCGAAATGTGGAGCCCTTGCCATATTCTCAGCTTACTGAGATGGTTCCGTTGAGCTGTTGAAGGGGCTCTCTCAGAATGGGTCTAAGTCATCATTAGGGGGCTAAGACAATCAGGAACAAGGATAAACACATTTCCGTAAGGAGAATCGTCAGGTTTGGCAGCCAAATAATATTCTAGGCTGTTCTGAACAAACGCAGCGACACTTTTTGCGCTCATTAAATTTATCTTCAATTGGTTTT
>JANPES010000060.1:0-3840 GCA_031423035.1 Cyclobacteriaceae bacterium | reverse complement strand
ATGGAGCGGGAGCAGTTTCTTAAGTTCAGAATGTCATTATTGCCAGCCAGTGGATTTCAGTCAGCACAATACCGATTGATTGAGATTCGGTCTACCGATATGATCAACCTTGTTGATCCGGTTAGTCGCCAAGCCTTAACAGCGAGCTCGATTGAACAGCAACTGGAGAAGTTATATTGGCGCAGCGGAGCAACGGAATTGGCTTCGGGTAAGAAGACACTTACCCTCCAGCAGTTTGAAAGCAAGTATATGGCTGACTTCCTCATCACGGGGAAGGAGCATGCACACAAAAACTTACTGCAGCTATATAAGAAGAAGTTTGACCAGAAGCCGGCTGTCATCAAGGTGCTCAGGGAATTTGATTTGCTCGCCAACGTCTTTTGGCCGCTGTCGCATATGAAATCGGCAGGCCGCTACCTTCATAAGAGCCCCGAAGACATCAAGGCAACAGGTGGAACGAACTGGCAGAAGTATCTGCCACCCAGGTTCCAGAAGATCATTTTCTTTCCTGAATTGTGGAGCGACCAGGAGAAGGAGGAGTGGGGAAAGCCTGCGATTGAGAAGGCTTTGCAGCTGCCCTAAGGGGTTGCAATTAATTCATTAAATTTGGTATTCAAATTGATTTGCGTGGGCAGGATACTTGCTTTTATGGCTGTTGTGTGCATTCCATGGCTTTCTTCAGGCCAGGGGGTCACGCGTTTTACCTACCATGATGCGGCAAAGAAAAACATCAAGGAGATTTATCAGGTTAAGGACACATTTCAAAATGTGCTGCATGGCCGTTACCTGTCTTACTTTCTAAACGGCGTTATGGAGTCGAAGGGTCAGTTTGTCAGCAATGAAACGGCCGGCGTCTGGGAGTTCTATTTTGAGACAGGCAATCTGAGAATGCGTGGTATCCTGCGGCAGAATTCCAATTACGGCAAGTGGGAATACTTTTATGAAAATGGACTGAAAAGTATGGAAGGCCTTATCAACGGCAAGAACAAGGAGGGCGACTGGAAAATATACTATGAGAGTGGAAAATTGAAGGAGCAGGGGGAGTATGTGGAGAACAAACGAACTGGAATCTGGATAAGCTATTTTGAAGACGGCTCAAAGCGTGGCGAAGCGCAGTATGTAGATGATCACGGTCGCCATACGGAGTACTTTCATTCCGGGAAGGTGCAGGGAGAGGGCCCGAAAGCCGGATCAAAGAATGTTGGGCTATGGCGATATTTTGGTGATGACGGTACCTTACAGAGCGAAGGAAATTATGCAAATGGAAAGAAGACTGGTGAATGGAGGAATTACTTTCCTTCCGGAAAGCTTCTCTCGGCAGGCAGTTTCGACGCTGATGAGGAGACGGGCAAGTGGACTTACTATTTTGAAGATGGAACGGTGAGTTCTTCAGGTGAGTTTGCGGGTGGGGAGAAACAAGGATACTGGAGTGCAACCAATTCGGATGGATCCTTAAAAAGTGAAATCACATTTATTAACGGAGCGGGTGAGTACCGCGAGTATTACCCAGGAAAGAAACTAAAGACAAAAGGCGGGATTGTCAATGGCTTGAATGAGGGCCGTTGGGAATACTTTTCAATTGACGGCAAGCTGGAGGGAGAATGTGAATTCAAGGAGGGCAATGGTCTTTACAAAGGATATTATCCTACGGGGACTCTCCAGACGAAGGGCCAGATGGAAGACGGACTACGCGTTGGGACGTGGGAACTTTATGAGCCTGATGGATCATTGTCTGGCTATTACAAACCCTTCTACGAAAACAACGAACTGGCAAACGAAATCAATTCATTGATTAGCAAGAGCCGGGCAGCCGCTGCCACACCGGCGCCTGTTCGCAATGCACGAAGAAATGGTTTCTACTATTTCCAACCCCGCTATCCCGAATATCATAGCGTCATCATCGGCACAAATCCCATGCTTTCCTTCTTGGGAAGATTGCCGCTAGCCGTCGAGTTCTACAACCAGGAGCGCCTGGGGCATGAGTTTGAGTTTGAAGCCATTCGTTCTCCCTTCTATACCGCCGACTCGGAGGTTCCTGAAGGCACAACCTACCAACGTGGCTACTCCATAGCGCTTAAGCAGAAGTTCTACAATGAGCTGAGCATGGGCATGTGGTATTTCGGACACGAGTTGCGACTCACCAACATTAGTTATTTCAGCAATGTTAATTTTCCGCAATCCCCCAACCAGCTCATTACCGTGAGTGCCTCCGAACAGCGGGCTGAGTATGGCATCATGCTTGGTTCACGGTTGATGCAACGAAACAACGGCGATGGGTTCACCATTGACGCGTGTATCGGATACGACATTGGCTACCGTGTATATGATGTGGATCCGTCGGTGGAGCAATATTTCAGTCAGAATCAAAATAACTTTTCTCACAGCTTCCGGTTTGTCCTCAACTTTGGCTACTCTTTTTCTTTTGATGGACGAAGGTGAGTCTTGATATCTCCTACCGGGTCACTTAAAGGTAAACTACCTTTCATGAACAGCAAATCCTTTGAACTTGTCCTGACGCCTGAAGAAGCATTTGATGATGCCCTGTTCTCTTCTTGCATTTCGGAGCAGATACATCTTTCCCCGGAACAGGGATTCCGTATTCTCAAGCGTTCGATTGACGCGCGGAGCCGGAATGTTGTAGTACGGATTGCCGGGGAGGTGGTGTCCCGTGAAGAGGCAACCCGGCAGGTCACATACCGGAAGCCCCAAGCAGATGTTTCAAAGGGCAGGCGAGTGATCATTGTAGGCGCTGGTCCTGCTGGGTTGTTTGCTGCACTTCGCCTGCTGGAAAATGGTATAAAGCCGATCATCCTTGAGCGCGGAAAAGATGTACAGGCGCGACGCCGGGATATTGCCGCCATCAACAAGGACCATGTGGTCAACCCGCATTCAAACTATTGCTTTGGTGAGGGAGGAGCCGGTACCTATTCGGATGGGAAACTTTATACCCGGTCGACCAAGCGTGGGAATGTCAAGCGAATACTGGAAATAATGGTCTCGCATGGAGCCAAGCCGGAGATTCTATACGATGCACACCCGCATATTGGTACCAACAAATTGCCACAGTTGATTCAGGAGATACGCAATACTATTCTCCAATGTGGCGGGGAAATTCGCTTTGACACACATGTATCAGATATTCATTTTTCAGAAAATGAATTTCAGGCGGTGCAGACGGCGTTGGGGGAGCGTATCGAAGGGGAGGCCTGTATTTTGGCAACAGGGCACTCGGCCCGGGATATCTTTGAATTGCTCAGGCATAAGAATGTCCTCATTGAAGCCAAACCTTTCGCTATGGGTGTTCGCGTGGAGCACGAGCAGCGCTTGATTGATTCAATTCAATATCATTGCCTCGGAGATCGCAATCCGCACTTGCCTGCTTCCGCCTATTCCGCGGTTGCGCAATCGAAAACAGATGGACAGGAGCGTGGGGTGTTTTCTTTTTGCATGTGTCCAGGAGGATTTATTGTGCCCTCCGCAACTGCACCGGGCGAGGTGGTGGTGAATGGCATGAGCCCATCGCGCCGTGACTCACGATACGCCAATTCCGGCATTGTGGTAGCCGTCGGGTTGAATGACCTGGAAGGGTATGCGAAACATGGCCCGCTGCGGGGACTTTACTTTCAGATGGAGATTGAGCAACGCGCCTGTCGTGAAGCGGGTGGAAACCAAACCGCGCCCGCGCAACGTCTGGTTGACTTTGTCGATAAAAAATCATCCGGATCCCTCCTTGAAACCTCCTATCAACCAGGACTTGCATCGGTAGATGTAGGTGCGCTGTTTCCGAAGTTTATTTCCGAAGGACTTCGCGTGGGCTTTAGGAGCTTTGGGACAAAAATG
>JANPES010000059.1:0-6057 GCA_031423035.1 Cyclobacteriaceae bacterium | reverse complement strand
TGTCAAAATCAAAGATATTCACTTCTATCGATCGACGGACTCCATCTATGGTTGGGCGCAGTCCGATATAGAGCATGCCTTCATACCAGTCGCCGGCATGGTGAACGCGCACAGCATAAATCCCATCGGCGGGGACGAGCTTAAAATTGGACTCAATAGCAAGGTTGGCTGTTGGGTATCCCATTACCCTCCCCAATTTGTCTCCGATGACGACAAGTCCCGACAAGGAATATGGCCGGCCGATGAGGTGTGTTGCCACGGTTACATCGCCAGATTCCAGTGCCTTGCGAATTGCGGAGGAGCTTACGGTGATGTGGTCAATATCTTCTGCCGGAATTTCTTCGACATCAAAGCCGTGCTGAGCGCTGGTCAACCGAAGTTGTTCAAAACTTCCTTCGCGGTTCTTTCCGAAATGGTGATCATAGCCAATGACCAACTTCCGTGTTCCGATGGTATCCACAAGAATGCGCCGGACGAAATCGGAGGATGAGAGTTGTGAGAATTCCCGTGTAAAGGGGATGCGCACCAGATGTTGTATTCCCTGGAGGCGCAGTAGTTCGGCTTTCTCTTCAAAAGTATTCAGCAGTTTGAGTGACTGATCTTCCGGATGGAGCACAAGTCGTGGGTGCGGCCAGAAGGTAATCACCACTGTCTGACCGGAATTTCTGTCGGCTGTTTCTTTGAGCCGGTTGAGTACCTTTTGGTGTCCACGATGCACCCCATCAAAAGTGCCGCTCGTGACCACGGCATATTCAAGTCTTGTAAAATCGTCCGGTGTGTGATAGATCTTCATCGTGGCCTTTCTTACAATCAGTTCCGTTCGATCTGTGTTGATGGCTGGGCGACCCTGAATCTGATTTGCTCCAGGGTTTCAGCGTTGGCCAGTAGGTAAGTTCCGATGCGTGTTCGGCACAGCACGGAAAGATAAGCACCGACGCCGAGTTTATGCCCCATATCATGAGCGAGGCTTCTAATATAAGTGCCCTTGGAACAGACCACGCGAAAACTAATGTTTGGGAAACTGCAATCCGTAATGTCAAAAGCTTTGATCTCAACGGTTCTCGGTTTGAGTTCAACTACATCGCCCTTTCTGGCCAGGTCATAGGCCCTTTTGCCGTTGACTTTGATGGAAGAGTGCGCCGGAGGAACTTGCTGGATCAACCCGATAAAGGAGCTTGCAGCGTTGTGTACGGCAGTTTCAGTAATAGCTGAAATATCGATCGGGGGTGTTGGCTCAGTCTCGCCATCGTACGAGGCTGTCGTTTGTCCCAGGATGAAGGTTCCGGTATATTCCTTTTCCATCCCCTGAAACTCATCGATCCGCTTTGTCATTTTGTCGGTGCAGAGGATAAGCAGCCCCGTAGCCAGGGGATCCAGGGTGCCTGCGTGCCCAATTTTTCGGGTGTGAAGCAGGTAACGAAGTTTGTTGACGACATCAAAGGAAGTCCACTCCAGGGGCTTATTAACGAGCAATACACTTCCCGCTTCGGGTTCCATCAGATCATCTCAATTCCTGCACGAAAATAGTACAGAATCAGGATGATTATGCCTACTACGATGCGATAGTATCCAAACAAGCGGAAGCCGTGCTTGGCCAGGTAGCCGATAAATAACTTAATGGCGGCCATGGCCACGAGAAATGCCACGACATTTCCGGCAAGAAGGAGTGTTACTTCTTCATGGCCAAAGGCATTTCCGTCCATATAGAATTTCATCAGCTTGTATCCGGTTGCGGCCAGCATGGTCGGGATGGCCAGAAAGAACGAAAACTCAGCGGCTGTTCGGCGATTTAGTCCCACGCTTAGTCCGCCAACGATTGTGGCTGCTGATCGGGACACGCCAGGAACCATGGCCAGGCATTGAAACAAGCCAATCTTAAGCGCACGTGGATACGAGACTGCAGACGAACCCGCTTCGACGGTAGCTGCGAAGAAACGGTCGACGAACAAAAGCACGATGCCGCCGGCAATAAGCATCCAGCCAACAACATCCACCCGTTCAAGCAAAGCATCAATTGCATCGTTTAATAAAAAACCAATGACTGCGGCAGGAAGGAAGGCGATGGCCAGCACGTAGTAGAATTTTAGTGTTTGCCAGAAACGATTCCAGTACAATACAATAACCGAAAGAATGGCGCCAAATTGAATGGCTACAGTGAAGGCTTTTACAAAGGGGTCGGTGGCAATACCCATGAGTGATGACCCAATGATCATGTGGCCTGTTGAGGAAATCGGAAGGAATTCTGTTACACCTTCAATGATGGCTAGCAGTATGGCCTGGACAACGGACATAGTCCAGGTTAGTGATCCGACGGTCGATGTAGAATGGCAAAGAGCTCAACAATGAATCCTGCTACGACAATGATTGGCCCGATGGTTAATCCGAGGACTCCGAAGCCATGCGGTTCGGTATCCAGTGTCATGATGGTGTATCCAACCGTGAGAACGGCAAGACCGATGATCATAAGCTGATAGTTCTTCTTTCCAAAGGGGAGTTTATTCATGGTATCAGTAAAGTTCGTCCAGGGAGAGTTTGAGATACTTGCTTACAGCACGCCAGGTGCTGACTGCGGCCACAAAAATACCCAATGCAAGCAAAGAGGCAAGCAGGATTAGGATCCTGTTTTCGTTTTGAAGGAGTTGGAGATCTTCAATCTTTGAGTGTCCATACCGGATAAGCCCATACAACATTGCACTCGCTGCCAAACCGGCGAATAGCCCAAGAAGAATCGCACGAAAAATGAAAGGACCCTGGATAAAGCTCCGCGTAGCCCCCACGAGCTGCATGCTGCGGATAAGAAAGCGTTGGGAAAACAGCGCCAGGCGCAAGGTGTTATTAATCAACAGAACAACTACCAGGAGCAGGACTGATGCAATACCAAGTAGTACCAGACCGATTTTTGCGATGTTTTTATTGACCGACTCAATAAGGCTCTCCACATAGTACACCTGGAATACTCCTTTCATTTTTTCCAGCCTGGATTTGATTTCGCCAAGCTTCTTTTTTTCATGGAATTGGGGGTCGACCGTAACCAGGAAGGCGTCGCGGAGTGGATTTTCCCCAAGGAATTTTTGGAAATCCTCACCCGTGTCTTTGATAAACTGCTTCGCTGCTTCTTCTTTAGAAACGAAGACGAGTCGTTTCCTGGTTGAATCCTTAAGCACAAAGTCTGAAGTCACCAGATACTTCTCCAGCGCGTCAATCTCTTCATTTTGAATTGTGTTTTTCAGGTATACCTGGATTCGTACATTCTCTTTGACGAGACGACCAAGTTCCTGTGCGTATATAACCAAGATTCCAAAAAGTCCGATGACAAAGAGTGCAAGTGTTATGCTGAGCACAACGCTTACAAATGGATAGCTCCCTAGTTTCTTCTTTGGTTTCGCTTTGAATTCGGTTGCCATGAAGGGCCAAAGATAGCAACCATTTGGGATTATGACTGAACTAAAAACCCCTCGTTGCGGAGGGGTTTTTAGTTCAGCGGCCTTGATACTCCTTTAGTTTTTTGAGCAGGGCCCCGTCCCGTATGGGCGCCAGGGGCGTTACGCTGTGTTGTGTTTCATCCAGCAGGTAATAGTTTTCCTTGTAGAACAAGAACACAGCATGGCCGTCTCCGTTTATTTCAAGGATTTCGTAAAGACTCCTGTCAAAAGGCCCGTAGAGATGCAGCTTGCCTTCAGCGAACTCATAGTGAAAGGTATACTTCTTGGATGTAGGAGATGTGACGACCTCCATCTTTGAGATTGTCAACGCTGAGCGGCTTGGGGTCTCTTCTGCTGGTTCTTCGGTCTCCTTGAACTCTTCAGAAGGATCCACTACCTGGATGTCTGGCTTCTGGACCGGTGTAACTGTCTTATCCTTCCTTGTCAACGGCTCTTTTCTTTGTATTTCCTTAGATGGGGTTACTTCGTCTTTAGGCTCCGCAGCGGGAGTCTCTTTTGAAGGCTCGGGTTGGATAACAAATTCGGGTTGAGTCGGTTCAGGGGTGAGTGTGGGTTGATTGTCCTGAAAATAGAAGTACAGACTGGTAGCAATAATACCAGCAGAAATAGCAGTTGCTGCAATTTGTCCGCTTGTCCATCCCGAACTGGTGACCGGAACCTGGTTCAGCATTTGTTTGAGTTCGGCCACGCGGGCCTGCTGCACGCTCTTGATAATCTGTTGTTGGAATGCTACTTCTTCTTTCAACGCCGGGTCTCCGGAGAGTTCCTGTTCAAAAGCCTGCTTCTGTTCGGAGGTCAGCCGGTTAGCGAGGTAGTCATCTATATTTTCGAAGTTCGTCATAATGGTTAATCCAAAAAGTCCCGCTCGGAATACTGGGCTTTCACCAGTTCATCGAGCTTTTGTTTGCATTTATATTTCTTTGTTTTTGCTGTATCTGTATTTGCGAATCCAAGTTTGTCTGCAATGTCTTGCATCGATAACTCATCAAAATAGTAATACATCAAAACTTTTCTACACGTTTCGCCCAGCTGGTCCAGGCACTTGGCAATAATCTTCTCCCTTTCCGCGCTGTCGAAGTCCATGGACTCCGATGACTCGATTTCTTCATTGGACAACCGTTTTTTGCGCTCCAACTCTTTTCTCCACAGGTTCTGACAAATGCTGTAGATATAGGTGCTCATTTTCGAGGTGAGTACCAGGTTGCCGGAGCAGGCCTTTTGCCAAAAAACCACCAGTGCATCCTGATAAACATCCCGGGCTTCCTCTTCCGTACCACTGTTGGTGAGGACCATTTTGGTCATCATGCGGTAGTATTTCTTGTAGATGACCTCCAGTGCCTTTTCATCTCCTTTCTGAATCCTCTCAAAAAGGTCTTTTTCGTTCATCTCAGAGCCGCTTTTGAATACACGATATGCCACGATAGTAACCTAATGGGGGTTTAGAATGCTTAATATTCCGTTCAAAGGTCGTTAATTCAGGGTAAATGGCATTAGTCTGCCCGTTGCCAGGTTTGAGTACGATAAAAAGGGCCCCAGTAACCTCTTACCTTAAGGACACTCCCCTCCACCCATATTTTGGAGCGATAGATCTTGCCATTCTCTGGGTCCAGGATATCACCACCGCTATATTCGGATCCTGTCTTCTTCAGGTTTCTAATGATCTCCATCCCGATAATCTTCTTATTGAACCGGGGGTCTTCTGGCTGGCATTTCTTACAGACGGGGTCTGGCTCGATATTGGGACGCGGGAAAATCTTAACAATTCGGCCGTAAATGGCGCCTTCCGACTCATGAATCTCGACGATCGACCGGGCCTCGCCGGTGTTATCATCGATAGATTTCCATTTGCCAACTACCGATTGAGCCAGGCTTACTGTGCTGAGAAGGAATAGCAATGCAAGCATGAAATGAGTCTTCATTGTGTCGAACATATTGCTTCTCGAAAATACAAAAAAAAAGAGCCATGACAATGCACGGCTCTCTTCATAAACCAGTAATCAACTACTTAACAGGGGCAGATGACCAAGGTGGAAGTTGGCTCACCACTTCTATTTTAGGTTTGGCATTTTCCTTATTCAGCGTAGTTGCCTCCTCCTTTTTTACCAAAAGCGGAGCAATTACCAAAGCCACAATAGACATCAATTTGATCAGGATATTGAGGGAAGGACCTGAAGTGTCCTTGAACGGGTCACCTACGGTGTCGCCGACAACAGCCGCCTTGTGTGGTTCAGAGCCCTTGTAATAGACCTGCCCGTTTATTTCCACACCCTCTTCGAATGTCTTTTTTGCATTGTCCCATGCGCCACCGGCATTACTTTGGAAGATAGCCATTAACACACCGGAAACTGCAACGCCGGCCATTACCGAAGCAAGAACCTGGGCGCCATCGGCACCAAAGCCGAAACCGATGATGAGTGGAGTAGTGATGGCAAGAATTCCCGGTAACAGCATCAGTCGTAAAGCAGCCGAAGTGGATATCTGTATGCATTTATCGTAATCTGGTGCTACGCCTTCCACGCCTTCCAGTAAACCTTTTATTTCGCGGAACTGTCTGCGTACTTCAACAACCATCGAATTGGCTGCACGACCTACTGCACGCATGGCAAGAGCAGAA
>JANPES010000058.1:0-4035 GCA_031423035.1 Cyclobacteriaceae bacterium | reverse complement strand
ATGGTTTTACCGGACATCAACGATGAATCGGACTGAGTTTGGCCCTTTTTGGAAAACCAGAATTACCTGATGATTGTCAGATGTTCATTTGCATTCCTTGTATTACTTTTGCCGGGCAAGAGCAAAGGTTCACCTCTTTTGAGTTGTTAAAGACCTTCGCCGAAAAGGAACTCTAACCCATGTACTTATGAAAATTACTGTTGTTGGTGCTGGCAATGTTGGCGCCACTTGTGCTGATGTTCTCGCCTATCGCGAGGTAGCAAATGAAATTGTATTGATTGACATTAAAGAAGGGATCGCTGAAGGGAAATCCCTGGACATTTGGCAGAAAGCACCTATCGACCTATATGATAGCCGGATGATTGGTTCTACGAATGACTATACGAAAACAGCAGGTTCTGGAATTGTGGTGATCACTTCCGGCCTTCCCCGGAAGCCCGGCATGAGCCGCGATGATCTTATAGGAACCAATGCAGGAATCGTAAAATCGGTCACGGAGAATATAATCAGGCATTCCCCCAACGCAATCATTATCGTGGTGTCCAACCCACTGGATGTCATGACCTATCAGGCACACCTGACTTCAAAATTGCCGCGTACCCGTGTTATGGGTATGGCCGGAATATTGGATACAGCGCGGTACCGGGCTTTCATCGCAGAGGCATTAAACGTTTCCCCCAAGGATATACAGGCCATGCTGCTGGGTGGCCATGGCGACACCATGGTTCCGCTTCCCCGGTACACAACGGTTTCCGGAATCCCGGTGACAGAGTTGATGGACAAGGCTAAACTGAATGCCATTATTGAGCGCACAAAAGTGGGTGGAGGTGAGTTGGTCAAACTAATGGGCACTTCAGCCTGGTATGCGCCCGGGTCAGC
Organism: Cyclobacteriaceae bacterium; assembly: GCA_031423035.1. Taxonomy (GTDB): domain Bacteria; phylum Bacteroidota; class Bacteroidia; order Cytophagales; family Cyclobacteriaceae; genus ELB16-189. Next base: position 3,156 of record JANPES010000058.1, on the reverse strand, counting down.
AGCTGCACAGATGGTGGAGTCGATTGTGAAAGACCAACGCAGAATTCTCCCGGTGTGCATGCAGCTCGACGGCGAATATGGAATTAAGAACTGCTACCTCGGTGTTCCGGTAGTGCTTGGCAAGAATGGAATTGAACGCGTGATTGAACTCGAACTTGACGCTGAGGAGAGAGCCTTGCTGGAAACCAGCCAGAAACACGTTCAGGAAGTAATGGAAGTACTCGACAAACTAGGCAAGTAGCACTTCCTTTATTGTTGATAATGCCCGATTGCTCGGGCATTTTTTTGTGCCTTACTTAAGTTTGAAGGCCACATAAATGACTTCTGCTGCAGAAATGCCATGACGTGCACCATCCGGTAACTCCCGGGCGAACGCATCCGGTTTGGATTTCAAGCCGCTACGCTCAATACGTTGGGAATAGTCCTTCCCATATTTCCGTACATGATCATCCTGACCAAAATGAATCTCTCGTTCTCTTGGAGACTGAATCGCGGGATCTTCAACCGTGACCTCAGGCACTGGCGCGAAGAAGGGCACTTGAAGGATGGCCCACCCGCCGGGCTTAAGGACACGCCGGATTTCTCCCAGCGCCTGAAGGTCACTGTCCACATGCTCCAATACATGGTTGCACAAAACTGAATCAAACGAGTTGTCTGCAAATGGCATGTGATGAATGTCCATCTTCACTTTGGCAAGCGGCGACTCGATGTCTGCCGTGACATAGGATTCTCCATGCATTTTCTCAAACGGTTTCATGAAGCATTGTTCCGGTGCAATGTGAAGGACATCCTGGATTCGCGTGAAGAAGTCGGTTTTTTCTTTTAGGTATAACCAAACCAGCCGATGCCGCTCCAGGGAAAGACAGGATGGGCACAGGGCGTTGGGTCTCGGATTGATTCGCCCGTATGGCAAAAACTGACGGTAGGTGTGGAGGCAAATCGGACACTCAACCCGATTTCCCATATAGAATAGCCCCATAACCCTTAGCCCAAGACCGCTTAGCCGGAGAAGGTATTTTCTGGGAACATACCGTATCAGGAGGGCAATGAGATGTTTCATACCCAAAGATAACTTTGGCATCGAGTCGGGATGGCCATGCAAGGCCTAAAAAAGGCCAACTTTATCAAACTATTTGGCCGTGACCGCCATCTATATCGTAAAAGCAGGTATCTGACACATTTTATTAGCGCTGTGACACAACCCTATCCCGAGAAGGCCATGATGCATGCAGAAGACCTCATTACGCGGGCGCGTGAAGGGGATGGCATCGCCCAGGGGAAACTGATGCAGGTGTGGTACAAGCGCATCTACAATTTTGGATACAAGTTTTTCTTTGACCACGACCTGGCCATGGAGGTTTCGCAAAAGACATTCATCGCCATGCACCGGAACATAAACTCCCTGCAGGATGCCAGCAGGTTCCGTCCGTGGCTATACACCATTGCGATGAATTGCTGTCGCGAAGAGTTGCGGAAGAAAAAGAGCGGCCGCTCAATTTCCCTTCACAACTTACGGCCCGGAGAAGAGGAGGAGAGTAAGTCGTGGGAAACAGCCGGACACCGGCGCGACAACCCGGAGCGGGTCCTGCGGCAAACTGAGCTTTCGGATCTCCTTCAGGATTGCCTGGGACAACTAAGTGAGGAGCAGCGTGAGGTGGTTGTCATGAAGGAGTACGAAGGCTTGAAATTCAGGGAGATTGCAGAAGCACTGAGCATCTCGGAAAATACGGTGAAGTCAAGGATGTATTATGGCTTGGAAGCAATGAAGAGAATTTTGGAACGAAAAAATATTACAAGAGAAACAATTGGTTATGAACTATAAACCCGATGAAGCTACCCTGGTCTCTTATCACTACGGTGAGTTGGAGGGCGAGGAACGTAACAAAGTGGAAGCCTACCTGAGGAGCAATCCCCTGGAGCAGAAGCGTCTGGAGGAATGGCTGCACGCCCGGAAGGCTATGTCAAATCTGGAGGACAAAGAAGTGATCGCGCCGCCGATTTTCTTCAGCGACAACCAACGGTCATTCTGGAGAGAAGGCTATGTCCGCATGAGCCTGGGCATCGCCGCCTCCTTCCTGGTCCTGATGGTCACCGCCAAGCTCCTTGGACTGTCGGCAACGATAAATTCCGGAGAACTTCGCCTTGGATTCGGCGTGCCTCTGGATCAAGTGCCAGCAGCGGCACCACTCAGTGAAGAAAAGGTTGCCGCGATGATTCAGTCCTCTGTTCAGGAAAACAATACTTCACTGCAAGCGAGTTGGGAAGGCGATCGGAAGCAACTGCAAGATGACATCAAGCAAGACATCAATTCCAGTTCAGAGCGGATCAACGAGCTAGTTCGTAAAGCGTCGGCAGGGCAGCAAGAACAAGTAAGGCAGTTTGTAGGCCAACTGCAGGCCGATAACCTGAAGCTGATGAAGGACTACCTCCAACTTTCTGCGCAAGGCCAGAAGGAGTATGTGGAGACTTTGTTAGTGGACTTCTCCAAGTACTTGCAAGAGCAGCGTAACCAGGATTTGCAGGTGGTTCAGTCGAGCATGACGAACATGCAACAGAACACGGATCAATTTAAGAAGGAGACCGAGCAGATCCTGACCAGCCTCATCACCACGGGGCGGACTGAGAATCAAAAGAGCTATTGATGATGTGACGGGTGTATGAAAAGTATGAAAATGTTAAACATAAAAAAAATGAAGACCATGATAAGTGCAAAGAGTGTGATGACTGTGATGATGTTGATGGGGAGCATTCTTGCCGTAGCCCAATCAAAGACAAACGACCAACGGATGGAGCAGGATATCGAGGTAGCAGAGAATATTCTGGGAACACTGTTACGGCAGGAGTTGGGAAGACGAAACTTCTTCCCGGTGGAGGTAAAGGGGAATTACGTTCCCGGATATGGAGTCACCTTCCGGTTGCCCATGAGCAGCGGCCTTAACCGGTTCATGATCGCTGGATTTCCGTCCATGCCGAGCACGGTCAATGTGAGTCCCAATGGGTATACCTATTCCTATAGCCGGACCGAAGAGAGCAGGGCTGATGCAGAAGTTGAGCGTGGACATGCCGAAGCGGCCAGGGCTGATGCAGAAGTTAGGCGTGAACGTGAACAGATCAAAGTAAAAACCCCCAGGGCACCAAAGGGGGAACGCATTTCTG
>JANPES010000057.1:0-11392 GCA_031423035.1 Cyclobacteriaceae bacterium | reverse complement strand
CCAGCGGGGCGTGGTTGTCGAGCACTTGGAAGGAACCATCCGATCCGGGAAATGTGGCCATGGTCACGTCTCCTTCAAAGATTTTCTTTTCTGCGGTTACAATCTCCAGGTACATAAGCCTATGCTCTAGCTTCAGCCATCAGGCGCTCACCCTTCTCAATCGCCTGCTCAATATTACCCACCAGGTTGAAGGCCGATTCAGGGAGGTGATCCAATTCGCCATCCATAATCATATTGAATCCCTTGATTGTATCCTTGATGTCAACCAGCGCACCTTTGAGGCCGGTAAAGGCTTCAGCGACGTGGAAAGGCTGTGAAAGGAAGCGTTGTACCCTTCGCGCCCGGTTTACCACCAGCTTGTCATCATCGCTTAATTCATCCATACCAAGGATGGCGATGATGTCTTGCAATTCTTTGTAGCGCTGAAGAGTCAGCTTCACGCGCTGAGCGCAATCATAGTGAGCGTCCCCAACAATATCTGCCCTAAGAATCCGAGATGTAGAGTCGAGTGGATCCACAGCCGGGTATATACCCAATTCGGCAATCTTACGGCTAAGAACGGTTGTGGCATCCAGGTGAGAGAATGTTGTTGCCGGGGCTGGATCAGTAAGGTCATCTGCGGGAACGTAGACTGCCTGAACGGAAGTAATGGATCCGTTTTTGGTCGAGGTGATGCGCTCTTGCATGGCCCCCATTTCAGAGGCCAGGGTGGGCTGGTATCCCACGGCGGAAGGCATCCGACCCAAAAGCGCAGACACTTCTGAGCCCGCCTGGGTGAAACGGAAAATGTTATCGATAAAGAATAGAATATCACGGCCTTTGCCTGTGCCGTCTCCATCGCGGAAATATTCTGCGATGGTCAAACCTGAAAGTGCAACACGGGCTCGTGCGCCGGGTGGCTCATTCATTTGACCGAAGACGAAGGTTGCCTTTGACTCACGCAACTTGGCCATGTCCACCTTGGACAAATCCCAACCACCTTCGTGAATGGATTTGCGAAATGCATCCCCATAGTCAACGATGCCGGCCTCAATCATCTCGCGGAGCAAATCATTCCCCTCTCGTGTTCGTTCGCCAACACCCGCAAATACGGACAGTCCCGCATAGGCCTTGGCAATATTGTTGATAAGTTCCTGGATCAATACAGTTTTGCCCACACCGGCACCGCCAAACAAACCAATTTTTCCTCCTTTGGCATAGGGCTCAATAAGGTCAATGACTTTGATCCCGGTAAACAGCACTTCGGTGGATGTTGTCAGATTTTCATAGGCCGGCGCCGCACGGTGAATAGGAAGAAATTTCTCCCTTTTTGGTTGAGGAATCCCGTCTATGGCTTGTCCCACGACATTGAAAAGGCGCCCTTTGATATCATCTCCGATGGGCATTTGAATAGCAGATCCTGTATCGGTGACTTTCATCCCGCGGACCAATCCTTCTGTGCCGTCCATGGCGACCGTGCGAACACGATCCTCGCCCAGGTGCTGCTGACACTCGAGTACGATCAGTGTGCCATCTTGCTTGATGACTTCCAGTGAATTAAGAATATCGGGAAGTTTAGTTCCTGGTTCATCAAAGGCTACGTCCACCACCGGACCAATCACCTGTGTTATTTTGCCAAAGTTTGCCATGGGTAAAGATTAAGACAAGTCAGAAATCAGGTCACAAAAGTAGCTTTCATTGACGGCATCACCAAGTTGCCTACTCAAAATTCGAAGTTTTCTTTGTGTACCTAATGTATTGACCATCAGGGGAAAGGACTAAGCGCTCTGCAGAACGATTCGAAACGTTGTCCCTTGATTTTCCTCGGATTGCTTGACAAAAATTTTGCCCTGGTGGTACATTTCTATGATTCGTTTTGCCAACGCCAGACCCAATCCCCATCCACGGCGTTTTGTTGTGTAACCCGGTTTGAAGACGTTGGGGATAACCGATTTGGGCATACCCTTTCCAGTGTCAGAGATATCAATGAACACCTTGTGCTCGCTGCCGCGCAGGATCTTTATAGCAATGGTGCCGCTGCTTCCCATGGCATCGACGCCGTTCTTGCAGAGATTCTCAATGACCCACTCGAACAGTGGGGCATGGACCATTGCCTGAATCGATTCGGAAAGGGCATAGACTTCGAAATTTATTTTTGTGGACACCCTGGGCTGGAGGTAGCTAACCACATTGCTAACGAGTTGGTGTATGTTCTCTTCCTTAAGCACCGGGGTGGAGCCGATACTGGAAAAACGCTCGGTGACAATGCGTAGTTTAGCGATGTCCTTTTCCAATTCCTCTACAATTCCTTTACCGCGGATTTGGGGATCGTCCCGAAGAACCTCGATCCAGGCCATGAGAGAGGAGAGCGGAGTGCCCAGTTGATGAGCGGTTTCTTTGGCAAGTCCCACCCAAACCCGGTTCTGTTCCGCGGTTTTGGAATAGTTGAACGCGAGGTAGGAGATAAATGCGAAAATGGCAATTACAGAAAGCTGAACGTATGGGTAGGCGATCAGTTGCGTTAATAGAAAAGAGTTCTTGTAGTAGACGTATTGCTTCCCAAAGACCTCATTGGTGGTCGGATCCCGTAGCAGGATCGGTATCGCCGGGAAGGCTTTTTTCATTTCTTCCAATTGCACACGAAGTTCCTTTTCTTTCCGCTCTGGTGTCCAGGATAACTGAATATCTACGTTGGTATAGTTAAGCATGCCACCTTGTTCATCCACCAGCATGGTAGGGATGGAGTTATTCTTGTAGATGATTTCCTCCGTGATGAAGAGTATGTTACTCGTTGCGTCATTCGATGTGTACTCCAGTGCTTTTGCAAAAAGCCGGACTTGATTTCTTTCCCTGTCTTTGAGCTGGTCCACCAGGATATTTGTATAATAGATGCTACCGACGCTGATAACAACAGATACGATCAGAATAACCCACTTAAGGTTAACATTATCCTGATAGAACTCCATCGAAGCAATTCGTGACGGCATTGCCATAGCCGATTAAGTTAGCAAATATATCTGACCTGGAAGAAACTGCCTTTTAAGTCTCCAGCGTTGTCTTTTCGGAATTAAACCTGCTGGTGTAAGGCTAGCCTTTCTGGAGGAACCATTTGGCTAGCACCGCGTAGCTGACTTTTGTTCCATGCATAAGAATACCTACACGATAAATCCTGGCTGCAAACCACGTAGTCACTACGAAACCGACGGCCAGAAACGCCATAGACATGGCCAGCTGCCAAAGGGGTACGCCAAAGCCAATCCGACCCATCATCGCAATGGGCGATGTTAGCGGGATAATCGAAAGCCAAATGCTAATGGTGCCGTGCGGATCTTCCAAGATGAACGTGAAAAGCGCAAAGTACGAGACCAACATGGGGATGGTGATGGGAAACATGAATTGCTGTGCTTCTGCCGGGCTATCGACAGCGGATCCGACTGCGGCGAAGAGTGCGCCATACAGCAAGTATCCGCCAATAAAGTAAAACACAAAACAACCAAGCAAATAGGCCCACGGTATCTGATTCAGTACCTTGACAAACTCGAGGGAATTAGGTCCCTGCGCTGCGGCAACTTGCTGCGCTTGTTCATTCATTTGCATCATCTCCTGAGAAGGAGACTGCAGTCCAAAGAATCCTAATACAACCGTAGACAATGTAGAGATAAGCACAATCCAAATCAGAAACTGAAGCAATCCTACGGAGGCAAGGCCTATGATTTTTCCCATCATCAGCTGGAAGGGGCGGACGGATGATACGATTACCTCGACCACTTTACTCATCTTCTCTTCGATAATACCCTGCATGATCTGGGCCCCATAGATAAAAATAAACATATACATCAGGATGCCCGAGGCCATGCCTATGCCAGCGGATACCTTGCTATCGGATGATTTCTCCACGCCACCTTCAGAAATCTTCACATCAATCTCTACGTTTGTCTTGAGTCGATTGAGCATCTCCTGATCAATGTTGAGTTGCTCCATCTTCAGATCCCGAATATGGTTCTCAAAAATTTTTTCGATGTCGGAGACATCCGAAGGGCTTGGATTGACTTTGGTATATAGCCTTATTCCCTCAGGAGCAGTCAGTTCAAACTTGGGCACATAGAGAAGACCAAAATTCTCTGACGCTTCGAAGGCACGCTTGCCATTCTCCAGGTTCCCTGGGAATGGGCTAAAAACAAACTTGGCTGTGTCGGGCTTGAAGTAGCCGCTTTCGTCTATGTAGAGGATAACTTCCTTGGTGGCATTCTTTTTCTGCTCCACAGCAACATAAACCAATACCGCCATCAGGGCCGGGAAGATGAGCGGCACCAGGATGGTGGCAACAAGGAATGACTTTTTTTGGACCCGGTTTAGAAATTCACGCTGTATAATCAGCCAGATCTTATTCATGATTTTGTCCTTTTACAAGTGTGATAAATATTTCGCTCATGGTGGGAATTTTTTCAGCAAAGGAAAATACTTCCGTTACGCGGGTAAGGTCCTGAATGAGTTGGTTGGGGCTTCCTTCCGTCGTCATTTTCACCAGTGACTGGTGGAGATCATCGTCGATTCGTTTCTGCCCAATCAATTCGTATAGGTCATTCGCGAATTGGAATGATCCCCGATGGGTAACGGCAAAGGTATTTGTTTTGTATTGGTCCTTTACTTGCTTCTTGGTTCCTTCCAAGATGCGCTTGGACTTGTTGATTAGGGCAATGTGATCACAGAGGTCTTCAACAGTTTCCATCCGGTGGGTTGAGAAAATAATCGTGGAGCCTTTCTCCTTCAGCTTGAGGATTTCATCGGTAATCAACTGTGCGTTGACCGGGTCAAATCCGGAAAAAGGTTCATCCAGTATGATCAGTTTAGGCTCGTGCATAACTGTGCTGATAAACTGTACCTTCTGGGCCATGCCCTTGGATAGATCCTCCACCTTCTTATTCCACCAGTCCTTGATTTCAAACTTCTCCAGCCAGACTTTTATTTTTGTCACTGCGTCGCTATGGCTAAGTCCTTTAAGCCGGGCAAAATAGATCAGCTGTTCTCCCACCTTCAGCTTCTTATACAGCCCGCGTTCTTCCGGTAGATAACCGATGACGCCGATGTGTTCGGGCCTAAGGCGTTCTCCGAACAGGGTGATTTCGCCAGAGTCTGCATTGATGATCTGGTTAATGATTCTAATCAGTGTTGTTTTGCCCGCACCATTTGGACCAAGGAGCCCGTAGATGGACCGTTCGGGAACGGTAATGTCTACCTGGTCAAGGGCGGTGTGGTTGGCATAGCGCTTGGTAATCCCTCTTACTGAAAGTGCATTCACGCGGTATCTGGTTATGGAATATTAGTAACAAAAGTAGCCGTATAATTACGGTCTGCAAAAAAGAACAACCTGGCGGCTGCCCATTCTAATGGGATTTCTCCTTGAAAATGATTTTGCCCATGGAAACGTCAAGATCGAACGTCAGGGCATGTTTTGAATTTTTTGTGTATGCCGCGTTGGTATAAGTAAATTCCCCTGTTTTCCTCAGGCTCCTGGAGAGTTTCATAGTGCAAAGCCATGATTCGTTGACAGTGACTTTAACCGGGACCGAATCGTCAGGCAGAACAATAATCATATTGCCGGCCCCGACACTTCCGCGTACGTTGGGTGCCACGATCGGTGTGTTGCTGAAATCGAGAAGCATGTTTCCAAAACTTACTTCTGCGATTACTACTCTGGATCGCGAAAGATTGACCTGATTCACATGCAGGGTACCAAGATCCACCTTGACAAAGAAGGTGTCCATGTCTACCTTATTTTCAACTCCAGTGTCGTAAGACACATTAACGTTCGCGCTTCCGGTATTAATCCGAAGGCGTGAAATGGACAGGCCTGAAAGATCAACGTTAGCATTTCCCAATCCATAATTCAGGTCCAGTGAATAAGGCTTCTCATCCGTTAAATAAAGTTTCCATAGCTTTTCGGTATTTCCGCTTTCCTCGCGGCCAAGAACCTGATAGGATATCTTTTTGCTGACTTTGCTGCCCTCTTCATTTTCAATGCCAAGCTTTACATAGCACACGGCATTCCGTACTTCATTGCTGAAAGTATGCTCATAATCTTCAAGGTCCTGGTTGCTGTATAAATCCAGAAGTTCCGTTGATTGACCCGGAAGGATAATGCAATTGCCGGTTTTGGCCTTCAAACTAAGATGAATGGTCTTGCAACTTTCCTGATTTTCTACCGCAAACTGCTTCTTCATTTGGCCTACGGCCACACCAGTACCCATCACCACCCATACCAACATTGCGGTTTTCAACATGCTTCCTTAATAGTTTCGGTCTACCAGGTTATCGAGGCAATCAACTCAAGGTTATTTCCTTGTTAATAATCACCCGTAATTGGTCATATACGGGAAGCAGAGAGAAAGGTTGAAAAAATATCGGAAGGAGACTGAAATTCTCTATTCCTGACCAAAATACTCCTTCATCCGCTCAAAAAACCCTTTTTCTGTCTTGTCGGGGTTGGGCTGAAAGCCAGGTGAATGGCGCAGCTGCTCCAACATGGATTTTTCTTCACTTGTAAGTTTCTTCGGTGTCCAAACGTTCACATAGACCAACTGGTCGCCTGAACCATAGCCATTGACGTCTTTGATTCCCTTTCCGCGTAATCGCAGAATTTTCCCGCTTTGGGTTCCCGGCTCTATTTTGATGCGGACCTTGCCGTTGATTGATGGGACTTCGACATGTGTACCCAATGCGGCATCGACAAAATTGATATGAAGGTCAAAGATCAGGTTATTACCGTCACGCTTGAGGTCTTTGTCCTCCTGCTCCTCAACCATAATAATCAGATCGCCGGGAGTGCCACCACCTGGAGCCTCATTTCCCTTTCCGCCCATAGAGAGTTGCATAGCGTCAGCGACACCGGCAGGGATCTTGATTGTAATCAGGTCTTCCCGCGAAACAAGCCCCGAACTATCAACACCCGGGGGCCGCTTGTCGATGATCTGCCCCGACCCCTGGCACGTCGCACAAGTAGATGCAGAGACCATTTGTCCAAGCATTGTATTGACCACCTTCCTCACCTGTCCATTGCCCTGGCATGTTGAACATGTTTTGAAGGTGACGCCTTCAGCACGCACTAGCCGGTGTACTTTTATTTTCTTTTCGACGCCGTTGGCGATTTCATCCAAAGTCATCTTCAATTTGATTCGGAGGTTTGATCCCCTCCGCTGGCTGCTGCGTCCGCCGCCAAAAAAACTGTCAAAGGGGCTTCCGCCACCACCGAAGATATCACCGAACTGACTGAAGATGTCATCCATGTTCATGGTATGACCACCTTGCCCGCCGCTGCCTGGCCGTGAATGACCAAATCGATCGTATTGAGCTCTCTTGTCGACATTACTCAGTACTTCATATGCTTCCGCGGCCTCTTTGAATTTTTCCTCGGCCTCCTTGTTGTCCGGATTTTTGTCCGGGTGAAACTGGATCGCAACTTTCCGGTATGCTTTCTTTATCTCTTCCGGAGTTGCGGATTTGGGGACACCTAGAATTTCGTAGTAATCTCTTTTGGCCATGTGTACTATTTGATCAATTTGAAAATTTAAAGATTTGAAAATGGAAGTTTAGTTGGCATTGATCACCTCCATGATCTCACTAGCACCCAATAACTACTTTCGCAAACCGGATGACTTTTTCGTTCAGCAGATATCCTTTCTCAACGACTTCAACGATTTTTCCTTTTTGGGTTTCATCCGTGACTGGAACCTGCGTAATCGCCTCGTGGAGGTCGGCATCAAAGGGAGCGCCGGGTGCGGAATCCATCGGCTTCACTCCGTACTGTTCCAGGATTTTATTGTACTTGTTTCGAATCAGCAGAAAGCCTTCGGACTCTTTCATGTTTAATTCACGATATGCTTTTTCAGCGCGCTCAAAGTCATCCAGTACGGGTAGTAGCGCGCGGAGAAGTTGCTCATTGGCTCCCTGGATCATGTCCAGCTTTTCCCTGGAAGTCCTTCTACGATGGTTTTCAAATTCAGCATATAGCCTAACGTACTTCTCTTTGGCTTCTGCCAATTCGTCCTGCAATTTCTTCAATGGGTTGTTTTCAGAAGGAGGGCTCTTGGGTGTTTCTGGTTCAGGACCTTGTCCCTGTGGCACCTCTTGTTGGGATTCCTCGTGCTTACCCAGCTCTTGCTCTGTATTGATCGTATTTTCCATGATTTCAGTTCAGTTCAGGCCCAAATTGACAAGAATTTTGCCAACGATGAAGAAGTGCCAGAATGGCCTCTTTTTAAGCGTAAGAATATATGCAAACAGTTTTAATGGAGGTTTTTCCAGATGAGTTCCTTGAGCTCGCCGAGCCCTTGGTTCGTCATTGCGGATATGAAAAGGGCGGGGATACCCTTGGGAAGTTCCTTCTGCAAACCAAGACGAAGTTCCTCGTCCAGGAGATCCGACTTGGATATCGCGAGCACACGCTTTTTGTCAAGTAATTCCGGGTTGTATTTTTTGAGTTCGTTCAGAAGAATCTCGAATTCAGTCCGAATATCCTTTGCGTCTGCAGGAATGACAAAGAGCAGCACTGAGTTTCTTTCAATGTGACGAAGAAATCGTACGCCGAGTCCTTTTCCCTCAGCGGCACCCTCGATGATTCCGGGAATGTCAGCCATCACAAAGGATTGGTTTTCGCGATAGGCGACTACCCCGAGATTTGGCGTTAGCGTGGTGAAGGCGTAGTCCGCAATTTTTGGCTTGGCGGCAGAAACCACAGAAAGCAATGTTGACTTCCCTGCGTTGGGGAATCCAACCAGTCCAACATCGGCGAGAAGTTTCAATTCCATGATCACCCATTCCTCTTTGCCGGGTTCTCCGGGTTGGGCATGATGGGGAGCTTGTTGCGTTGGGGTTGCGAAGAAGGCATTACCCTTTCCGCCCCGGCCTCCTGGTGAGAGGATTACCTCTTCCCCTTCTGTATTGATCTCACAGATGACTTCGTTTGTATCGGCATGACGGGCGACTGTACCCAGGGGTACTTCTACAATCACATCCTTTCCCTGGGCGCCGGTCATATTTTGTCCTTCTCCGCCGTTTCCGTCTTGGGCAGAGATGTGCTTGCGATATTTCAAGTGAAGGAGCGTCCAGAGCTGTGCATTGCCTTTAAGGATCACATGACCGCCACGCCCGCCGTCGCCGCCATCGGGACCGCCCTTCTCGACAAATTTTTCACGATGGAAATGAAGGCATCCTGCACCACCGTTGCCGGAGCGGGAACGAAATTTTACGTAATCAATGAAGTTGGGAGATGACACGGACTATAATGGCTGTGATGGAAATGATTATTCTGTAATACTCATCCTTTTGGTTCCAATGCTGCTGCGATATCCTGGGCGATCTGATCGATTGAACCAATCCCATGAATGGTTTTTAGACGATTTTGTTTCTGATAGTAGGGGAGAACGTGAATCGTCTTCCCAAAGTATTCTGTAATCCGTTTGTTCAGTTTTTCGTCTTCGTCGTCGGCCCGGTTTTCGATTGACCTCCGCTTGGCAATTCGGCCACGTAGTTCTTCCTCTGTAACATCCAAAGCAATGACATGGTGAATGGCCGAGCCATTGTCCCTCATGAATTTGTCAAGCGCTTCCGCCTGCGGCACCGTGCGCGGGAAGCCGTCAAAAAGGAACCCTGTGGCCTGAGGATTCTTATCGAGCTCCTCTTTGAGCATGGCAATAGTAATTTCGTCGGGCACGAGAGCTCCGCTATTCATAATTTCCTTCACGCGTTTACCGAGGGGTGTGTCGTTCTTGGTGTGCCACCGGAAAAGATCTCCGGTAGAAATATGAACAAAGCCGTACTTCTGAATAAGCTTGTCACTTTGCGTGCCCTTGCCAGCCCCCGGGGGGCCGAATATGACAACGTTTATCATGGGTGGTTCAGGTTTTGGGTCTGTAAGGTAGGCATTTATTGAGAACGCGCGGGTCAATTGACGGCCGACAGGTTGCTAGTAGCCAGGTTCTTGGGCGTTCCGGTTAGCGTGCACCCGTTCCGGGTTCCAAAGACATTTTCGATTTACGAACAACGACTAACGATCAGATATTCCCGGTCAGGAGATTTTTGCGAAAATATCTTTCAAGTTTCGGCCTAATCCATCGTAGTCCAATCCGTATCCCACCACAAACTCCTGCTCGAGTTCAAATCCAATGTACTTGATCTCAAGATTCTTTTCCCGGGCAGGCTGTTTGCGTAACAAAGTCACCGCCTCGACAGATTTTGCACCAAGACTTTTCAATTCGTCAGAGATTTTTTGCAACGTCTGGCCAGTATCCACAATGTCTTCAACAATGATAATGTCCGCGCCAAAGAGACTCTCATCGTGTCCGATGAGGGTCTTCAACTGACCCGTACTTGTAGTGCCTGAATAGGAAGAGATTTTCACAAATGATACACGACACGGGACAACAACCTCCTTGAGCAGGTCGGAGGCAAACATGAAGGAACCGTTTAAAATAGGCAGGAATACCGGTGTTCGGTCTGCGTAGTCCTTGTCAATGGCCTTGGCCAGTGCTGAGACTTTCTTTTCGATACGGTCTGCTGTGATAAACTTCTTAAACTGGAGGTCTTTGATTTTCATATCTGAGAAAAAGGGAAGGCGAGATAATCTTACTCCAAAGATACCGTTTTAAGGCAGATCACCGTATCACAACTCCTTCATCAAAAAATGATAGAGCTGAATCATGGATTGAACATCGTTCTTGAATACTTTCTCATGCGGCGTATGCGGATGCTGGTGTGGTGCTCCGACGAAGCACCAGTCAAATGGATAGGGCGACCGTTGCAGTTCGCCACCGTCGCTGGAGCCTGTGCCCTCTACTTCCAACTGGTAATTAACCTTTTTCTTTCCCGCAATGGCAATAATCCGGTCAACAAATTGTCTCCGCGGGATATTGCGGTCACGCAAAGAAATCACAACCCCCTTTCCGTGATCGACGCCATCCGATACCCAAGTGATATCTGAGATCAAAGCCTGACGGACTCCCCACGTTTCATAGATGAACTTGGCCAGAAAGGGAACCCCGCCTCCGCCATGTTCTTCCCAACAACTAAACACGATCACCCCATCCGTAAGTGTTTCAGCCAACTGAAGCGCCACGTATATGCCAAGCCGGTCATCCAGGTAGGCGGATTCAATGGCTTGTTTCGTTTCCTTAAAGTCGACTTTGTAGGAAAGTGCGGTCCCCCGGTCAATTACGCGGCCGAACTTATACAAAGCATGATGCTCTTTATCATATTGGAGTTCGCATTCCACCTCACCTTTAGAATCGCGGCCCACCAACCGGGCGCCATCTTCGGCATCAGGCCCCCCGACAGGTACCAGCTGGTTAAAGTAACGGACGGTAAACCCCACGGTATCCATATGGGCGAAGACCGCCGTCCGGGGCTTTCCGAATCTTAG
>JANPES010000056.1:0-13211 GCA_031423035.1 Cyclobacteriaceae bacterium | reverse complement strand
CGATCAGTGCCTCACTTCAAACGCGTGGCCTTCGCACAACAGGTATTACAGCCACATTATTCAAGCCATTAAACGAAAAAAGATTTGTGCTGATTCAATCCGTGTTTGACTTGAATGGTGATTATTTTTTACCTGATTTCCAGTCTTTGAGTTACACGAGGGTATCACCCACCTTTGTGTATGGTTGGAAAAAGCACGATCGGCTTATGTACGGCTTTGGTGTCTCCCTTACGTATAGGGTGGGCGAACCAAACGTGATTCCGGTTTTCATGTATAATTATACTGCCCCATCACGCAAGTGGGGAATTGAGTCGGCCTTCCCGGCACGAGCAAATTTTAGAAGAACGTTCAATACACGGACACTTGCCTTTTTTGGATATGAGTTAGAAGGTCAAACCTATCGCATGTCGTCATTAAAAGGAGTAGAGGGGATTGCTAACCCGGAGTTGCGCAGAAGTGAACTTCGGATTCGGATGACTTTTGAACGGTCAATCAAAAACTTCGTTTGGCTAAGTGTGCAGGCGGGGCTTAGGTATCCATGGAACTTTAGCCTCGATGACGGAAATATTTTCCGTGGCTTTGGCAACACCCCTTACACCGTTGAAAACAATTTGCAGAATGCTTTTTACTTTAACCTTTCTGTAAATCTCGTAAGCCCGTAGCGTACTGACTGGTATTCAAACTTGCCATTATAAAAGGAATTTAACCCTTCAAATTTAAAAAACATAAAAATTAGAATCATGCTAAATAGGTTAAAAATTAAAAAGTATATTCTGAATTTTCAGAATAAAAGGTATCCACTAACAACTTATGAACCTGTTAATAAGAACACACCTGCGAAAATGATTCAAGTCCCCTCCTCAGCATGGCAAGGTTTGGAGTTGATTGTTGAAGACATTTTAGATCATTTCGAGGTTGGAAGAGATAGTTGTATAGAATTTGGTGTACAATTTGGTTATTCAACAGTGGTCTTTTCTAATTATTTCAAGAGCGTAAAAGGAATTGATTCATTTATTGGTGATAAACACTCAAGACATAGAGCTGACCATTTCGATGAAACAAAAAAGTCATTAATTAAATTCGAGAATATTGAACTATTTAAATCGAATTACCAAGATTGGATAAAACAAGATGATGAACTATACGATTTTGCTCATGTCGATATTGTTCATAAATACAAGGAAACGTATGAATGTGGTATTTGGGCAGCGCAGCATAGTAAATGCTGTATTTTTCATGATACGGAAAGCTTTCCTGCTGTTAGAAAAGCTGTACATGATATTGCGACATATACTGGAAAGAAAGCCTATAATTATCCCTATCATAATGGATTGGGGATAATTGTTTAAGGCTTGATGTAAGCTCCCCATTTCTAGGACAGTGTTAAACTAGACAATTCATTAATTTTCGTCGTAATACCGGCTATGGGTTTGTGGGAAATAGGGAAGGGGATGACTACGCATACAGTTTCTCAATCTGCCCCTTGTGCTTCTCCATCAGGTTGTTCCGCATCGGCTTGAATGTCGTGGTAAGGTCTTTGTTTTCAACGGTCCATTCCACATCGGAAATGATGAACCGCCTTACACGCTCATGGCCCTGCAACGCCTCATTCAGGCGCTCGACTTCTTCCTGAAATTTCTGAATGACTTTGATGTTATGAACCATAAACTGCGGGGAAGTCCAGTGAATGCCTTGCTCTTTGCACCAACTCTTAAGTAGTTGAAAGTGAGGCATAAAGATAGCTGTGATATAAGGTCTATTGAAACCTACAATCAGGCATTGGGAGATGAAGGGCGAGACCAGGAAATGGTTCTGTACAGGCTGTGGCGCAACGTATTTTCCCGACGAGGTTTTGAAGATATCCTTCTTACGGTCGGTAATCGTCAGGTACCTTTTTGCCACCATCTTCCCGACGTCGCCGGTCCGAAACCAACCATCGGATGTAAAGACCTCCGCATTCAGTTCAGGGCGTTTGTAGTATCCGTGCATGATGCTGGGACCGCGCACAAGAATCTCACCTTCGCCATGCTCATTGGGCTCATCTATCTTTAATTCTATGCCTGGTACGGGAATGCCCACAGTTCCAAGCCGGTTCAAGCCGGGAAGATATCTGTTGGTTGAAATGAAAGGCGATGCCTCCGTCATGCCGTAACCCGACAATGTGACAATGCCGGCAGCTGAGAATAGCCGTCCTATTTCAGGTCGCAGGGCTGCGGCACCCACGCCGATGAAGCGAATCTTCCCGCCCAGGTTGCGACGCCATCGGCCGAGAACGAGCATTTTCGCGACAAACAAATGGACTGCATACAAGGGCCCATTGCCGGATTCCTTATAGCGTGACCCGATCTTCATCGCCCAGCCGATGACATGTCGCTTGACAAGGCTCTTTTCCTGCCGTTGCTCCTCGAGGTAGTCATACATTTTTTCCAGTGTACGCGGTACACAGGTAAAGAAATGCGGGCGCACGGAAAGAAAATCTTCCCGCAGCCGTTCGAGTGAATCGCTGAAGTGAATGGAGGCGCCAAAGGCCAGGTAACCGTAACAGCTGGCCCGCTCAAAGATGTGACTGAATGGCAAGAAACTGAGAACCCGTTGTCCAGGGTGCAAGGGCAGGAGAGAGAGTATCGCTTTGATTCCGCTCACGACGTTGGCGTGCGTGAGCACAGCTCCCTTTGGCGTTCCCGAGGTACCAGATGTGTACATGATCGTCAGGATATCCGAAGGATGAACCTGGTTTTTTGCTTCTTCCAGCAGGGGATGAAGTCTTGGAGATTTTGAAATGCCTGGAAATTCGCCTGCCGCGCCACGTTCAAGATGATGAACGATAGTCATTGATGGTACTCTGGACATCACCAACATTACTTTATCAAACAGGTCGGCATTGGCAGTGATGCATGCTTTCGCTTCTGTTTCGCGAAGAATAAATTCCATCTCCGATCCATTGGAAGTCGGATGTACAGGAACAACCACTACGCCAATCTGCTGGCAGCCGAAGTCGAGCATCATCCATTCGGGGCTGCCCATCTTGGGTACGAAGGCAATGCGGTCACCCTTAGAAAATCCGTTGTTCAGAAGCCAGGCGGAAACTGAATCGGCACCTTGCTGAACATCGCGGATGGAATAGCCAACCCAGGCACCGTTACGGAATGCAGCCAAGGCCTTTGGTTGCGGGTATTTTTGTTGCTGATAGGCCAGCAGTTCGAATACGCGGGTAAAGTCGATATGTTGGTTGGAAGTCATCCGAAGCGGTGGCAGTCCGTGGCGGTCAAGTTAAGATTTATCCGGTTCAACGTACAGGATGTCATACAGCAATTCAAAAAAAGCAGGGAAGTCGGGCAAGTCATTGTGATGCCCGCCTGCGATGGGATGGAGGATAACTTTATCCGGGTACAGCGCCTTTAGTTCCTCACTCTGCTTGAATGAAATCAGGCGGTCCTTATTGCCATGTATGATATGAATCGGACAGGATACGGAATTGAGGTATTCATCCGTGCGGATGTTGTACCTCAAAAGCCATTTCATGGGGAGAATGAATCCGAAGCGCCTCGCGTTGCGATAGAAGCTACGGTAGGGTGAATCGAGGATCAACATGCGTGGGCGATTCCAGGAAGCAATCCGCGCGGAAATGCCTGACCCGAGCGAACGGCCATACAGCACAATTTGATCTTCCGGATAATGGGTCCTAAGCCAGGCATAAAGTTGCTGCGCATCCTCAAACAATTTGGCTTGTGTTCGTTTCCCGCGGCTCTTGCCAAAGCCCCGGTAGTCCATCATAAAAAAGTCGTATCCATTGCTGACAAAGTCCTTGGCGAACTTGCCCCAGCCTTTGATGCTCCGGGAGTTGCCCTTGAGGTAATAGATGACGCCACGGGAATTGGGCACCTTGAAATGAATGGCGTTGATCCGTCCTCCATCGGCGGTGTCAAAATTCAGTTCCTCGAATGGAAACGGGTACTGATACTTAAAGGCGTGAGAAAGAATCTCAGGCCGGAAGAAGAACAGATGTTGTGTAAAATAGAAAAGCACGCACAATCCGGCGTATGAAGCAAGAAAAATCAGGAATACGGTCAGTGCCATAGCGTCTTAGCGACCTAAAAAAATAGGAAATATTCCTCACAGTTGGAAACTACAAGCTATCCAATAGCGCTTCAACTTTCAATTGGAACTCGGGAAATGACCTCAGGTTGCGATGACCGCCCTTTGGGATGATAACAAAGTCATTGGGAGAATCGAGGAGTGGCAGGAGGCGTAGAGCCGAACTGAGGGGAACAATATGGTCATCTGTGCCATGGAAGATCACCTTGCGTGATCGCACTCTTGGCAGGTGATTGGTATTTGAAAATACCGAACGAATGGGAAGTAGCTTGGCCAGCGGCTGCCAGAATGGATGGATTACCCCGCGTAGTTCGTCGAAGGGGGTCTCGAGGATCAGTAAGTCTGGTTGAACATCCATGGCGAGTCGGGAAGCCACAGCAGAACCCAGAGAGCGCCCGTAAATAATCAGTCGGGGATACGGACCCATAGCCTGTGCCCATTTGTGAACTGTACGTGCATCGGCGTAGAGGGCTGCTTCAGATGGGTTGCCTGTACTTTTTCCATACCCGCGGTAGTCGATCATCAACACATCGTAGCCATGCACAGTGAGATCAACCGCATAGGTTCCCCAACGCTGGAGGTTTCCCCGGTTGCCATGGAAATACAAGATTAGACCCTTGGAAGGACCCGATGACTTGAACCACAGCGCATTCAAAGTTTCAGCCGGGCTGGTGTTTGATGCCGGAACGGGAATGAAATATTCTTCGAAGGGTTGATCAAACGTATAGGCATAATCCGCCTCAAGCGAAACGGTTTGAAATATTAGCAGGTCTTGAAACAAGTAGAGCACAGTCACTGCCAGGAAGGCAAGAGCAATTAGAAATAAGATGATCCGGGGAAGGAAGCGCTTAACCATTTAGCAAGCCGTGGTTTTCTATGGTTTGGATGGGGGCTTCAATGCAAACCGAAGTATCTTGCTTTGAAAAACGCCGCTGACAAATAGTTCGTCCTTGTATCGGAGTGCTATGCTTGACGCCGAGAGTCGACGACCATCGTCCATGAATATTTCCTCCACCTGATAGGAGGCTCCGGGGCCCGGCGTGATTTTAAGGACTTGCGAAGGTGACAGTTTGGTAGAGTCTTTCGCATGCCCGACAAATGCCAGGAGTTTTGGGTGAGCCGCAATCCAAAGATTTCCGTCTTCATCCACATCAATATTATCCACTCCGGTCTTCAGTGGAAGTTTGCCGACCAATTTGATATCTCCCGTTACCGGATCGCGATCAAAGGTTAAAAGATTCCTGCCTGTTGTGGTGGCAACATAGAGCTTAGAACCGTCGTTGGACACATTCACTCCGTTGCCATATTTCAGACCTCCATAGGCTGCGCTGAATGCAACTCCGTTGTAATAGAGCAGGGATGAAAATGGAAGTTGGAGATACTCTTCCAATGTGCGCTTGAATCCATTCTGGGTTCCATGATCATTCGTCACATAAAATTTGTTGGCTGCCACAGCCACTACATCATTCGGGCAGCACATGGACGGATCGGAGATGCTCCGCTGATGTAACAAGGTATCGTTCCTGTACTCAAAAATCTCTACGAAGTTGCCGGCTGGGTTGTGATTGACCACAAACAGGTATACCTGGGAATCGGTTCGAAGGACTGAGATACCATGGGGATGGAATTCGCCGGGGTAGGTGGTCGGGAGTTTGCGGGGTTGCTGAGTTGAATCAGGTGCGAGGAGGAAGATGCCGTCGTTAGCGGGTAGACCGTTCAGCGTCTTCCATCGATTGGACGAGGAAATAAATAGCAAGCCAGTCGCATCATCCAGATCCATATCCTCGGGTCCGGGAATTCCAGAATAAACAACAATCGGGGTTCCCTCCAGGTGCGGGTGGATTGACTTAAACGAGCCAGCAACAAACAACGTATTGCCGACCAGATAGACTATGGCGGCGATGACTGCGTAAATGGCCCACATTTTCTTCATGATTGATGAATCAGTGACAGCCAAAGATAGTGCATGCTACTTAAACCTCATCGGGGAGGAGGCGGGAGTGAGCCAGTGTGGAATAAATCCCGGCGCTTGGCCGTGCCGTCCTTTCCCGCGTCTGGAGATTGCACGCGTACAGGCCGAATCGTCTGGTTGGGCCAAGATGCCATTCAAAATTGTCCCAGGCACTCCACCAGTAATATCCGCGAATGTCAATGCCGTCGGCAATAGCCTGGTGAACAATTCCCGCATAGTCCAGGATTGCGCGTTGCCTCAGGGTATCGCCTTCATCGCACACGCCGTTCTCTGTGATGATGATGGGCTTCTTGTACTTACTCCAATATCGGTCGATGCACGTCCGAAGCCCTTGTGGATGGTACTCCCACATGTCATCGTGCGGCAATCCGTACTTTCTTATTTTTTCTGGCGTATCCACATAGGTGATGGGGAACGGATCGTGAGAAACCCTGGCATAGTAGCTCATTCCAAAGAAGTCGGCCTTTTCAAAGAACGACGGGATGTATTGCATAAACCACCAGTCAATTAGCCGCGCGGGCAGGAGGCCGGCGAAATTCTGAGCTTCGAGAATAACGGCATTATGTGAAATTCCGACGGGATGATCGGCGTACACTGATTTGATCACGTCGTACATTCGGTTATGGGCAGCACCTAGATTCCTGACAACGCGGATGGCAAGAAGGGGATTGGTTTTGAAAGGAGGGAAGAAGCCGGTGATCCATCCATAGCTTGAGTAAATATTGGGTTCATTGAATGTATTCCATTGGGTGACATACTCACCAAAGGTGTCGACCACCTTCTTTCCGAAGTCAAGCCAATAGGCAATGTTTTCTTCTTTTTCCCAGCCGCCCAGTTTGGAAAACCACTTTGGATTGGTGAAATGATGAAGTACCATCATTATTTTCACCTGGCGTGCCCTTAGATCTTCGAATAGTTTCCGGTATTCCTCAACGACTACAGGATCAAGTGCTTCCAATGGGCCTCGCTGAAGCCTGTTCCACGAAACGCCCATGCGATAGCCGGGGGCAAGTGATGCGATTATTTCTGCGTCTTGGGGATGACGGAGTTCGTGATCGGTGGTACGTTCGAAGTGATGACCATCTCTTGCTTTAAACCCGTGCCAGTCGTGATCTGTAGCGGTTTCGATTTGAGCCGCCGCCGTGCTAGTACCGAAAATAAAATGCGGAGGAAAGGTGCGCGGCATCCCTAATCTTGTCCAACCCGCAGAGCAACCCGAGCATTGGCCGAAGAGGGAAGCCGCTCTTTGGTGAACGATCGTGCGATTGCTGACTGCTCCGTCTCCCAGGCTTTCCAATGACGTCTCAGTTCACGCAAGTCCTCTTCAATGCAAGGGTACTGAGCTGTTTTGGGAATTGGAGGTAGTTTGCCCTTGGCCAGGTCGTAGGTGAGGAGGCCGCCGGTCCATTCAAAATGCCCGGGATCAAAAAGCTTATGCCATCTTCCTCCCCAACGAAGTCCCAGACGCTCCCCGATGGGACCAATTTTTTTCCAAAGTTTGATATTGCGCCATTGGGGGATAGAGTCAATCATTGGAACGATATCAATGGCCAATCCATATTGATGCTTCGATTGTCCGGCCTTGGTACGGGTATACTTCCGGCCCATCGTTTTGTATTCCGTTTGCTTGGCATGGGTACGGTAGGTTTCTACAATAGCCACTTGAATGCCTTTGGACTTGCAGATGCTGATCAACTCAAGCACCTTATCGCGAAAAAAGGGGTGAAGAGATTCCAGGTCGGAAATCATGGACATACTGCCGCGGTTAATGCCGAAGGAATAGTTGTCAACCATTTCCCACTGCTTCCATTCATCTATCGTATCATCAGCTATTTCCCAACGACGAAGTTGTAAAGGTTGGGTGAAATTATGGATGCGCTCATTTCTGATCTCGTTTTCCGGAATAGCCAACGGAATAAACTGAGCCAACAGCGTATATGAGAATAGCACGCAAACGATTGATAAACCAAAATGTCTTGCCATAGCCTAAAAAATTCCGGTGCAAAAATAGAAAAACTAATCTAACCGGCACACCTGCAAACAACATCGCCGCAAAGCACGGACTGATCGCTCAGAATAATATTTGCAAAGGTAGTGAATTTCATTCTTTATAGATTGTTATTTCATTGTACGACGACGTTTGTTTTGAAAAACCTGCTGTCAAGTTTGTTTTATTTTTATAACTCGCAGATAAACCGAGGGTTTCATGGATGCACCTAAACGTAATCAGCTATTAAAGGAACACTTTAGCCAGTTTGTTTCAGACCACAAACGGGAGTTCATGGAGCGGGTGTTGGCCCGACGAACCCGCTATGTGGCAATTGTACTGGAGGATATTTATCAATCACAGAACGCCAGTGCGGTGATTCGCACCTGTGAATGTTTGGGCTTGCAGGATGTACATGTAATTGAGACCAACAGTCGGTGGACGACTAACAAACTGGTGTTAAGGGGTTCAGACAAGTGGCTGGACATCATTCGGTATAGCGGAAATGAAACAAATAATACGGAAAGATCCTTTCGTGCGCTGAAAGACCGTGGTTATCGAATCGCAGTCACCGACCCGGCCGGATCCGTAAGCATCGAAGATGTTCCTATAGACGCTCCCTTGGCTATTGTTATGGGCAATGAGCGTCATGGCTCTTCGGAGTACGCAAGTGAACACGCCGACATGTCTATAAATATACCCATGACGGGCTTTACGGAGAGTCTGAATATTTCCGTGAGCGCAGCCATATGCATCAATATTACGTTGTCACGTTTGCGTAAATCCGAACTTCCATGGCAGCTCAGCGAAGCCGAAAAGGAAGTTCTTCGGCTTCAGTGGTACAAGAAAGCAGTGCGGAATGCCGATGTGATTGAACGCGAGTATCTGCGTTTAATTGGGTAATTTTACCCGACTTTAATCAAATGGTTTCATGGGTGTATGGAGAAAGGTGAGGTGGATTGCCGTTGTTGGTGGTATTTTATTTGCTCTTTTACTGGCAGGTGGAAACTGGTGGGTAGTTCATAGTACTTCATCAAGAATTTTTTCTGACATCAATGACTTGCCTGTAAATCCGGTAGGATTGGTGTTGGGTACAAGTAGCCGATTGACAAATGGATCACCTAATCCATTCTTCCACAATCGAATGAGCACCGCGGCCCACCTGTACAAGCTCGGTAAGGTCGGTCACATTATCGTCAGTGGTGATAACCGTACTAAATTCTACAACGAGCCTTTGGAGATGAAGAAGGCGCTGGTTAAACTTGGCGTACCTGAATCAGCAATCACGCTGGACTATGCGGGGTTGCGCACACTTGACTCCGTAGTAAGAAGCAAAGAAATTTTCGGTCAGGACCACATCACCATCATTACCCAATCCTTTCATTCCTATCGGGCCCTGTTCATAAGCCGGTTCTATGATATTGATGCTGTTGCGCTTGTGGCGGTCGAGACGGTTGACGATCCGGCGGTCACGGTATATCTCCGCGAGTACTTTGCCCGCACAAAGGCGATCCTTGACCTGTATGTACTAAAAACGGGCCCACGTCACCTGGGCCAAAAGGAACCCATTGCAATCTGATGGGTTGCATTAAAAGGATTCTGCGAGTACGATGTAGTAATTCACTTTGTTCCCGTAGGCTACATCAAACCGCAGGTTTAGATTTTCCTTGGGCAGCACAGCGAAGCGAATCCCGGCCCCTGCCGCGTAATGCAATTTTGAAAAGTTAAACTGTGAGGCATGGTCGGCTACCTCTCCTGCGCTGCCAAACACCGCAGCGCCAAACCTCCAATAGACTGGGAATCTGTATTCCACCTGAGTTCCGATAAACATCTTGTCCCGGTAACGACCCCCGTAATACCCGCGCATCATCATGTTGCCACCAAGGATGGCCAAGTTGCGGTAGGGGACATCGCCGAAAGTAAACAAACCGTAGCCTTGAAAGGCGATTATGTTCCGGGGCTTGATTTGCACAAACTTTCTGATATCCACATCGAACGATTGGAAGTTGTAGTCGCTTGCAAAGTTCTTGTTGAAGTTGGAGAATTTTACGCGGAATAGACCGCCCCGATTTGGCGTGTAGGCATGATTGCGGGAATCGTAGGTGGCAAGGGCACTCCATCCGAAAACACTATAATCAGTTTCGTTGTAGATGCCGGTGACCTCATCTTTCTCAAAGTTGCCACCGGGTTCGTATTTTATGTTAAACACGCTTTGGTATTCTATGCCTAAGCCCAAAAACAGATTCCTTACCACTTTTCGGCTTATGGCCGGGTTAATATAAAACTGGGTGAACGTGTAACTTTCTTCTGCATCCTCCGGCGTTTCATTTCCTATGCCCCAGAACTTGTCAGGGAACTTACTAAAGGAGTTCTCGAACCTTATGATGTATTTTTCTTTGGGCAGGAATATGTTTGCTCCCAGGGCAATCAGGATTTGATCATTTAACGTATACAAAAACCCGGAAGGCATGGTTGAGGTGCGAAGCGTGGAATCCTTTTTTGATGTTTTAAAAATGTAGGCATTGGCAATACCAAATACCCAGCTCGTCTCGGCGGACAAGGCAACGATAGGGAAAATCAGCAACTTGTTCTTGTAAGTGACTTTAACTGAATCAAATGATTGCGGGAGAGCACTGAATTCAGTCCGCTTTCGTTGGGCGATCACCTCTGATCCAACAAGGATAAGATATAAAATAGCAATACTCCGAACGATCATGGCTGGTTTTTCGTAGACGTCACAGTGTGGTTTCCATTGACCTTATTCCAAGGTGGCATTATTGCTATATTGAATAATTCATGTCAATTTGCGACCCCAAATAAGCCATAAAAACAGTTTTCGTTGAAGATTCTCACTGGTTTTTTTCAATCCCTGCCGCTTATTCTTTTCTTCACAAGCCTCTCAATGGCTCAGGAGACCATCGTGCGTGGTAAAGTGACCGATGCAGGTACTGGCGACCCAATTCCTTTCGCCAATGTAGTCTTTCGCGGCACGAATACCGGCGGCACGACCGACTTCGATGGTAAATTTTCTATCCGGGCGCTGAAGGCCACTGACTCGGTAGTTGCCAGTTATATCGGATACAAGTCACGGTCAAAGGTCATTAGGCGTGGGATCGACCAGACAATCAACTTCCAGTTGACAGAAGAAAAAACCAACCTACAGGAAGTGGTGGTTAAGGCCGGCGAGAACCCGGCTTGGCCCATTCTACGCGGAGTAGTAGACAACCGGAGCACAAACGACAAGCGCAATCTCGACGCTTATGAGTACGACGTCTATACAAAAACGGAGGTGGATATCGATCACATTACAGACAACTTCAGACAAAAGAAGGTGATGAAGAAGATTGCCCAGGTCCTTGACAGTATCGATCGGGTAGTAGGGGAAGATGGAAAACCGATATTGCCCTTGTTTATTACCGAAAGCATTTCAAAGTTTTACTACCGGGAACATCCTTCGCTCAGCACTGAATCCATTCTTAGGACAAAAATCAATGGTGTAGGATTGGATGATGGTACGGTGGTCTCACAACTGGTAGGATCCACCTTCCAGGAGTACAATTTTTATCAGAACTGGGTCCCCATTGTCAACAAGAACTTTGTGTCTCCCCTGGCCGATGGTTGGCGGTTGTACTACGACTATGACCTGATGGATAGTGTCTACCTGGGTAAGGATTATTGCTATCGGATTGACTTTTATCCAAAAAGTCCGCTGGAGTTAGCCTTTATCGGAACGATGTGGATTACAAAAAAGGAGTTTGCACTCAAGCAGATCGATGCATCCATTGGGAAAGCAGCCAACGTCAACTTCATTGACCGGATAAAGATTCAGCAAGAGCTCGCTAGAACGGAGCCAGGGCAATGGTTGCCGCTCAAGAACCGGGTCTTGATCAATATTAGTGAGCTGAGCAAGAATTCGATTGGGCTCCTCGCAAAGTTTTACACGAGCAACAAGAATTTTGTTGTCAACCAGCCCAAAGAACAATCGTTCTATGAACGTAGAATAATTGTTGCTGAAGATGCTCAGGTATTTAACGAAGAGAAATACTGGGACACCTTGCGTCACGAGCCACTCTCGGCGACCGAGCGCAGTGTATACCAAATGATCGACACACTCAAGAATATTCCTGTCGTGAAGACCTACACGGAAATATTCAAAGCCCTTGTGGATGGCTATTATAGCCTCGGTGAAGTGGAGGTGGGTCCCTACCTGCGGACCTTCACCTATAACTCGGTAGAGGGACTTCGAATCCAGGGAGGATTCAAGACCAACTCCAAGTTTAGCAAGAAGATGACCTACGGCGCGATGCTTGCCTATGGATTTAAGGATAACCGGGTCAAGGCTTCTGGCTTTGTCGAGCGACTCATTGACCGGCGGAAGTGGACGACCTTTAATTTTACCGCCCGTACGGATGTGGTTCGTCTGGGGATCGATGACGACGCACTTTCATCTAACCAGCTCTTCCTCACCGCAGTGAGATGGGGAAATTATCGCAGAGCCTATTATTTCAACGAGGTTGTTCCTTCATTCCGGCGTGACCTTTTCAAAGGGTTTTCGCAGCGCGTGGCATTCAAGTACTCCTCCTTCGACCCGACCTATCCATTTGCTTATTACAAAGAGCCTGGCGATGCGGCTATCCCCGGGGCGCCAACCTATACGCAGTTTGAAACATCAGAGGTATTCTTTGAGTCTCGGTATGCCCGCGATGAGACCTACATTCAGAATGGCAACGAACGAATAAGTCTTGGGTTAAGAAAGTGGCCCGCAATCACCTTCCGGTATACCCGTGGCATGCAGGGTGTGTTCGGCAGCGACTTCTCATACAACAAATTCAAACTTCAAATCGACAAGCGTATCCGGATGGGGGCCCTTGGCGTAGGTCAAATGACCCTCCTTGGAGAATACATTCCTGATAAATTGCCCTATCCGCTGCTCGGCGTTCACCTGGGGAACCAATCCTATCTTTATAGCCAATTTGCGTACAACCTGATGAACTTCGGAGAATTTGTAAGCGACCGGTATGTGACCCTCCGTTACCGCCAGTTCCTGGAAGGGTTATTTCTCAACCGCATTCCACTGATGAAACGCCTGAAGTGGCGGCTCGTGGCTACGACGAATGTTATTTATGGAGAATTGAGCAAGGAAAATCAGCAGCTCAT
>JANPES010000055.1:0-2693 GCA_031423035.1 Cyclobacteriaceae bacterium | reverse complement strand
TTTCTGAAATTGGAATTGAGGAAGATCACAGCCACCGAGTCAACGATCTGGTAGTAGCCGGTCCGGTTGTGGTCGGGAAAGCGATTCTGAAACTGTTTCTCGCCTTTTTTTGGCCGGGTCATCACATCGTGGTTTCCAAGGAGCGCAGAAACCTTAATTCCTGCTTTCCGGCAACTGTCGAGGTACGCGTCCATCCGGGTCCATTTCTTCTGCTTGTACCCAAGGGTCACCACGTCGCCGAGAATAAAGAGCGAAGACGGTCTGTATTTTAAGATATCGCTGAACACCAGATTAGTCGCTCTAATATTCTGATTGGAACCGAGAACTACCTTTTCAACCCACATGGGGGCCTGAGTGTCACTTACGAAGGCAATCTGGTTTTGACCAAATGACACAACTGTCCCCATTGCAAGAGCAAGGAACAAGAGGTAAAAGCGCTTAGTCCCTGGATTCGGTAACTTCAAAATCATCTATCTTTGATCAGATTCAGTCCAATTTCATGCCGAAACAGACGATCACCACAAAAGTACTCATATTCCTTTTTTCATTGGGTTTGACAATACCTGTTGTAGCGCAAGAGGCAGCGAAAGACACCTTTGACATTGTGGCAGCTAGCATGTACTACCCGCACCAATTGCGTAAGCGTGAATTTACGCTGGAGGTGGCACTTTCACAGGTAAAGCTCCCCTTCGATTGGCTGGAAACAGCTGTTCAGGCCCCCTTGTTCCATTTCCACGCCAATTACGCCCTACCCAAGGGCTTTGCGATCGATGGCCGTTTCTCATCCTTGTTTATTTCTAACCAGATTTCGCTTGGGCCACGGTGGAACTACCAACTGGATAAAGTATCGTTCAATGTGGGTTATGACGTTGGTTTTACTTTTGGATACCTTAACCAGTTTGGCTTCGACTCAAGCGTGACGTCCTGGATTAATTATCCGAATGCCTCAATCGGATATCGGATCGGTGACGTTGCGCTGACCCTCAAGGGAGAGTTTGTTTATGTTACCTCGTTCAGTTCAAAGCAAGGCGAGAATGAAATTACTACCGATAGGGATTTTACCAACGGCTATTCCATTGGCATTTACGTAGAGCAACGGATTTACCAGAAAAAAATCCTGGTACTCGGTCTCAAAAACTCCTATGCCAAGTATCACTTCATGGCCTGGCCGGCATTCTCCACCTTCAACCGGTTTTACAATATTCCTGAATTTTATCTTGGGATGATTCTATGAGACTGTTCCGTCTCCCCGTTAGTTTCCTTTTTGCGCTGTCCTGCTGGACCTGCACAACGGAGAACCCAGTGGTATTGCCAGAAATAAAGTGCAAACTGGAGAACACTTCACCTGTTTCTGAAGCTTCAAAGCCGCTCGTTGAAGGCGTCTATAGTTTGGGACTCGGGGTCGCTCGATTTGGATCTGAGGTGGTCGTCAAGTGGGGAGGGAAGCACCTGTCCATTTTCACGCAAACGAGTTACATTGTGTTGGAGGTTGGTCAAAAAGATTCTGTGATCTATCTGTGTGGCCATTGGCGCGTGCCCACGAGCGATGCCACCGGCCTTATCAATTTGATCATTGCAAAAGACGAAGGTGCCTCAAGCATCCTCAAAGGAGTGACTCCGGCATCCATTACGATCAAGGGATTGTATGGCAATCAGAATAATCCGGTTTCTGCGCCAGTTGTTTTCCAGTACAAAAGATATTTCTCAACAAAAGCAACGCCTGGTAATTTTCATATCCTGGGCCATCGTGGCGGCGGCCGAACGTCAGATCGCCTGCCGGTTTCCGAAAACAGCCTTCCCATGATTGGGTATGCAGAGCGGCTTGGGGCAACGGGCGTTGAAATCGACATCCGCCTAACCAAGGATAAGGTCCCGGTTCTTTATCACGATTCGGACATTAATATCAGACTAACTACAAAGGGGCCGTTGAATGGTCCGATTGAGAATTTCACCTGGAATCAACTTCGCGTGTTTGTTCGATTGATTCGTGGTGAACAAATTCCACGATTGATAGATGCCTTGGAATATGTTGTAGACAGCACCCAACTGAATTTCGTCTGGCTCGACATAAAGAATCCGGAAGTAGTTGCTTTGATTGAACCCATTCAACAGGAAGCCCTTCTTCATGCAGATGCGGTTGGCCGTAATGTGAAGATATTAATGGGCATTCCGGCCGATGACGTACTGGCGGCATTCAAGTTGCTCCCCGCATATCAATCCATTCCCTCTCTCTGTGAAATCAGTCCAGAAGAGGCACGTGAACTGAATTCACGGGTATGGTCACCTCGCTGGACCCTGGGAACACAGAATGACCTGGTAGCGGAAGTACAAAGTGAAGGGCGTGAGGTCATTTGTTGGACTATCGATACGCCCGGATTTATTAAGCAGTTTATTGAGCTTGGACGATTTGATGGGTTGCTTACCAACTATCCGTCCTCCGTGGCTTACTATCATTACATTCAGGAATAGGATATGAGACAATGTCTTTTCATCATATGGATTTGTCTAGCGGGATCTATCTCCTATGGCCAAGATGTAAAGCCCATGAATTTTTCTGTTAATGCCGGCATTGGCTGGTTTCACTACATTAATACCCTGAAAATTGGTGCGACCAGAATCAAGGAAGATCAGGTTGGTTTTTCATTCAGAATCTTTTGGGAACCGGAGCACAAACTCTCGCTGGGCATTGAATC
>JANPES010000054.1:0-3841 GCA_031423035.1 Cyclobacteriaceae bacterium | reverse complement strand
GCGAAGGAAGCAAAAGCTTTTATCGCGATTGGTGTTACCGAGAAGGATACAGTTAGCGATACATTGTATTGCACGCTCCTCTACTTCTCTCCGGAAGGCCGCTTGATTCAAAGGCACCGTAAGCTAAAACCCACCGCTGCCGAACGAATTAGTTGGGGTGAAGGAGATGGAGCGGATCTTATGGTTCAAGTTACGCCCCTCGGAAAGGTCGGTGGTTTGATTTGCTGGGAGAATTATATGCCGCTTGCAAGAATGGCACTTTACAGTCAGGGCCTTGAAATCTACCTTGCGCCTACGGCCGATTGCCGCGATAGTTGGCAAGCTACCCTGACGCACATTGCATGTGAGGGCCGGTGCTTTGTATTGGGATGCAATCAATACCTCACCAAACAACATTATCCACCCGATTTACAGAAGAAACTTCAGGCAGATCACCCCTCACTTCCCAGTTCTGGCGGAAGTGTAATCATCAGTCCGCTGGGAAGAATTCTTGCCGGCCCGGTGTACGGAAAAGAAGAAATTCTCATTGCTGAAATCGATCACCGCGAAATCATTAAAGCTAAGATGGATTTTGACGTGATCGGTCATTATGCGCGACCAGATGTTTTTGATTTTAAGTGGAAGCAAAACCCATGACGGAAACAGAAATCATTGAAAAGTTTTACCGGAGCTTTCAGCAGAAGGACTGGCAAAGCATGCAGTCATGCTATCACCCTGATGTTGTGTTTTCAGATCCGGCATTTCCTCACCTGAAAGGCGCCCATGCGAATGCGATGTGGCATATGCTCGTGAGCTCGGCCAGGGATCTTTCTATCACCTTTTCCAACGTAAGTGCAAGTGCAAATCATGGATCCTGTGACTGGGAAGCACGCTATACTTTTTCCAAAACCGGAGCCCCGGTACACAACAGAATTCACGCTCAGTTTGATTTCAAAGACGGAAAGATAATTCGCCATACAGATGCCTTCAATCTTACCCGGTGGATTGGCATGGCGCTTGGTGTTCCCGGGGTGCTGTTAGGATGGTCACCATGGCTTCAGGCCAAGGTCCGGGCCACTGCCGCAAGTAGCCTGGCAAAATTTGTAGCTTCTCAGCCTGGGTATTCCATTGAGCCCTAAAGGCCCAAAATATGCCCAAGTGGCCAAAAAACGGGTATAACCCATCCGCTGGTGAGTGAGTGCGGTTGAACACGATTGCGCTAAAGGCTTGTAAATTTAAAATTTCACTATATTTGCCAGGTTAATTGATAATCAGCCCCTGTAGGCACATAGGTTTCCTTGGTACTTCAGTTGAGATTATTGTATTAACAGAACTTAATTATTAACTAATTTCAACAGTACAAATGAACATTTATGTAGCCAACATTCCCTGGAAGGCCACGGAAGAAGAACTCAAATCCCACTTTTCAGCATTCGGGGAAGTAACGTCTGCGAAGATCATTATGGACAAAGTCACTCAGCGTAGCCGCGGATTCGGTTTCGTCGAGATGGCCGATGACGGCTCTGCACGCCAGGCCATCACCAGTCTTAATGGTGCCGATTTCCAGGGCAAGGCCCTTGTGGTTAATGAGGCCCGCCCTCGTGAAGAACGCCCCAATAGCTTCCGTAGCAACGGTGGCGGAGGTGGTGGCGGTTTCCGCAAAGGCGGATTCAATCGCGAAGACTAATCTAGATTTAACACTACGTTAGCAATATTCAATGTCTCGCCAAACGGCGGGACATTTTTGTTTTCAGCCATTTATCAGTTAAATCGGTCTGGATCAAAGAGGGAAAGGTCCACCGAAGCAGGCTCGCCCTGAATAAGGTCACTTACCAACTTACCGGTTGCCGGTCCCAGGCTTAGTCCCATCATCGAATGTCCGGTTGCAAAAATGAGGTTCTTCTTCAGTTTTGTCTTGCCGATGTAGGGCAAGCCGTCAGGCGAGCAGGGGCGCAATCCATGCCAAACATGCTCTGGCTTGGGAAGTGCCACATCCATCTCAGGATAATACTTGCGGATAGAATTTGCAATACCCCTAACTCGATTCATGTTGATTGTATGATCAATTCCCGTGATCTCCATCGTTCCTCCAAAGCGCAGCGCTTTTCCCATGGGCGTCACTGCGACACGTGCTTCCAGAAAGATAGACGGAATTCGTATGTTCCTGGAAACATCATTCAACGTAAAGCTATACCCTTTCCCTGCTTGCATCGGCAAGCGATGACCCAATAAGGAAGCTACTTGGCCAGACCACGAGCCCGTAGCCAATACCCAAGCATCAGCGGTGAATTCTCCGCGGTTTGTCTTGACGGCCCCTATTTCGCCGTTCTTCTCATGGAACCCGCTAACCGGACAATTCAACTCAAAACCTACGCCTTGTTGACGAAGCAGACTGATAAGATTTCTGACAAGGACACCGGGAATCAGGTGCGAATCGCCGGGATAATATACGCCACCACGCGCGGTGACCCGAACGTCAGGTTCCATTTGCTGGATTTCAGAGAGCGTCAACACGCGTGCCTCCACACCCAAGCGATGGGCAAGGCGCACCGTCTCCTGCTCTTCCTTCTCCAGTTCGGCGTCATGGTATAACATGAGCAACCCGCGTTCCTGGAAACCAAAATCAAATGGCAATTCTTTTGACCACTCGCGATAGCACGCCGTGCTATACTGACTCAGCGCACTCAATGCCGGCATACTTCGCTCTACATGGCGTTGGTTCGCATGTCGGTAAAATTTCATTCCCCAGCTAATTAGATCACGACTCAATCGCGGGCGCACATAGAACGGACTCTCTGAATCAAACATCCATCGAATACCCTTCGCCACCATGCCCGGTGCTGCGAGCGGAACGAAATGACTGGGAACAATCATGCCGGCATTGCCAAACGAACAGCCGTCGTCAAGATTGCCTTGATCAATGATGGTGACGTTATATCCCGCTTTGCGGAGATAATATGCAGCGCTCAATCCTACAATGCCGCCACCAATGACCCCAATGTGCTTCATGGCTTGTCGCTCACCCCATTAAATTACCTGAAACCCATGCGCGTATGGATCATCATCTGCATCGATAGTGATCGTATTCAACCCATACACACGAGCCCAACCTTCCACGCTCGGAATGATGGCGGGTATATTGCCCAGCATGGTCTCTTCTTCTACTCGCCCGACAAACTTCGATCCGATGATGCTTTCATGGATAAACTCCTCCCCTACCTTGATCTTTCCCTTCGCATGCCACTGCGCCAGCCGAGCCGAAGTGCCCGTGCCGCACGGCGAGCGGTCGATGGCCTTGTCACCATAAAACACGGCGTTCCGTGCCGTTGATGCCGGATCGATGGTCTTACCTGTCCACAGGATATGGCTACACTTGCTGATGGTGGGATTCTCAGGATGAACAAATGTGTGGTTGCGGTTGATGTCTTTGCGCAATTCACGACTCCAGCTTACCAGCTGATCGGCGGTATGATGCTCCAGCCCCTTGAAGTTCTTTTGAACGTCCACGATTGCGTAGAAATTTCCTCCGTAAGCGACGTCAAGCATCAACTCGCCAAGGTCTGGACAAGTAGCCTTAATTTCACGTGCAGCCAGGAAGGCTTTTACGTTCCGTATTTTCACTGACTTTACCTTCTTCCCTTCCTGTTTGTATTCGATCCGAACGAGTCCTGCTGGTACTTCCAGGTTTAGTACACCTGGTGTCTTGGGAACCACAAGTCCATGTTCGATGGCAACGGTCACCGTGCCGATGGTACCATGACCACACATGGGCAGACAGCCACTCGTTTCAATGAACAGTACACCAACATCATTGGCGGGGTCAGTGGGCGGATACAAGATACTGCCGCTCATCATGTCGTGG
>JANPES010000053.1:0-10540 GCA_031423035.1 Cyclobacteriaceae bacterium | reverse complement strand
CAACCATGTTAAGCGAAAACAAGAGTTTTTTGTAGGATTCAGTGTCATCAACAGCAGTACCTGTGACAGTAAAGCCATTACCCAACAATGTGGAGGCCTGGTTAGAGGAACTCAATAAATAACTGATACCCGGTCCTAATCCGAGATAGGTCTGCACCTCAATCGTGTTTTTGAATTTGTATTGCCCGATCACATTCAAATCAAGATAAGATTGACTAAAAATAAACTTCTGGCTGCTGACAGACACGGTAGGTGCCTCATCAGCAGTGGCTAACTGGTCATTTGTATACGAATATCCCCGGGTAACGTAACCCAGTTCAGCGGCCAGAACAATAGGTAATTTTTTGAAGAAATCCTTTTCAAATACCCCGTAGACCTGGAAACTAGGTGACATCTCGTACCCTCCCTGCCCCGAGCCAGCACTGCCTACGTTGTAAGTGCCTGTTACAATGGGTTGAGTGAGGTTGAGCCCGGCTTTCACGCCAACGCGGAAGAGGGGATCATGCCGGAACTTGTTGTATAGCGCGATGAATTCTGCAGGATCGACTTCCTTATTGGGTTGATAGAAATGGTCCGTGTTCAGCAATTGTAACATCATCGCATCGGCCTTCTCAGGTTCCTCCAGATATATGTAAGACAGGGTCAGGTAGCGGTAAGCTTCCTTTCGCTCCTCCTTTGTAAAACCCTGTGCATCAGCTCCTTTCAAGCATCCCTCAGAAAGGTTCGGCAGCTCATGCAGCCTCCCTTGTTCATAAGTTGTACGGATTAACCGCAGCACCTGGGTGCAATTGCTCGCCTGAGCGAAAGCGGACGAGATACCTACAACCCAAAAACCAATCAAAAAATAGAGTCTCTTCATGTTCGCTTTCGCTTAAGTCCTTACTTGTTATTTGTCGGATAAGTGTCACAGGTCTTTTCGTACTGGAGCCCTGTGGCAAAGTTGTCCCACTCGTCTTTGGTCATATTGCGGTCAACATAACCACACAACGAATTGGCCATGGTTGCCACTTTGGTAGGCCAAACGTGGATTGTCTCCTTGGCGTTATTCGTATTGCTGTGAATACCTACCATGAGTTGCTCGTCGTCAGGTGAAAAGGCTGCACTCCAGATCCAGTCACCCAGGTTGGTGTCTGTAAGAACGATTGGATTCTCATTCAGTTTGCTCCAATTCCACAGGCGAACCTTGCCATCACGGCTGGTCGTTGCAAGGAATGTACCAGCATGATTAAAGACAATCTGCTCGATGTGAGACGTGTGACCAGACAGATTTCTGGCGGGAAGATTACTGTCTTCAGTAATAATCTTGATCTGGCCCGTATTGTCACCGATAATAATTCTCCTGCTGTTATCCAAAGAGAAGGCAACCGTGGTAAGCGGTGATGTATTCTTGTACGCCACCTTTTCAGCATAGTTATTTGAGATATCCCAAAGGTACAAGGTACCCGTCGTACCTGTGCCGGCCATGTGTTTTCCATCAGGACTCAACGCAATGGTGGTAATCTTCTCCTTTGGCTTGATCACCTCGCGCACCGTATTGAAGTCGGTGAACTTGATACTGAACCCTGCCTGGTCGCGCACATAGGCGCCGTTTTCAAGAAGAGAGTACTCAACATTTTCTACAGCCGTAAAGCCGAAGACCTTTTTGGGTGCCTGTCCAATGCTGCGCAGATCATAAAGTTCGATGTAGTTGTTGGTAATGTCCCCTGTTGTAGCGCCACCGGCCACGAGGAAGTTTCCATCTGGACTTACATCAATTGTATAGACCTGGTAATCGGCCCGATATCCCATAATGGAGTCATGCTTCCAGGTTCCGGCATCCGGTGTCCACCGTAGAATACGACCATCGCTTCCTCCGGAATAGATTTCCTGCGTTTTTACACGGCTGACCATCGCTCTTGCCGCACCTTTTGTATGCCCTTCCAGGCTTCGGGTGAGCGGGTCATTCCACTGCTTGTGGTCCAACGCGTGATAGAGTCCGTTGAATACATCATCGTCGAACAAGTTTCCTCCATAGTTCGAGTTGAACTTAAAGGCCTGCTGGGCAACCAATGACTGCTGAACCGGATCGCTGTCCAGATCTTTTGACTTGACCGCCATGGCCTTTGCCTGGGCGAGATAACGCTGTCGTTGCGATTCTTTTTGGGCCGCAACGGCGGCTGCCCGCTGCTCTTCAGCTTCTTTTTGCCGCTCTTTAGCAATGGCTTCCTGAGCCCTGGCATTCGCCTCCGCTTTTTCAGCTCTTACCTTTGCAGCTTCTGCCTCTTTCTGCCGGACTTCAGCAAGTTGCTGAGCCAGTCGGGCTTCTTCTGCAGATTTCTCTGCAGCTGCCCGCTGTTCTTTTGCAATCTCAGCTTGTTTCTTTGCTTCTTCTGCATTGGCTTCAGCTAGCTTCTGGCTTTCCTTTGCCAGGATTTCTTGCCGTTTGGCTTCTTCTGCGTTCCGTGTTGCAGCTACCTGCTGCACGAAGGCATAGACCAAGGCAATAAGCGCAATAACAGCAAGCACTCCGAATACCGTTGCGGTAGTTCGTGCGCGCTGGAGTCTACGCTTTTGCTCAAGTTCTTTAATCCGTTGTTCGGTGTCCCATTCTTTCTTCGAGTACTCGAGGAAAATCATGGTGCGTTCGAACGCGGGATTGTACCGCTGTCCCCACACCAGGGTAGGTCTGTGCTTCGCTTGCCAGTTCAGGGCAAGTTGCAAATCCGGTGGCCTCCAAAGTCCGGCCTTGCCAACTTGATATTGGGTGGCTGCTTCTGCGAGACGCAGATACATTTGTACGGCATCTGCTTCGTCGTCAACCCAGTTCTTCAGTCGAACCCAGATGCGCATCAAGCTCTCGTGTGAGATATCGATCATCGACTTGGGCCCAAGGGGCACACCGTGCGCCGGGGTTACCAGTGAACGTCCAGGTTCACGGAATTTATCAATAACTGCGGCAACATCATTTTCGGAGACACCTGCAATAGAGGCAATCTCACCCATGCGCGTCGGGCGGCGTATGCCAAAGTTCTCACCGCGTTTTTCGGTGATGGCCTTAAACATGATCTCCGCGATGCGCTGCTGTTCTTCATCCAATTCATCGTAGGCTTCGTTGGCGTGCATCGACAACGCTTCTTTCATCGTACCGATCGCCTCGTAGTGCTTCAGGTCGAGTGGCTCATCATCAAAATCTTTAAATCGGCCCCAATAGCTCCAGGTACGCATGAGTGCATGCTGCAAAATGGGCAGCTGATCCGGGTTGTCGCCCAGGTCGTTGAGCAATTGTTGCGTAAGACGTGGGGTAATTTTCGCACCGCCCACTGCTACGGGTCCGTCAATGGCCCTGCGTTTCTGATCGCGGGTCATTTGGGGAATGAGGTAGTGACTGTCGTTAATTTTTCTGGTCAGTTCAGGAAATTGAGCACAGTCCCCTATGAAATCTGAGCGCATGGTGATGGCCACATAGATGGGCGCATCCTCATAGTTGACGGCTTCCATAAGCATATTCACAAACCCGAGTGTCTCATTGACGGAGTTAGGGTCTGTGCTGTCCTTGAAACGGAACAATTCCTCAAACTGATCGACGAGGATGAGGTAGTTGATGTCTTCGGACCTACGTGACTGCTGAATGGCTTCAACCAAACCGAGCGAACTGCTTCGCAGCAGGGTTGACACGATCGTTCGCTTAATTTTCTTGTCTTCGACGTTGGCCTGGTTGTATTCCTTGCTGGCGCCCAGGAGCGATTCTGCCAGGTTGTCTACCGGGTTTGCGCCTGGCCGTGTGACAATGACTTCCCAGTTTGGGCTGGCATCGGTGAGGAATCCTCCGTACAGGATGGGCAGCACCCCGCAGTAAATGAAGGATGACTTACCACTTCCAGAAGGACCAATCACACCGACGAATCGACTCTTCGACATCTTGAGGAGCACCTCATCGCTTTGACCTTCGCGGCCAAAGAACAAGTGGCTTTCCTCAATTTTGAAAGGTCGTAAC
This sequence comes from Cyclobacteriaceae bacterium, assembly GCA_031423035.1. Lineage (GTDB taxonomy): Bacteria > Bacteroidota > Bacteroidia > Cytophagales > Cyclobacteriaceae > ELB16-189. The sequence continues at coordinate 6,567 of JANPES010000053.1, read as the reverse complement.
CCGGGGAAGGGGTTGGCAACGCCTACTTGCTGCGGTGCCTGCGATTTTTCGTCTACTTGCTTTGACATAGACATCAGGATTTAAAGTCTTGTAAGAAATTTTTGATAGAGTCGACCGATTTATTGCTATCGCCACTGATGAGGGTGACGTTTTGATTCTTGTAATTATCCAGGCTAGCCTCGCTGACAATTGCTTTGCCCTGGATCGGTTTGCTACGGCCAAAGCCAGGAGCTTTCAGCAGGTCAAGGACTTTCATACGTACCCACTGGTCATTCACCTTGCCTTTGAAAATGATGGCCCCGTCAAACTGACGGAGATTTTCAATGTGCTTCTTCCGCACTTCCATCAGGTCACCCTCGAAGGCAGGGAATACAACATTGAAGCCGGATTTTTGAATGACATCCACCAAGGGCAGGACTTGTTGGTGATCAATTTTGTCGTGTACGAGGTAGATTGTTTTTCCAGCGCTGGGCTGATCGGCTACCTTATTTTGTGATGCGAGCAGTTCTTCCCGCATGATGTTTTTGAAATCTTCCAGGGGGTTTTGCAGGATTTCAGCTCCTTCCTGAGCTTCAATGTCGCGGCGCAGGGATTCGATAAATGCCTTTTGCCTTTCGCTGGCGTTGCGGAGGTTGGGTGCAATCCAGATTAGACGGGAGAAGTCCTCTTTTCTCGAGCGCTTGACGACTGCATGTTCTGCGGCCAGCTTATTCTGGATATCCAGCACGCTGCGATCTGAGCCATCCGGGATTTCTCCGTAGGCGCTTCCGATCAGGTGAACGGAGAGGCTGCATTCCTCTAAGTCTTTTCTTACGAGGCGTTCGAGTTCCTCATTGCGCATGGGCAAGAGCTGATTGGGAAGCACAACGTACCCGTGACGCTGAAGTTCCCGGCGAATAATGTTACGCTGAATAGAGAGATCATGACCTGTTTCAGCGAGGTAGATTGTTCTTCTCTTGAATAGGTTCTTGACCTCCGTTTTTGTTTGTCCCTTAAGAATGATCAGCGCTTCATGGATGTCGTAGACCAGATCTACCATCTTCATCCAGTATTGCTTTTCTGCTTCCAGGCTGAAGAAGTCGGTGTACTCTTTCATCTGCCCCGTTTCGTTGTCGAGCTGGTACATGTCATAGCTCAACAGCTCGCGCAGGCGGGGAGGCTGTTCTTGTGAGGTGAGGGGGGACTTTAACACTTTGAAGACACGTTCAATCTTCGAGCCGGTGGTCGCCTTATAATAAGTCTCTACGTTATCCAGACAACGACCAGACTGGGCAAATTCCTTTGACAAAATGGTGACCATCACGGCAGCATTACTCATGCCGGAGGCAGTGAAATCATCATTTTCAGATTTTAGCACGATGTTGGTTTGCTCACCCAGTACTTGAAGGAGCATCATGTCAAGAAATTTCTTGAACTGGGTCACCCAGCCAATTTCATTCTTCTTGTCAATCTCGTTGTCCTTCTCAGCGAAGGTGATGAGTACATCAATGTCGTATGCCATATGCTGTTTCTCTTTTTCTTTCTTATGCAGTTACCTTAGTTGCTTTCGCAGTCACATTCCTTACAAGGCCTTGCACCAGTTCGTGGTGCTTTGCCATCACAAAGTAGAAATCGGGAAGATTGATTCGGAAAACGACCGATCGCTCTGTTGCTTCAACCTCAGTGATCTTGACGGAAGGGCCTTCCTGGAACAGGTCACCAAACACATCCCCTTTCTTCATCACGCCGGCATCATTGCTTCCTTCGCGAAGGCGAACCTGGCCGACAGCGCAAATTAGGATAGGCCGGTTCTCATCCGGATTGGTAAACATGATTTTGTCTTGGGCCCGCAGATCAACCGGGATGATTTTGTCTGCAAGGTCACTGAGGATAGAGCCTGGAATCCCCTGGAAGGCAGGAAGTGTCTTAATAAACATAACCATTTCAATACCCAGGAAAAATCCATCGTCCAGCCCGTCCAACAACTGGTTACTCTCAATCGCGTTGTCCAGAAATTTCTTGTCGCGCAGGGGCAGGCGATCGGCAACAATCTTATACTGTGCTTTGTCTTTATTATATATGACCCAGGCTGCAGTTTCCTGAAGGAGCTTGTCTGGGTTAAACATTTGACCGATCAATCCCCGGCTTACGCGGAATTCAGGAATGAAGGCAGAAGCGTAGACCGCACACATTTTAGTCCAGCGATTATTCAGGTTGAAGTCGCGGTTCAGGATATAGTTGACCACCTGAACCGGGTTGTATGTTTCTCTGGGGAAGTACACCTGGAGGCGTTCCATTTTCTCTTTCGGCGGCAGGTCATCAAAGATGGGCATGAGGCGTGGCTTCAGGTCCTGGTCTAGAAAAAGGTCCAGGAGCTCCATGGCATAGGTGATTCCATCTGCTGTTCCAGTCTCCACGTTTTCCCGCACCAACTGCACCGACTGCGGATCGTAGAGGATGGACATCAGCAACGAGATCTGATCGTAGTTGTCACGCAACTCCTCAACGAGGGCTGCTTTCAGGAATGAGAAGTGCTGTTCCTCGGTTAATTCTTCCTGTGCATTAAGGTTCCACAATGTTTTTCCAATCTCCGTATCCAACAAGTCCATGACTTGATTTCGCTCACGGCCTTTCGCTGTATAATTGGTAAAGCGCAGTGAGTAGAAGATCTGTTTTACAATTCGTTTATCCGGGTAGTCTGACTTCTTCCAAAGCAATTGCCAGGCTTCTTCGCCGCCGATGTGCCCGATGATCTGCACAATCTTTAACATTACCTGGTCAGTTTGGCCAGATTTGTAAAATGCGGTATCCAGTACTTGCAAAGCTGGCTGACCTGATTCTTTCAATGCAGCCGTCGCCTGGTTGCTGTACAACGGTGAGGTGAGCATGTCGATGAGCACGGGCCAGGTTTCCGAGCGCTTGACTTTCCGAGCCGTCAGGATGGCTTCATTTCTGACTTTCGCATCTGCGTCACGCAGTAATTCAAGAAGGATAAAAATGGTTTTTTGTGATACCATTTTTCGAAGCAACTTGGCAGCAAGCATGCGATCAGATTGTTTCACTGACTTGCCCAGTTTCAAGAGCTTGTCTCCGGAGATAGACAGCAAGTCACTGTCCTCGGATGCGCCAGCAGCCTGTTTGGCGAGTCCGGAGATTTCATTTTCTTCACCCTGAAGGTTGAGGCCGAGTTCTTCAATCTTGTCTTCAGCGAATTTCTTCACCTTTCTTAAATCGCTTCCTGCCAATTTCAAGACAGAGGTTTCAAAGAGTGCGGGCTCCAACTTCTCCATCAGCTTGAGACCATAAATTACTTTTTCTTCAGCGGTGCTGTTTATTTCTTTTTGCAATACACTGTTAAGCGTGAATTCACGAGCCACATGGCCTTCTACTGACGCCCGATTCTTTGCCAGTGACCCTTGCAAGGTATCCCGGTACCCGTTATACATCCGGTTGGTGATAAGGTACCAAAGACCCAACATAGGCAAGGTGAAGAGTGTGATAGACAATAGGTTAAAGATGTCGAACAAGTTGATCAGCAGGATCAACCCGCCGGCGACCATGGTGGCAGTTGCTGCGACCACACCTTCCAGTTTAGTCTGGGCGTCCAATTTGATTGTTTTGTCGATTGGAACGTAATACATTTTAAACACAGGTGTGTCCAGAGCATCGCGCAATGAGTTAACAAACAACTTACTCATGGCAATTGCAATGAAGAAGTAGACAGCCGAGGCTGTGGATCCGCTGGCGATGAGTGCAGGATCTTTCGGGTCAACGCCAAAGAAAAATCCTAGCCCTAAGGCTGCACCGGTGAAGATCAGGAGCAAGAGCGGATTCAGGATCAAAGAAACCCGTAAGCCATATTCTGATTGGATTCGGTCGGTAAGAAACATACCAAAGCCAAAACCAAAGATCACAATGGTGGCTTCAAACAAACTGAGGAAGATCGGAAGTCCTTCGGGCTCGAACTGAGTAGAGGTAGCAATAAGGAATGAGTAGTCAATAAATCGGAGTGCTATTGAAGAAAGAACGATGAAGCCCGATAGCAGCGCGATATACCTAAAGCTTAACAAGCTGAATATGTTCAACTTCTTGTGCTCCTTTTCATTCATCATCCCAGTCTGAGTTACGTTAGCCGCGTGACTTAGATATCGGTTGGAAAGCATGATGAACATAATCAAGAAGCCGACAATGCTAAACAAGCCGATGGTGAATAGCGACTTTACTTCCAAGCCAAACTGCAACATGATCGGAATGGTGAAGAAGGCAATTATCTGGGCGATATCCGTACCAATGGATACACTTCCTACTACGCGTTTCTGCTGACGCAGCGTAAACAATCTGTTAAACGCACCCCAGAACACGAGTTGGGTTACGAATGTGAAGGGTAGAATAAGTGAGAAGCCCACAAAGTACAGGTTGCGGGGACTGATGAGCTCTGGATAATTGTCCCCAAACTCAAGAATGGCGGTCGCGCCAATGATCAATACAAGAAAGGAAGTGGCCAGGAAGCGGAAAGGGACCCTGCCTTGAAGCAGGTTGAACAAGCCCGTGGCGATGAATCCAAAACCTCCACCCATCACGAGAGCAACAGGAAGGGCATCCTTCTCAATAATGCCCGGATAGCTCAAAAAGAAGGTTTGGGCAGCCACCGCGACGGTTGCCAAAAACAACCCCATTAAAAAACTTATGGCCAGCAGGAGGGATACCGGACCGGTTTCATGCGGCTCAACACCTAATAGTTTGGTCAACCTATCGTTCATCCGTCACAGGGTTAGTCCTTTTAACATTTCAATATCTAACAATTCATCGAAAAAACCTATTGATTCAGCTATTTCAAGCCCATAGAATTAATGTCTGGTTAATAGTTAGTTAGCCTTGCTTCACCAAATTGACTTGAACCGTTTGTCTGATTGTCCTTGCCAGAATAGGATGTAGTCCTTTTTATCAGGACCGAAGATTCAGAAAATCAGCCATTTAACGGCAGCAGCAAAGAGGTGTCTCCGTAACTCAGGAACCTGTACTCTTTGTCAAGTGCCTCCTGATAGATAGTCTTCCAGAAGTCTCCAACCAGAGCAGAAATTAATACAAGGAGGGTGGAGCCTGGCTGATGGAAATTTGTAAACAGCCCTTGGACAATTCTGAATTGGTACCCTGGCCGGATATATATAGAGGTATGTCCTGTCAGGATTTCAACCTTATCTCGTTCCATACGCGAGCGCACCAGTTCAAGGGCGATGCGACCCGTGAGCCCGCTTCCTTGCCAATGGTAAGGGAGGTCCTGGTCGATGGAGAAACGGGCATCCGGATTTTCGGAAAGCAACACCCCATACCAATAAAGACTCTCGAGTGTCCGAAGGGTTGTGGTTCCGACGGCAATTACCTGCCGGTCCTGCTCTAACAGCTTGATTATATTGGCTTTACGAATGATTATCTCCTCTTCATGCATCCTGTGCTCGGCGGCGTTTTCTTGCTTGATAGGAAGGAAGGTCCCTGCACTGACATGAAGAGTCAAGAAGTCTGTTTTTACCCCACAAGCTGCTAGTTGTTCCAGGGTCTTTGGTGTGAAATGCAAGCCGGCAGTAGGTGCTGCCACGGCACCTTCCAATGTTGAATAGACTGTTTGGTAGCTTTCGCTATCAAGCAATTCAGGCTCACGCTTCAGATAAGGTGGCAAAGGAATTGCGCCAGCTTCGTGCAGAATATCGGCAAGAGGAATTTCCTCCGGGGTCCAAGTCAATGTGACCAACCCCAATTGCTTGTCCTTCCACGCAGCATTGAGTTTGACTTTTCCAATGGCCTTCTGCAGTTGGGTTTGCTCTGCCCATCGTTTTGAATTCCCGACAGTACACTTCCATGTACTTGTTCCCTTGGCTTCCAATTCAATAGCCAAGGGTGTGGTCGGGTCGGCGGGACCTAATAGGAAGACTTCAATGCTCGCACCCGTCTCCTTTTTGAAGAGGATCCGAGCAGGAATTACTTTGGTATTGTTGAAGAATAGCGTGGAATTAAATGGCAGGTAATCAGTCAGTTGAGTGAATTTTGTGTGACTTATTTTTCCTTCCTTCCACACCAACAGTTTTGATTGATCCCGTCCGGCCACCGGATACTTTGCAATCCGGCTTTCGGGGAGGTCATATTGATAATCACTTAATGAAATCGTGGGGGTTGGCGTCGCCATCTCCAAAAATAGGTTGATGATTGTATTTGCCATGCATCAATCCCATATTCGTGACCAAATGGCTCTCCAAGCATCATTTTTTAAAAGGACGTTTCACTTTTCATTCAGTGCACGGACATCCCGCGGGACGATGAAGCAGCGCGACTCCTGGTTCCTCAAGGTTTGGGATTCTTCAATGCCTGAAGTGGTCGGGATCGGTGAGGCTGGGCCTCTACCCGGTCTCAGCATTGAGAAGCCGACGGACATCCATAAGCAGATGGGCGAAGTTGTCGCGAAGATTTCTTCCGGGGTTTCACTGAGTTCCATAGGGTCTCTTCAGACCGTGAAGGATCATTTTGGATCAATGGATTTGTGCCCTTCCGTCCTATGCGCATTGGAAACGGCTGTGCTTGACCTCCTTCACGGAGGGA
>JANPES010000052.1:0-6533 GCA_031423035.1 Cyclobacteriaceae bacterium | reverse complement strand
CTGGCGGTTGCCGTGCTTGATCAATTTCTTGCCTTTCACCGGGATGAATACTCCTTCTGAAGCGCACTTACGATCGTAGACCAGGGGCTCCAGGATTTCGATGGAGTAGCCGCGTCCGTTGCGATTGGTGCCAGTAGCCGTGCCGTAGATAATCAAACGCATGAGGATGTTGCTGCTATTGCGTTCGTGTTCGCGGATATGGTGCAACCTGCGGGTGGCCACGCGACCGTCAGACCAGGTGGCAGTACCATCTTCAACATCCACTTTAAATTTCAGCCGGGTTGTATCCGTAGTAATGTTAAGCACAGAGCGAGTTCCAGCAAGTTGAACATCGTTTACGAAGTAGTTCTCGAAAGTCATGATGGATGAAGAGCCTGCTTGTTTCCAGGCACCGGTGTAGGTGACTACAATCACACCCTTGCGTGTCCGGCCACGTTTGTCCTTACAGCCAGATCCAAAGTCGATTCGGATAACTCCGGCCGTCTTATCTCCCGTACGGGTAACAACAGCACATTCGAAGCGCACATCGGATTCGGCAATTTTTCCGCCTTCCGATGTTTCAGAGATCACGGCAGTCATGCCAATATCTTCTGCATCGTCGTTTGAAGAGTCGTCGATCGATTCGCTTGTGGCGTCGTCTGAGTCCTCAGCTGAAAATTCAGATGCTGTTTCGTTGTTTGCGCACCCTGACACCAGCAGCATTACCAGGAAGAATACGGAGAGTAATCCGTTTCTGCGTGAATGTTCGTTCGTTTTCATAGTTGTTTGTTTTTCCCTTTAGAGCCGGAAGTGCTGGGGAGGTTTAACAACCTTGAAAAATTTGTGAAGATTTTCAGGACGGTAACGGAAGGAGATTTTCTTTGACACCGGCCGATGGGGAAGGTTTAATGGCCAGGTAAAATATTGATTAAACCTTGCTATTTTGCGTCGCTTAAGCGGATTGAATGAATAAGATAGATTTCAAGAATGATGTTGCTCCTCATGCAGTAGCCGTCCTTTTTTTTCTCGTAGTTACCACTGCATTCTTTAGCCCGGCCTTCTTCGAAAACAGGGCGTTGAGCCAGGGAGACATTCAACAACACATCGGTTCTACGAAAGACCTTCAAGATTACCGCGAGGCAACCGGCAAGGAAGGGCTCTGGGCAGGATCTGTTTTCAGCGGAATGCCTGCCTATCTGGTGAGCGTTGACTGGAGTGATGATGTGGTGGTGACCATGAAGAAAGTATTGTCATTGTTTCTAGCGCACCCGTATTGCAATGTGTTTCTTGCTTTTATCGGGTATTATATCGTGTTGATTGCTTTCCGGATCAGGCCATGGTTCGCTATGGCCGGGGCGCTGGCCTTCGGACTTTCCTCTCATGTAATTATTGGGTTGGTGGCCGGGCACAATGCCCGCATCGGGGCCATTGCATTCATGCCGATGGTGATTGCCGGGATACATTTGGCGTTCACCAGGAGCAGGATGTTCGGGTTTGCCGTAACTGCTGGCGCCATGGCAATGCACCTGAGGGAGAATCACATGCAGATCACATATTATATGCTGCTTATCGTGCTTGTTTATGGCGCGGTGCAGTTGGTTCAGGCAGTTAAGTCCGGAGAGATTTCTTCCTTTCTGAAAACGATCGGCGTGCTCACCTGTTCCGTCATTCTGGCGGCTGCCACTTTCTTCGGACAGTTCTGGGCGATTACCGAGTTTACCAAGTACTCGTATCGTGGAACCTCCGAACTCGTCAACTCGGTTACGAAGCAAAATCAAAAGGGGCTGAGCAAAGAATACGCATTTCAATACAGCAATGGGCTGGAGGAGCCTATGACGTTGCTAATCCCGAATTATTTTGGAGGCAGCAGCTCCCATTACTTGTACCTGGACACCAAAAGCAAAACGTACGAAGCCTTGGTACAATCAGGAAATGAAAAGATGATAGAACAACTGGCGCCGGCTACATCTCCCTATTGGGGACCGCAGCAGCTGTCAGCACCCTACTATGCAGGAGCCACGCTTGTACTTCTGTTTGTCCTGGGGGCAATCTGGGCAGACCGGTACCTGGCTATCTGGCTTGTATCGGTGAGTATACTTTCACTTTTTCTCAGTTGGGGTGAGAACTTTAGCACCCTCAATTATTTTCTCTTCGATAATCTCCCAGGTTACAACAAATTCAGATCGGTAACTTTTTCAATCATCATGATCTTGTTCGCTATTCCGCTCCTTGGGATGCTCGGATTGGAGAAGATCTCGCAAACGGAGTGGACTCATGAAAAGATGAAGCGCTTTCTCTGGCCTTCATTGGTGACGATCGGCATTGTTGGCTTGCTTGCACTCTCCGGAGGATTTGGTACATTCCTCAAACCTGAAGAGGCACAGTACCCGGCATGGTTTAAAGATGCGTTGCGGCAGGATCGGATGGACTTGTTTAGCGGCGATGCCTGGCGGTCTTTTTGGTTCATCGCCTTTTTCTTTGGGGCACTTTTTGTTTATATAAAGAAGTGGATTCAAAACTGGATGTTCATTGGGGCACTTCTCCTGCTCGTGGGGATTGACATTGCCGGGGTAACCAGGAGATATATTACAAAGGATAATTATCAGCGGAAGCGGGACAACTATTCCTTTGCCATGCAGGCGGCTGAGAAAGAAGTGCTTAAGGACACTACTTCATACCGCGTCTATGCTGAGTATGATGGAGCGCCTTCCTATTACTTTCGCTCGACCGGTGGTTATAGTGGCGCAAGGCTTGGGCGCTATCAGGAAGTGATGGACTCGTGCCTTCGTCCGGAGTTCCAACGGATGGTGGGCCAGTACCAGACCACCGGAAAGCTGTTTCTGCCGGAGCGGCACATCATGAGCATGCTCAATGTGAAATATTTTATTGCTGGGCCTGGGGCGGAAGAGTTTTTCAGGAACGACTACGCAAATGGGCCAGCTTGGTTTGTTGATCGTGTTGAAGTGGTGCAATCGCCCAACGAAGAGTTTCAGCGGATCCAGCAGGTTGATACCCGGAAAGTAGCCGTCGTGGACATTTCGAAATTTCCTTTGGTGAATAAGGATATAGTCCCGGATAGCTTGGCATCAATTTCACTGACCCATTATGAGTTGCCGTACCTCAAGTACGAATCGAATGCTGTAAATCCCGGCTTGGCTGTGTTTTCAGAAATCCATTACCCGGAAGGTTGGCATGCTTTTATTGATGGGAAAGAGGCACCCATCCTCCGGGCAGATTATGTGCTGCGTGCGCTGGAAATGCCGGCAGGGCGCCATGTGATCGAGTTCAAATTTGAGCCAAAGCCTTACCTGATCGGGAACAAGGTGACCTTGGCCTCGTCGTGGATTCTTATTCTTGTGATAGGGGGCTGTCTGGGATATACTTTTCTAAGGAAGGAATCGCCAACACCCGACACCTAACACCTAACATCTAACGCCTACCTCCCGCTACTCATCCTTCAACACATCCACTGGATTTGTGAGTGCGGCTTTTACCGAGTGGTAGCTTGCTATAAGGACCGCTGTCAGCATAGTGCCCAAACCCGCAAAGGCAAGTACCCAGGGCGAGGGGGTGATTCGAAAAGCAAAACCTTCAAGCCATTGGTTCATCATCCACCAAGAGAATGGAGCGCCAATAAAGAAAGCCACCAGTATCAGTTTCAGGTAACTTTGTGAGATGAGCGTAAGGATGTTCCATGCTGACGCTCCGGAAACTTTGCGAATGCCAATTTCTTTCGTTCGCTGTTCCAATGTGTAGACCACCATGCCCAGCAACCCTAGCCCCGCGATTAGAATCGCCAGGCTGGCCATGACCGTCAAGGCCTTTCCGAACTGCTCTTCTGTCCTGAAGGTTTCAGCAAAGGATTGGTCGACAAAAGAATATTCGAATGGGGTATCGCCGGCATGCGCTTTCCACAATTTTTCCAGTTCGGAAAAGGTAGCTTTCCACGATTCGCTACTCTGCCCGCCAATCCGCAAGGCAATGTACCTCTTGCCGCCTTCACCCACGACTGATGAACTCTTTATGTGGAAGATGCCCATGGGTTCGATATTGGATTGAAGGGACCAGTAGTTAAAGTCAGCGACGACTCCCACCACTTCAAACTCGACGGCACCTCCTCCAGGCGATTTTATTTTTTTGCCAATCACAGACTCATCCAGATTCCAGCCTATCCGGCGGATAGCTGCTTCATTAAGTATCACACGACTCGAGTCTCCGGGGTTATCGACGGAAAAATTTCTCCCGTATTTCATTTTTATGCCGAGGGTCGGAAGGAACCGTTCATCGCTGGTGAGGTAGTTAAGGGAAAATGTTTCATTGTTCAGGCCATCCGCAGTGAATTTATCTCCTCCCCATACAGAAGGAGGCAATGAGGTGCATAAGGTGGTATTTATTACCCCGGGTAAATTCAATGTTGCATCGGCAAGACTTGCGTCCTGCTTTACGCTTTCTACATGTTTCAGCACCAGCAGATTTTCTTTGTTAAATCCCAAGTCTTTTTCAGATACAAAGTTGAGTTGCTGGAAGACCACAGCTGTGCATATGATCAATACGATGGAGGCGCTAAACTGAAATATAACCAACGCATTGCGGAACGTTTTCCCTTCACTGCTTCCCTTTAGTTTTCCCTTGAGGGCCTCCACCGGATGGAAGGCGCTGAGAAAGATGGCGGGATAGCTGCCGGAGATGACGGCCATCAGCAGTACCAGTAGAACCATTGAAACAAGAAGTGTTGGCTCATGGAGGATATTGAGGTCAAGCTGTTTTCCGGAAAGTAGATTGAATCCGGGAAGCAGCATCTGTGTAAGCGCAAGCGCCCCCACAAAGGCCAAAGCGCAAAAGGTGACGGATTCAAGAAAGAAGGTGACGCTGAGTTCCCATCGCCCTACACCCAATATTTTCCGGATACTGGCCTCCTTGATTCGTCTCATGAACTGGGCCGTAGACAAATTCATAAAATTTATACACGACAACAGGATGATGAATATTCCCGCGCCGATGAGCGAATAAATAATGGTGATATTTCCCGAGGTGTTGATCCGGTTATACACCATTTCACTTGGTAAATGGATGCTGGTAAGTGGCTGAAGAAAAAGTTCCCACTTTTTGCCTGACTTGACGTACTCCGTATACGAGGTATTCATGGTACGTTGCAAGGTTACTTCTGCATGCTTGGGAGGAATTCTAGCCAACGTGGCTCGCGTGTCTGCCATATTGGAGTTTTCGGCCAGGAGCACATACGTTTCAAGTTGCGTCCATACCCAGCTCCAGTAGAGTCTTTCAATGACTGGGAAGCTTTTCATAGAGAGCAATACATCAAATTCGATGTATGAGTTGCTCGGTGTATCTTTCACAACACCCGTAACGACGTACGCCACCTTCTCTTCTCCTGTTCCAAGCTGTACTAGTTTTCCGACAGCTTCTTCGTCGCCGAAGTATTTCCGGGCTGTGGATTCGGTCATTACAATGGTGTTGGCCTCCCGTGTAGCGGTTTCGGGATGGCCTTTAACCATAGGAAAATTGAACATCTTGAAGAAATTTGAATCTACAACGAGCACGCGCTCTTCTTCAAATGAGATGAACTCCTCTTTGACATTCGTATAGGTAATGATGAAGTTGCCCCGGTTATGGATGCTGGTCATCAATTCAATTTCTGGCAGCTCTTCCTTCAAGGCCACCGCAACGCCAGGGCCGGTTGAGGCAAACTGATGATTGTCGTCTTCTCCCCATATAAAGGTTTGGTTGACCCGGTAGATTCGGTCTGCATGCTCATGAAACCGGTCATAGCTGAATTCATTACCCACATACAGGTAAATCAGCAAGGTGCTAACCATGCTTACCGTGAGGCCAAGCAGGTTGATAATTGAGAACAGTCTCTGGCGCTTGAAATTGCGGATAAAAAGTAAAATGAAATTCTTGGGCATACGCTAGCTTGACAAACGACGTACCAAAGGGGATTGGCCTCAAATTCTGCTTCAACCTACGCAGGGAGCCGGCTGGATGTTCAAAATCGAATATTGGTGTTCGGTTTTGGTCGGTCAACGAATCTTCTTAAACTTGTTAAATGTCAGATTTAACATCTCGGCTGGCTCAGGAATTTGAAACTCGATTTCATAAAGTGCCAGTATTGATCACTGCCCCGGGAAGGATCAACCTGATTGGCGAGCATGTGGACTACAACGAAGGGTTTGTTCTTCCAGCAGCCATCAACAGGCACCTGGTATTTGCCATAGCACCAAACGGCAGCGACCGCTGTACAATCCATTCACTCGATTTTGACGAGACTGTTTCCTTTTCATTCAGTGAACTCAAGCCGGGTAGCCAATGGGTCAACTATCTGATGGGTGTAGCTGAAGGATTTCTTCGCCGGGGAATTCAACTGCAAGGTGTTGATTGTGTGTTTGGCGGAACGATTCCGTCAGGTGCTGGCTTATCTTCTTCAGCTGCGCTGTGTTGCGGTTTTGCTTTCGCGCTAAACCACCTGCACCAAGCGAATTTCAACCGGTTGGATTTGGCCAGGATCGCGCAATTCTCAGAGCATGTGTTCGCTGGCG
>JANPES010000051.1:0-4709 GCA_031423035.1 Cyclobacteriaceae bacterium | reverse complement strand
CACATGAGCATGCCGTGGACTTCTTTTGTGATTACGTCCGCAGCATTACTTGGCCTGGCCCTTCTTACTGTTTCCTATCAATCATTGCGGGCGGCGCAGCAAAATCCGGTTGACGCACTGAAGACAGAATGATGGGAATTGGGTTTTATCCGTGATCATCCGTGACTTCCGTGGCAAAAAAAGAATAGCCACAGTTGACTCAGATAAGCACGGATGAATACAAGATTATGTTTTTTCTGAGCGTGGTGAAATAATAGCCAGAATCCCTTGCAAGGAAATGGGCACAGTCCCATCCGTGATCATCCGTACAATCCGTGGCAAAAAAACGCCTTCTCCTTCGCTCAGTCTTAAACTTCCGTCATTCTCCGCTCCAGGGTCTTTACCGAATTCCCTTGTTTCTCCGGGATTTGATCCATCGCATACTCACTTAACGCCGTGATGGTCAGTGACGGATTCACACCCAAGTTGCATGGCATGATGCTTCCATCAAGTATGTAAAAATTGTCGTAACCATGAACTCGGAATTTTTCATCTACCACCCCTTCTGAAGCATTGCGGCCCATGGGACAGCCGCCAAGAATATGCGCGGTAGAGGAAAGCCCGAACGCAACTTCACTAAAGGCATTCTGGGGAACGCCATTAACTTTCTTGGCATATCGATAAAGGGCCTCCTGTCCGATAGGGATGTAGCTGGGCACTTTTTGACGTGCGTCATTCCTCATCGTGAGGCCTATGCCAAAGAGGCCCCGCTTCAACTTCATCTGCATGGCGTTGGGTAATGACTGCATGATGAGAAAAATGATTCCATGCTCGGCTAGTTTGAAATTGAACATTGAGCGAAGAAAATTCCAGGGCTGCGTAATTATGTTGCCGAGCATTTTCAAAGTCCTAACCGGTGGGGTACCATTGCCCGCTGCCATTACCGCAAGCCGTGTCATCGCACCCGATCCGTCAGGGAACTTGCAGAGCTCAATGTGGGTATCGTCATCAGGGTTAAAGACTGAGCTTATGGCGATGCCGTGATTTAGTTTGCGATCTGCCGCAACCACGCCTGACAGCATTTCTGAGTTGGTCAGCAGATTATCACCCAGTTTGTCCGACAGGCCGGTTAACGTCTTGTCTACATGCTTTTGCCGGAGGAGCAAGTCGAGGGTACCCAGTACGCCTCCACTCATGACTATGCCTCGCGACGTGTATACTTTCTTTTTCTTTCCAAACCAGCTTGTACTCTGCTCGGTGTGGACCCGGTACTCCCCATTGACGGTTTCAATTTTCGTTACACGTGTTTCAGCCAGAACCTTGGCAGCGAAGAGATTCTCGGCAAACCATAAGTAATTCTTGTCTAGCGTATTTTTCGCATCGTGTCGGCAGCCGACCATGCAGCCCGCGCACTCGATGCATCCGCGGCGTGTCGGGCCAAGTCCTTTGAAGTAGGGGTCAATCGCCTTTTTGGGATCTCCTAGATAGACGCCCACATAATCGACGCGATCATAGGAGCTGCCTCGCCCCATATCGTCAGCCACAGATTTCAATATCCGGTCTTCTTCATACTCCTTGGTGTACTTCTCACTGCCCAACATGAATTTTGCTTTCTCCAAATATGGAGCGAGCTCCGACTTCCAATCCTTGAAATGCGACCATACCGGGTTTGTGTAGAAGGTCTCGCGGGGCATCATGTGTGTATTGGCATAAACCAGCGAACCGCCGCCTACGCCTACTCCGGAGATTACAAAGACCTCCTTGAAGAAGGTAAGTTTCTGAAACCCAAAACATTTTAGTAGCGGCATCCAGAGATACTTGCGAACGTTCCAATTGGATGTGGGGAAGTCACTCGCCTTCCACCGCTTGCCTTTTTCTATAACGAGGACGGAATATCCTTTCTCTGAGAGCCGCATGGCTGAGACGGATCCGCCGAAGCCGGAGCCAATGACGATGTAGTCGACAGGTGATTCCATGGGTCAATTTAAGATGTTTAAAGACTAAGGTCGAAAGTCTAAGGTTGAAAGTTCCGGGTTCAAGGTTCAAAGTTACCGCCCTCGGGATTGACTTTCACGCAACCTATCCCAGGAACTGGGTGATCTGTGGGAAAAAACCTACCTTCATCACGTATGGGGCAATATAATTACCCGCCAGGGTATTCTTTCTTCGGTACGTACCAACGGGCTTTCAAAGTCATCAACAGTCCGCTGGAGACAATGATGGAAAGCGTGACGAAGTTTGGGGAAAGCTATTCCGTTACCGACGGCATCACCGGCCGTATGATCCTCACGCAGAACCCTGAGTTCATCGACTACGTCCTCCGCAAAAATCAGAAGAACTATTACAAGTCACGCATGGTGACGGAGAAACTCGGCCGATTCATTGGCAACGGTTTGCTTACCTCCAACGGGCCATATTGGCTACGGCAACGCCGCCTGATCCAGCCTGGCTTCCACCCTCAAAAAGTAAAGGAGCTATACAGCATCATGAAGGAGACGATCGATGGCTTTTTGGAAAAATTTCCAACCGGCGAGCATGTGGACATTTATCCACTCATGAACAGGCTTGCGTTTGATGTCGTTATTAATACCCTCTTCAACATCAACCTTCCCCAGGAGACTATCCGTGAACTCGGCCGCTTCATCAGCGATATCCAGGAATTTGTCATCACAGACATCCGGCAGCCATACAACAGCTGGTGGTTTGAGCTGTCAGGGCGCGTAAAAAAGAATAAACAAAAGGCAGACCGGGTCAGAAACATCCTTAGTTCGGTAGTTCGCGAAAGGCAAGCCAGCGGAAAAAAGTACAACGACCTCCTGGATATGCTGCTCGAGGCGCGTTATGAGGATACGGGAGAAGCGATGAGCGAAGAGCAGGTCCTCGATGAGATTCTGATCCTGTTCATCGCCGGCCACGAGACAACCGGAAATGCCCTAACGTGGACACTCTACCTTCTCGCCAATCACGCAGAGGAACTGGAGAGGGCTCGTACTGAAACAAAAGACTTGTCAATCTCCGAAATCGTCACCCATCCCCGCCTTACCGCTGTGATCAACGAGTCCATGCGCCTCTATCCACCAGCATGGGCCAGCGACCGCGTTTCTCTGGAAGATGATTCGTTTGGCGGATTTTCTTTTCCCAAAGGAACCATCATCGCTTTGTTCTATTTTGGGCTCCACCGCAGTGCCACCTATTGGGATGACCCGCTATCATTCAAGCCCGAACGTTTTTTGAATCCTGACCCGGAAAAAGAAAAAAATAAAGTATTCTTTCCCTTCGGGGGTGGGCCCCGGCTTTGTATCGGAAACAACTTCGCGATGTCGGAGATGGCATTGTTTCTGCAAGCCTTCATTCATCGGTTTGAACTCAAGCCCTCCCAAACCAAACCCAAGATGCGGCCAATGATCACGTTGAGGCCAGAAGGTGTGTTGTTGGGTGTGAAGAGTACCACGCATTATTAGTATTGCCCTTCATGATTTCTATCCCATGAGTATTTTGCAACATTCACCGTTCACTTGGTATTCACCAATCCGTTGCGCCTCATATTCCCGTCACCCTCGCACCCCCTTGCCCCTAAAGGGAAAGCCTGCGCGCATTCCCCAAGACGCTTCTCGGCTCGGTGACTAATTTTATGGACGCGCTTGTTGGCAAAGACTGCACACCGGTGTACACGGGAAGGGTTAAGGACCCGAGACTCAAGTAAAAGATTACCCGTCAATAACCTGAGGAATAACCTGAGGCAAAATTTGCAACGACTGATCGCCTTGATTCAGCGCTGGCTTTCTAAATGCACATTTTGTAGATTCACAACATGTACCATCTCGTTTACACGAGTCACGCAACAAAACCCTTAACGGAAGCGGATTTAATTTCCCTGCTAAAGGAGGCTCGGGTTTTTAACCTGGATCATGGAATTACCGGAATGCTCCTTTATATCCAGGGCAAGTTCATCCAGGTACTCGAAGGCAGGAAGCCTGAAGTGATAAGTTTGTTCGATCGCATTGCCATTGACTCGCGGCATACCCGGGTAACAGTCATTGTTGAGGGCGACTCGGCTAGCCGCATTTTCAAAGATTGGTCTATGGGCTTCAGGCGCCTCACCGACGATCAGGCCGTAGAACTTAGCGGATTTAAGGACATTGATGAATTTTTTGCAAAGAAGAACATTCAGGAAAAAAGCAGTTTGCTTCTCATCTTCCTAAAATTGTTCTACGACAAGAATATGGTGGAGTTTGCGGAGCTGTAATGGTTATTGGCTGTTGACAATTGGTGGTTAGCGCTACTGTCGAAATTCACGCAATCAATTTGCACTTTCCCAAGCGTGGAGTCGTGCCCGGACAAATTCAAACTTCCGGCTTTTCTTTTCAAAATGCCCCCTTAACGATTCGCCGAATTATCCCTAAATTTCCCAGGTGATGACCCTCACATGAGTAGATCAACTATCTTTTGCAGAAGCGTTGCTGCTATCGTATGCGGTATGACCTTCCTTGTTCTGGCCGGTTGGCAGCTGCAAATTCCTGAACTGAAATCACTGTTTTCGCAAGACCTTGTACCCATGGTGGCCAATTCGGCCATCGCCTTCCTGTGTACCGGAATAATCCTGGTCCTATTTACATTTCGTCAAATACTTCCTGCAATTCGGGTGATCCGGATTCTAGCGACCATCATTTCACTCTTGGGATTGTTTACCCTGCTTGAATACATCACTGATATTGGCCTCGGTATTGATC
>JANPES010000050.1:0-7264 GCA_031423035.1 Cyclobacteriaceae bacterium | reverse complement strand
ATCAAGGCCGTCAATGACCTGGCGAGACGCGCTCGGGAAAACAAACTCAAAGCAGATGATCTGTCAGGGGGCACTTACACGCTCTCCAATGTGGGTACGTTTGGGAACGTAATGGGAACACCCATCATCATGCAACCTCAGGTGGGCATCCTTGCGACGGGCGCAATTCAAAAGAAGCCTGCGGTACTAGAAACCGTACATGGAGACGTGATTGCCATCCGTCACAAGATGTTTCTCTCACACTCCTACGATCACCGTGTGGTGGATGGCGCGTTGGGCGGAAGTTTCGTGCGGCGTGTGGCCGACTACCTGGAAAAATTTGATGTGAATCGAGTGGTCTGACCTACCGTCGCTTGGGGGGTGAGTATCTGATCATAACGGAATGAACCAGGGCAAGACAGCCAGCAGAAACGTTATCACCAGCCAAATCCAAAAATTCCTGTTTCCTTTTTGCTCTGCAGTCATTAACAATCAATTTTGGTGGCAAACGTGGGAGATGCTCTGATGGTTGTGATTTTAACATCTCTTAACAATTCTGACCACTGATTATACTGATTCTTAGGATTTCGCTGATTTGATTGCACTGATACAAAATTTCTGTCATTCTGCAAGGAATCTGTATACTTGTCACTTGAAACCGTTTCCTATTCGAATCTTGAACCCTCAATCCTTTCCATCCCACAATTCAATCCTTTAATCCTTTAATCCTAGTCCCTGCTTATGAAATTCGGAACCAAAGCCATCCATGCCGGGGTAGAACCTGATCCTACCACCGGTGCGATCATGACCCCCATCTATCAGACCTCTACGTACGTGCAGGAGTCTCCGTCGAAGCACAAAGGATATGCCTATGCCCGCGGAGCCAATCCCACCAGGACGCCGCTGCAGAAAAGTATTGCTGCTCTCGAAAACGGGAAATTTGGTATCTGCTTTTCCTCCGGTATGGGAGCTACCGACACGGTAATCAAGCTACTCAAACCCGGTGATGAGGTAATTACCAGCAATGACCTCTATGGAGGCTCTTACCGGATGTTTACCAAAGTGTATGAAAAATACGGAATCAAGTTTCACTTTCTGGATCTCACCAATGCTGCTAACGCTGCTCCGTTCATAAACTCAAAAACAAGACTTTTCTGGCTGGAGACGCCCTCCAATCCCCTTATGCGGATTATTGACATACAGGCACTTGCTGCAATGGCAAAGAAGAACGGAAGCCTGGTTGCTGTAGACAATACATTCGCTTCGCCTTATCTGCAAAATCCATTGGATCTCGGCGCTGACATTGTCATGCACTCCGTGACCAAATACCTCAGCGGCCACAGTGATGTCATTATGGGCGCATTGGTGATCAATGATGAAAAGCTGCGCGATGAACTTGCCTTCATCACAAATTCATGCGGCGCTGTCCCTGGTCCTCAGGATTGCTTCCTGGTTCTCAGAGGAATCAAGACACTCCACCTACGAATGGAACGGCATTGTTTCAACGGCAAAAAGATTGCAGAGTTCCTTCGCAACCACCCCAAGGTGGGTAAAGTTTATTGGCCCGGGTTCACGGATCACCCGAACCATGATATCGCCAAGAAACAGATGCGTGATTTCGGTGGCATGATGTCGTTTGAGCTCAAGGGTGACAAACTGGAGAATGCCATCAAGCTAATGGAATCGGTCAAGTTGTTTTCGCTGGCCGAATCACTGGGTGGTGTTGAGTCACTGATCAATCACCCGGCATCCATGACGCATGCGAGCATTCCTAAAGAGGAGCGTATGAAAAATGGATTGAGAGACACACTTATTCGCCTTAGCGTTGGCGTGGAGGATGTGGAAGACTTGATTGATGATTTGAACCAGGCTCTGCTATCCGCCTGATTCAGGATGTCACTCTTGAACAAATGGAAACGACCCTTTAGACGTTCTATTGAGAAGTGACATAGTCAAAGTCGAAAAATGACTATTCTTCAAGGAAATTCATGTCGCGTCCGAATGTCTCATGAATCGCACGGAGTGCAATCAACGCAATCCCAATTGTAGCCAAGCCAACAATCAGCGCACCCGTAATTATAGCCTGATCATCCCCACCCAACCAACCTCTAAGGAATTGAAATGCGGGAACCAGTAGAACCACGGTGCCCCGGATAAAATTGGGTACTGTAGTGGCTACCGTAGACCGTAAATTGGTACCAAACTGCTCAGCGGCAATGGTAACAAACAACGCCCAATAACCAATGCCAATGCCAAGTAAGAGACAGGTGGCGTAGAAAGCATTAGCCGAGCGTCCTGGGGTAAATAGGAAAAGTAGAATAGTGCCGAGCGTGATAAAGATGAATAACCTGACCACTTTCTTTCTTGATCCCAGCCACTGGCTGATCAATCCGCTGGAAAGGTCGCCGATGGCAAGACCGATATAGCTATACATGACCGCGTCGCCCGCTACGACTGTCCCGCTAACGTGTAGAGCCTTGGCAAACTCTGGAGAAAATGTAATCAGGATACCAATGGTGAACCAAATCGGCAGTCCAATAAATATGCTTCCCATGAATTTATTGAATCGCACTTTGGTGCTAAACAGTTGAAAGAAATTTCCACGTTGAACGGTCTTCTCTTTTAACTTCAAGAAGATACCTGATTCGAAAATACTGATCCGGGCCACCAAGAGGAGCAGCCCCAGGCCTCCGCCAATGAAGTATGCGATCTGCCAGTCGAATTGCTTAGCAACAAAGTTGGCCAGAACCGCACCCATCAATCCGACGCTGGCCACCAGTGTTGTTCCATATCCCCGCAGTCGGGTGGGCAGTACTTCCGCCACCAACGTAATTCCCGCTCCTAGCTCACCAGCAAGACCTACTCCAGCAATGAAGCGCAATGCGGCATATTGCTCAACGGTAGTCACAAACCCATTTGCGATGTTGGCTAAGGAATATATCAGGATAGAACCGAACAGTACGGAGAGTCTGCCACGCTTGTCTCCCATGATTCCCCAGATCAGTCCACCGATCAGCAGGCCAGCCATCTGCACCTGCAGCAAGAATTCACCTTGCGTGAATAACTGATCATCTGTCACGCCCAAGGCAATCAGGCTTGGCTTACGGACAATGCTGAACAGCAGCAAATCATAGATGTCCACAAAATAGCCAAGGGCAGCAACTATGACCGGGATACTAAAAAGGCCTTTTGAATTTCCCCTCATCATTGAATCAGCAAAATAGGAATAATTGACCATTCCCAAGCAGCGAATGCCGGTTAGGGGTTGCCACTGGTAGAAAAGTCAGGAGATGGGTCGCCATTTTTTGTTAATCTCGTACTGAAATAAACCACTCTCCTATGATATCCAGGAATGCTTTACTCTTCATCCTTGTCGGATTGATCAGCCTCACCGCCTTTGGTCAAAAGAAGGGCGCACCGGCAGCCAAACAGCCAGTCGGTTTTGATGAAAAACTATATAGCGCTATCGAATGGCGAAGCATTGGGCCTTTTCGCGGGGGCCGCTCCGCTGCGGTTACTGGCGTACCGGGGAAGCCTAATTTATACTATATGGGAGCCACCGGCGGCGGCGTCTGGCGTACTACAGATGCCGGAAATTCATGGGACAACATCTCAGATGGCTTCTTTGGTGGATCAATCGGATCTGTTGAAGTGAGTTCCTGGGACAACAACGTTATCTATGTAGGGGGCGGGGAAGGAACTGTTCGGGGCAACGTGTCTTATGGATACGGCATGTTCAAATCCACCGATGCAGGCAAGAGTTGGACATCCATAGGCTTAAAAAATTCTCGCCATATCCCAAGGATCAGGATTCACCCAAAAAATCCAGATCTGGTCTATGCGGCCGTTATGGGTGATTTGTTTAAATCATCGGAAGAGCGCGGCGTCTATCGCTCAGATGACGGCGGAAAAAACTGGAAGCGCATACTCTTTGCTAACGCAGATGCGGGGGCAGTTGATCTTTGTATGGACCCCAACAATCCGCGCATTCTATTCGCTTCCACCTGGAGAATTCGTCGAACACCCTATAGCATGGAAAGCGGAGGAGAAGGCAGCGGCCTGTGGATGACCAAGGACGGCGGAGATACCTGGACGAACATATCCAATAACGAAGGCCTTCCTAAAGGCACGTGGGGAATATCCGGAGTATCAGTCTCTCCGGTGAACTCCAATCGTATATATTCCATCATTGAAAATGACAACGGCGGAGTCTATCGCTCAGATGATGCTGGCGCCACTTGGAAGAAAATGAATGATGACCGCAATTTGCGTCAGCGCGCTTGGTATTATTCCAAGATCTACGCTGATACCAAAGATGTCGATGTGCTTTATGTAATGAATGTTTCCTATCACAAGTCGAAGGACGGTGGCAAAACATTCCAAACCTATAATGCCCAACACGGTGATCACCACGACCTATGGATTGCACCCGAAGACAACCAGCGGATGATTATTGCCGATGACGGTGGCGGCCAGGTTTCCTTTGATGCCGGGGAGAACTGGACCACATACCTCAACCAACCGACCGCACAATACTATCGGGTAACGACTGACAACAAATTCCCATACAGGATTTATGTAGCCCAACAAGACAACAGCACACAACGCATTGCCCACCGGACCGACGGATTTTCTATTGGTATGCGGGATTGGGAAGAGACCGCCGGCGGTGAAAGCGGATGGATCGCCGTGGATCCGACCAACAATGATATTGTCTACGGCGGAAGCTATGACGGCTTGCTGGAAAGGAAGAACCACGCTACCGGCGAAAGCCGTGGCATTAACGCCTGGCCTGATAACCCCATGGGACACGGTGCCGAGGGAGCCAAATACCGCTTCCAGTGGAACTTCCCTATTTTCTTCTCGCCCCATGACAACACTAAACTCTATGCGGCTTCCAATGTCCTTCATGTGACGCGCAACGGAGGAGAGAAGTGGGAAATAATAAGCCCGGATCTTACCCGAAACGATGTCTCGAAAATGGGGTCTTCGGGGGGGCCGATCACCAAAGACAATACAAGTGTTGAATATTATTGCACGATTTTTACAGCAGCGGAATCACCCTATGAGAAAGACCTTATCATGGCGGGATCCGACGACGGCTTGCTTCACATTACGCAGGACGGCGGAAAGAACTGGACCAAACTCACCGTGGGTGGAATGCCGGAATGGATGATGATCAACAGCATCGACTTCGATCCCTTTGTGAAGGGCGGTGCCTACCTAGCCGGCACGCGCTATAAGTCAGGTGACTATCAGCCCTACTTGTACAAAACCAAAGACTACGGCAAGACCTGGACGAAAATAACCGATGGCATCGACCCCGGGCATTTCACCCGCGTCGTCCGGGCAGATCTGAAACGTCCCGGTCTATTGTATACGGGCACTGAAAGCGGCATGTACATCTCATTCGACGATGGAGCCAGCTGGAAACCTTTTCAACTTAACATGCCCATTGTACCGATCACGGACCTGGTCCTAAAGAATGACAACTTGATTGCAGCAACGCAAGGCCGCAGCGTTTGGTTGATCGATGACATTACTCCACTCCATCAGCTGAATGCAGCGATGACAACGAGTGACTTCACTCTATTCAAGCCCATGCCAAGTTATCGTATGGGGCCGGGGTTCTCTTTTGGTCGACCCTCAAAAACGGACGGGAAAAATCATCCGGGAGGCGTGATGTTCCATTACTACCTAAAGGACACGGCGAAGGCAGTGGCCTCCCTGGAAATCATGGAAACGAGTGGCACAGTGATCAAGAAGTTCGCGACAAAGCCTGACAAGAAAGCCAACGATGAGCAAATGCGGATCAAGCCTGGAGGTAATCGCTTTGCTTGGAATACCCGATACAAGAACGCAGAAGGCTTTGACGGATTGATCATGTGGGCCGGCTCTCTGAATGGCCCTAAAGCTCCTCCCGGAACCTACAAGGCGCGTCTGACTTTAAATGGCAAGTCGCAGGAAACGGAATTTGAAATCCTGAAAGATCCGCGGACCACGGCCTCCCTGGCTGACATCAAGGAGCAGTTTGCCTTCCTGATTTCCGTGAGGGATAAACTATCTGAGACCAACATGGCTGTAAAGAAGATTCGGACCACGCGTGATCAGATCAACCGGGTGACTGAACCAATGAAAGGCAAGGACGATATGAAGGATGTTACCGAAATGGCAAAATCAATCCTGGATGACATGAAAAAAATAGAGGAGACCTTATACCAAACAAAAAACAAGAGCGGACAAGATCCGTTGAATTATCCGGTGCGCCTCAATAATAAACTTGCCGCACTGGGCGGTGAGGCTGATGGCTCCGACTTCAAACCCACTACTCAGGTGAAAGCGGTTAATACCGAAATCACTGGGAAAATTGACGAACAGTTACAGATACTAAACAAGATCTTCAACGAGCGGATTCCAAAATTTAATGACCTCGTCAAGCAGAAGCAGGTTAACCCCGTGACGATCCCTGAAGTCTTTTAGGGAAAAGATGTTTTAAACAAAAAATGAGCCGGGTGGCTCATTTTTTATTTCTACCTATGAAGTAATAGAGAATGGGGCCAAGTATCGGAAGGAAGATGACTGCAATAATCCAGAGCACCTTCTTCTCACCATCCTTGCTGCCCCGGAGAATATCCATAACCACAATGACATCGATGATCACGATCGTCAAATAAAGTAGCTGTGCCATAGGGAAATGAATTAGTTCAAGTTTTTAGTAACTCAATTTGCACCCAAAATCTTAAAGAGTTCGTCAAGGTGCGGCGTGACAATGATCTCCGTCCGGCGGTTCTTTTGCCGGTTGGGATCCGAGGTATTAGTCATAAGTGGAGCGTACTCGCCCTTACCGGAGGCCGTTATCTGTGCCGACTTTACGCCGGCATTGGTCAGGATCCGCGTGATACTAGTAGCACGCATAACGCTCAGGTCCCAGTTATCCTGCATGTACTGCGACTTCTTTCCGATGGGTACGTTGTCGGTATGGCCTTCCACGGTCACTTGTACATCTTTATGATCCTTCAGCGCTTTGTCCAATTGCTGGTGTGATGTAACCCCCTTGGCATGCAATTCATTGCTTGCGGAGTTTAACAAGATTTGTTCAGCCAAAGAAACATAAACTTTACCGTTCTTAACATGAACCGTCAGGTCGCTTTCCTTAAAGCCCAGCAGTGCATCGCTAATCTTCTTTTTCAAATCCTGTACCGCCTTATCCTTATTGGCCAATACCGTCTCCAATTCTTTTACCCTACGTTCACGTTCGATTAGGCTCGTACTGAGAGAATCATTG
>JANPES010000049.1:0-13963 GCA_031423035.1 Cyclobacteriaceae bacterium | reverse complement strand
CGAGGGCGTGTCATTAACCCAATCATAACTCGTACCCGTACCTGAAAAATTTACCGCTCCCGTCAGCGAGCCATTGCATACTACCTGATCTGCTGGATCCGTTACTGAAGGCGTAGGATTTACCGTGATCGTGAATGTCTGTGGTGTGCCCACACACAACGGTCCTGCCGTCTGAGGGGTAACCGTGATGGTAGCCACAACAGGAATAGTTCCTGCGTTGATCCCACTGAAGGCCGCTATATTTCCTGCCCCTGATGCCGCTAAGCCGATCGAAGGCGTATTGTTAACCCAGTTGAACACCGCTCCCGCTGTGCCCACAAAAGTAACGGCCCCTGTCAGCGCTCCGTTGCATACCACCTGATCTGCAGGATCTACTACACTGGGTGTAGGATTTACTGTGATCGTAAATGTCTGTACCGCTCCCGCGCACACTCCAAACACCGGGGTAACCGTAACTGTAGCCACTACCGGTACCGCCCCCAGGTTCACTCCCGTGAAGGCCGCTATGTTGCCCGCGCCTGATGCGGCTAGTCCGATCGATGTCGTATTGTTGGTCCAGGTATAACCCGTGGTACCACTGCCCGTAAAGTTCACCGCTCCCGTCAACGATCCATTGCATATCACCTGGTCGGCCGGATCATTCACTATCGGAATAGGATTTACTGTAATGGTAAATGTCTGTGTCGAGCCCGTGCACGTCGGACCCGCGATGTACTTAGGCGTAACCGTGATGGTAGCTACCACCGGAACTGCTCCCCCATTAACTCCGGCAAACGCTGCGATGTTCCCTGTGCCGGTGGCTAAAAGCCCGATCGAAGGCGTGTCGTTTACCCAATCATATTGCGTGCCCGTACCAACAAAACTTACTAAACTAGTAAGCCCTCCATTACATACTACCTGATCCGTGGGATCCGCTACCGTCGGGGTGGGGTTTACCGTGATCGTTAAATTCTGCGTCGCACCCGTGCATGATCCGTAAACCGGAGTGACAACGATGGTCGCTACCACCGGTACGGACCCGGCGTTAACGGCGCTGAACGCTGCTATATTTCCTGTACCCGAACCGGCTAGCCCGATCGAGGTATTATCATTCACCCACGTATAGCCCGTGGTGCCACTGCCCGTAAAGTTTACCGCACCCGTCAGCACTCCATTGCATACCACCTGGTCCACTGGATTGTTTACTATCGGAATAGGATTTACAGTGATCGTAAAACTCTGTACAGCCCCTGAGCACGTAACCGCTCCAAAGGTGTACTTGGGCGTTACCGTGATGGTGGCTACAACAGGAGCCGCTCCCGCATTGAATCCCGCAAATGCAGCAATGTTCCCCGTGCCGGTAGCTAAAAGTCCGATCGAGGGCGTGTCATTAACCCAATCATAACTCGTACCCGTACCTGAAAAATTTACCGCTCCCGTCAGCGAGCCATTGCATACTACCTGATCTGCTGGATCCGTTACTGAAGGCGTAGGATTTACTGTGACTACAACATTAAGAGGTGTTCCGCTGCACGTACCCGCAGTTGGTGTGATGGTGTATGTAGCCGTTCCGGGTACCGCACCACTTGCTGTCAACACCTGAGCAATTGGTCCAGCCACTGCCACGGCTTGATTCGATGCACCAGTCACACCCACCTGCACCACCGTCCATGTATAGGCTGTGCCAGGAGTTACATTGGGATTGCTGAGCACAATCGCGGTGCTTTGACCCGTACAAATGACTTGGGAAGCGGGAGTTGCAAGGACATCCGGCGTCGGATTTACCGTTATTGTTGTAAGGGCATTCGCCGAAATTCCGTTGCCATCTTTTATTGTAACGGTATAGGGTGTAGTAACTAATGGAGTGGCGACAGGGTTAGAAATGGTAGAGCTGCTAAGGCCAGTGAGAGGGCTCCAGGCATACGTGATCGTTGGGTCACCGGTAACTGATGTACTCAAAGCAACAGGGACGCCACTGCATACAGTCACACCTCCACCAATAATACCCACAGTGGGAGGGGCTAAAGTAATCCCTGTCAATGCTGTTGCAACCCCATCAGACAATGAAGTTCCTGTAAAGGTCATTGCAAATCCAGACAACGGTGAATCCTTGACCCACGGATTGGTGGCCTGATCAAATGTTCCAGACAATTTTGCGGATGAAGTGCTACCCACCGCACCATTGATATCGGCAGCCACGTATGTACCAGTAACTGTTGCTAAACATCCGGTAATTCCAGATTGTGTCACCACCCAATACCTGCTTAAGAAATTCGTTGCACTGGCATTGTTGGGATGTTTTGCGTCGACGACTCTTGCACTTACATACGCTGATGAAAATGATCCAGCGGTTATATTGACAGCCAGAGGGGATGAATCCGTTGCACCGGTATTATCGCCAATTGGAAAGGTGAACGAACCTGTTGCATTGAATTCCTTTCGCACTTCACCCCCGCCAGAAGCCAGGATAATTCCAGTCGGAGCCGGTGCCGTTGCAGAGGGGCCCAAAGTCAATATGTTAGTACTAAGATTTACATTGCCAGCACTGAGGGTCAAGGTCCTGTTCACGCGTGTTGCACCGCTCAGGGATGCATCACCGCTGGACTGGTTAATAGTAAGGTTTTGATAGGTCGTTGGATTTACCGTTTGAGATGCACCATTATAAATGACGGTGTTGTTTGTATTGACCGCATTGAGGGTGGAGATTGTCGATGTTCCTGAAAGAGTCAAGGTCGAACCGTTTGCCTGAGTAAGGTCGCCGGTTCCGGTTAATGCAGTACTCGTTGTGAGAATATTGTTGTTAATGAGCGTGATACCTGAAACCGTAACGCTTGGAATAACCAGTGTTCCGGTCAGTGATTGGGTATTCGTATCAAAAGTATAGATGCCCGAGCCAGCAGTAAAGGTTCCGCTGTTGGTTATGCCACCACGCATCGTTATGGCCGAATTCCCTGAGTTATTCCATGTTGCCCCCGACGAGACGGTTACGAGTCCGGTGAATGTTTTTGCTCCTGTGGATGATGAAACAACCAAACTTCCGCTTGCACCGCTACCAATAGTTGTTGTTCCAGTTACGCCAAACGCAAAGCCGCCGACGGTGAATGTGGTAGCATTTGCAATGGAAAGATTCCCTCCGATTGTAACTGGGGCCGCCATGGTGGTGCTGGTTGCACCAGAAGTCGTTAAATTATTAAATGTTGTTGTGGCCGATCCGCCGATGGTCTGCGTTACGCCATTGAATGTCACGGTTCCACTCCCTGGAACAAGTGTGCCTCCGTTGTTGGTGAAATTCCCGGTAAGCGTAGTGCCTCCGCCTGCGGTAAGGGTCCCTGAGGTCAGAAGGATATTACCAGAAACTGAAAGTGTGGCAGGTGCGGTGAACCCGCCTGCGGTGTTGGTAAGATTGGCTAAGTTGAGGGTGGTTGTACTCCCTCCGACTGTCACAGTCCCTCCCGCCTTGTTGACTTCCAGGTTGTTAAAGGTCTGCGTGGCCGCTGATCCGTTTATTGCCTGGGCGCCTGCGCCGTTAAAGGTTACTGTATTCCCGGAAGGTGTGAATGTGCCTCCATTGTTTGTGAAATTCCCCCCAACATTGGTGTTGGTCCCTGCGGTGAACGTCCCTGCCGACAAAACAATATCTCCAGTAGTCGCAAGAGTGGCTGGACCCGTGAAACTTCCCGCCGTCATGGTAAGTGACGTCGCGTTTATAGTAGCCGTGGTGCCGGTAAGTAATCCTCCAGCCTTGTTAACAATAATATTGCTGAACGTTTGACTTCCCGCTGACCCATCTATCGCCTGGGCGCCTGCACCGTTAAAAGTTACTGTGTTGCCGGAAGGTGTGAATGTTCCACTGTTGTTTGTGAAATCCCCTCCAACATTGGTGTTGGTCCCGGCAGTGAATGTTCCCGCCGTCAGAACGACATCCCCCGTAGTAGCTAGAGTAGCCGGACCTGTGAAACTTCCGGCTGTCATGGTGAGTGTTGCAGCGTTAATAGTTGCAGTTGTCCCCGTTAGTAATCCTCCGCCTTTATTAACGATTATGTTATTGAATGTCTGACTTGCCGCTGAACCGTTTATTGCCTGGGCTCCACCGCCATTGAATGTCACTGTTCCTGCTCCTGGTGTAAATGTTGCGCCATTGTTCGTGAAATTGCCTCCAACACTTGTATTGGTCCCCGCCGTGAATGTCCCCAAAGTCAAGACAACATTCCCACTTGCAGAAAGTGTAGTCGGGCCTGTGAAACTGCCGGCCGTTAGTGTTACATCACCGGCATTTATTGTCGTTGTACTTCCACCCGCTGATAGCGTGCCTCCAGCTTTATTGATTACAATGTCATTGAATGTCTGCGTAGCCGCTGTGCCGTTTATCGCTTGTGCTCCAGCCCCATTGAAATTAAGTGTCCCGGCTCCAGGTATAAATGTTCCACCGTTATTGGTGAAATCGCCTCCTACTGTTGTGGTTGCACCAGAAGTGTATATACCTGATGTAAGGGTAATCGACCCGGCAGAAACAGGTGTTACGACTGGAGCGGTCGATAACGTTGCTGGGGCTACAAAATTACCGTTAGTAAGCGTAAAGTTTGCTGTGTTAAGCGTCGTTGTACTTCCCCCAACGGTCAAAGTTCCACCCGCTTTGTTAACCACCAGGTTCCAAAATGACTGAGTTGCCGAGGTGCCGCCAAGTAATTGAGCCCCTGCTCCATTAAATGTTACCAGAATGGAGCCTACCCCATTTGTAGGTGAAAATGTGCCGCCATTATTGATGAAATCGCCGCCAACATTTAAACTGTGCGCCAGTAATGAAGCTGGGTTAATACTCACAGTAGCCCCACCTGAAACGGTGAAAGAAGTAGTGACATTTAGTGTTCTTGCGGTCCCGCCCGTTCCAAATCGGAGTGTTCCCCCGTTATTGACCACCATTGAATTGCAAGCAAAAGTTGGCGCTCCTCCTGCTCCAATATTTACGGTATGCGGATTTAGAATTGTGACATTGTCATCAGCATCCGGAATTCCATCGACATCCGTTCCACTTACCTGGGTCCAAGTGCCCCCTACAGTCCAACTGCCCGATGCATTTGAATTAAAATTGCCTGATTGGGAAAATGCAGATTGTGATACCAATACTAAAAATACAATCGTCAGATTGGCAAAATTTCTAATGAAAAACGGTGTATTCGGAGTTCTCAAATCGCAGCGGAATGGGTGGTTAATGCTACCGTTTCAGCCTGTGGCTGCTGAGTATCAAAAGCGAAACCCATCGTCCTGCCGAGGGCAGAATTCGAAGATGGGCTTACGAGAATGGGAATTTCAGTGATCAGGGGTAAAAATCTCTGCATAAGGTCTAAGCCAACTAATCCCTAAATATCCCGAAAACATAAGAAGTAACCCAATTTACCTAGCCTTTTACCCCTACTTTTCGAACTTTCCTTGGCTGCTAACTTTCACGAGGGTAAGTTTAAATTCTCCCGCATCAGGCCTGCCCGTCCGCATGGTTCCAACCAGAACCAAACGACCATCTGATAGCTCCTGAATTGCCCCGCAATTGTCCAGACCTTCGCCCCCAAAAACAAGAGGGGTATTAAAAACGACCGATCCGTTCTTATCAATCTTTGTTAACACCCAATTTTGATTGTTGTCGAATCCATTTTCGTCCCCCAGAACCCAGAAGCCTCCTTGCTGAGATGGGAAGACTGAAGTTTTTCCCTGCAAGTTGTTTCCAAGCGTAATGGAAAGCGGTTTCTCATAAAAGATATCCCCTTGATCGAATCCCCCAGGACCTGGAGTCCTCAGTTCCGAAATGAAGAGATCAGATGGCAACGACCCACTTTGAGATAGGCCACCAAGAAAATATCCCACGGGAGAGAGACAGAACGACGTTAATCGTTCGTTTCCTGAAGCCGTCCCCGGATAAATAGCAGCACTTGTGGGATCTCCATTGGCTCCCAGAGGATAAACCCAGAAATTATAGTTCACTGTTGTTTGCCCAACGGGCAAATTGTCAGTGTAACCGAAAAAATAATACACAGTGGGTGACACTTCGATGATCTTCTGAGACGCATCATCCGCTACCAAACCAATGCTCTGCGTCCAACTGCTAGGATAAACGGTCAAATCACTGAACACCCTAATTTTAAGTGCATCCCGCGAATCAACTCCAGAACCGGCTGGCTTCCCAAGGGTATAGACATATGTTGTTGAACCACCAATCAGAAAACCATCGTTGGTTTCTGTAACCGAAGCTGCATCCTCATCACCAGTGCTTAGGCCGCCAAACTCATCCCGTACAGGCACCAACGCGCTGTCAATCTTCACACCTTCGGTAGTCAAGGTCATGATCATAACATCCCGATCGGTAGGTGTTTTATAAGAATTTCCTACGAGAACTATCTGACCGCCCGATGTTAACTCAATATCCCGGGCTTCTTCGTTATTCGGCCCGCCAAATTCCTTTTCCCAGAATACGGTTCCCTTGGAATCTACTTTTACGAGGTACCACTGCGTTCCCTTCGTGGGTACAGTAAGCCGGGTGGTCCCAAACAAGATCATGCTATTGTTCTCGTTCGGAAGGATAACAAAATCCTGGCCCGTCTGATCACCGCCTGTTCCATAGAACTTAATAAAGTGCGAGTCACTCGGGTCTTCAATACTTGATGAAGTGCACCGGATCAACACACAACCAAGAACAAACAGGATCAGTGCATGCTTCATTTTCCCTTCCCTCCTTCTTTCCGGATTGAACGTGCCACACTTTTTGTACGTGCCCGTTTCACTTTTCTTGGATCATATAAGGGCTTAACAAAACCGAAAGACATCGACAGGTTATCAATCCGAAATATATCGCTTAGGTAGTGGTAGCGCGAAATGTTACTTGTAAGGTAATAATTGGGATTCCCCACTTGTTGGGGATTGACCTTCGACGGATCCTCGTAGTAAAGCTTGGATTCGTTTGTCACATTGCTCAAACCAGCCATGTAACGTACGTCAACATAGAAAAAGTTTTTGCCAACCTTGTATCTCAGCCCGCCGCCGATCAGCCAGGAATAATTGAATTGATTCCGCTGGTTGGTCACACTTTCGCTTGGACCCTCGGACACCAATTGGGACCCGTTAGATTTATTGTCAGTGTAGGAAAATGTATTGGATTCTGAAAGCAGGTAATTGACTGCAACTCCTGCATAGCCAAAAGGGCGAATCAGTTCATTCAAAGAAAATGAGTACTTGGCATAAATGGGGGCATCAATCCACCATTGATTGGCCTGGATATTTGTTGCATCCGTATTCACCCCACTGGTTAAAATTCGCTCATATCCCCGGTTCGCAAATGCCCCCTCTATGCACAAACTGATGTTCTCATTTATGTTCCAATCCAAACCTCCACCTCCTTGAATCCCAATTTGCAACGGGTGCTCACTAGTCACTTGGTAAGGCTCCGTCGAAATGGAATAGATGGTTCGAAAAAAGGATGTATTGAGGCCAAAATAAAAATGGGGGGTAAATATGGGTGTCGCGGTGTATTGCTTGCTGAGGTAGACAATGTCAATCGGATCATCCTTTTCGTTTGGAACATATTCCGGATCCGCCTTCAACAATTTTAGATAGTTATCACCTGCCGCAGTAGGGTCGTCGAGGATCAAATAGGATTGGCACAAAACGAGGTAAGCGCGCACGAGCTGCTCTTTTGTGAACCGGGAACCATCAAGGCAATCCTTAAGAATAGACGGAATGCCATAAAAATGCCCTGCTGTAAATTCCGCCTCCGCCTGGCTCAGCTTTTGATCACAGTCCACCTCGCTCGAAGCCGCCTCTTGACCATACCCTGTAGCAAGGGAGGCCATAAATATCAATCCACCAACAAGAATTCGGAATTGCAGCATCAGAAATCACTTATCAACAAACTCTGGCAAGTTGTCTCATATCCGATTCCGTTTGCCACATAGATATCCCACTCCTCTTTAGTCATGTTTCTCTTCAACTTGGAGCAAATCTGTTCAGCAAGCATTTTTGGATCTGTTGGCCAAACACGCACTTCGCCGTTGTTACAGGACGCCAGGAGATAATCCGATCCTTCGGCAAAGGCCAATCGCCAAATATTTCCGTTGTTATTGTCCATAACAATCGGTAAGTCATCTTCATGGTCGACAACCCACATCTGCAATTTCTTGTCGTACCCGGCACTGGCCATTAGCAATCCATCGGGACTAAACTCAACATCAGATACACCCGCATTGTGGCCGCGCATCTCCTTGATCGTCTCAAGCGTAACGTAGTCAATCAACTTCACCGATCCGCGCCAGGTGGAATCACCGGCATTTCCTGTATACCCAACATCTTTGAATTCTGTCCCGTAAGCGAGAACAGAACGTGTTGGGTGAAACGCTACTGACAAGACCCGGATATGGTTTAGCGACTCATCCCGCTTAAGGTCATAAGCGTTTGTTGCGAGATCAACCATGATCAATTGACCTGAAGACGAGACGGCTGCGAGCAGTTTACCGTCATGGCTAATATCGATTGACTTAATGTCGTACGGAAGTTTTGTCAGTACGCGGCTTTCGCCATTTAGCTGATTCGTCAAGCGCAAGGTATGATCAGCCCCTGCGGAAATGAAACCGGAGTTATCGGGAAGGAATTTTATATCGACGATAAATCCTCTGTGGCCGCGTACGATAAATGGCTTCTCCCCTGGGGTACTCAGATTGAAAACCTGTAGGGCCGAAGAGTCACTTCCATTGACCAGGTACTTTTCATCCGGGCTTAACGCCAAGACACGGTTTGGATAGGGGTTGAAGTCAACCAGTTCATCTGCGGTTAACTTAAGATAGTCTCCCTTGAATATGCGGCCATCATTCCCTGTGGTATAAAAAGAGCTATTCTGCTTTGAAACAGCCAGCGCAAACATCTTGTTCTTGAGGTTACCCGGGACTTTGGCACGGTTGTAATTGAAGTCGTTTGATAGCTTGGCTACTGAGAAGTAGAGTCCATTAAAGACATACGGATCATATTTTTTTCCACCGTACTGCGTATGGTATATATACCCCTGCATGGCCAATAGGCCTGCAAGTGCAGGATCTGTCATGGTCACCGATTTGGCCTCCATAGATTGGGCAATGGAGAGATAAAGGAGTCCATTGGCACGGTCACGTTCGCGGGTTGCAATGATGGTCTGCTCCTGTGCCAGTTCCCGTTGTATTATTTCCTTGCCTTGGGCAGCTAAGGCTAGCTGCTCCTGGCGCCTTGCTTCCTTCAAATTCCTTTCAGCTGCTGCCTGGGCGATCTTCGCAATAAGCAAACTGGAATCCGCCTTTTTTAAGGCTACCAGCGTCGCTGCCTGGCTCTTCAGTGCCGATATTCGTGCCTCTTCCGCCCGGTCCCGCGCCAGAATCGCATCTTCTTCCGCGAGCAATGCCTTCCTTTCTTTTTGCTTTGCCAATTCAGCTTGCTGCTGGGCCTTGATGGATTGTGTGAATCCATAAATCATGAACAGGATAGCTATGATTGCCGCAATCCCCAATATAACTGAAAAAGTACGCGCGCGCCGCAATGCCCTTCGCTGTAACAATTCCTGATTCTGGAGCTCAGCCTCATAGGTGATGCGGCTGGTATCCAGAAATACGATGGCGCGTTCAAAGGCAATGTCGTAGCGTTGGGCCCAAATTCGGGTAGGCCGTTGTTTCTTTTGCCAGTTGAGCGCAAGTTGCAGGTCGGGAGGTCGCCACAAACCTGCCTTACCTGTTTGGTAAAGCGCAGAAGCATCTGAAATTCGCTTATACATCTGGGCCGACTCCGCCTCTTCCTCTACCCAATTGGAAAGCCTAGTCCATATGCGCATTAAACTTTCATGTGAAAGTTCTATGCTGGATGCCCCATTCAATTTCACATGTCCCCCAGGCATAAGAAATGACCGGCCTATCTTTCTGAATCGATCGACAACACTAATCACGGCTTCTTCGGATGTGCTGGCCAATTCAGCAATCACTCTTACTCTTGCCGGACGCCGGATTCCCTGATTTTCCTGGCTCATCTCCGTGATGCTCTTGAATAGTATTTCCGCAATTTCCTTTTCCGACGCGGATAATTCCTCATAGGCCTCGTTGGCATGCAACGAAAGGGCTTGGCTTATTCTTCCAATCGCATTATAGTGCCTGAGATCAAGTGGTTCACCCCCTTCGCGGTTTGCCACCCAATAGTCCCAGGTGCGCATCAAGGCATGCTGCAAAATGGGTAGCTGATCCTGGTTGTCCCCAATATCACTCAGCAGTCTCTTTACCAGTCTAGGGGAAATCTTGCCGCCTCCAACTGCGACAGGCCCTTCAATAGCCAGTCGTTTTTGTTCGCGGGCCATTTGAGGAACCAGGTAATTGCTTTCATTGATTACCTCAGTTAGGCCAGGAAAAACGGAACATTCACCTATAAAATCTGACCTAAGGCTTACTGAAATGTATATAGGAACTTCTTTCTGTTTCAGGGCCGTAAGTACCAGGGTAATAAACTGGGAAGCTTCATTCAACGATTCCTCGTCAGTTTCCCGGAATCTCAGGACCTCTTCAAACTGATCAATGAGAAGGAAAAAATTCTGGCAGTCGTCACCTTTAAGAAAGTTGATTACTTCAATAAGTCCATCGGGGCTGCTTCTGAGTACAGACTTGATAATTGCATGCTGGATCAGTTTGTCATTCGCGCTAAGCGTACCCCTGGTTTCCAGGTAATGGACAACCGCATCGGTCAAATTGTTTATGGGTGAAACACCTGGCCGCATGGACAAGACTTGCCAATTAGGGCCATTTTCGGTAAGGAAACCTCCATACAGAACAGGTATAAGACCGCAGGATACCAAACTTGATTTACCACTTCCAGAGTACCCCATAATGGTCACGCAGCGGTGCCTGGAAAGCTTCACCAGGATCTCATCTACCTGCCCATCACGACCAAAGAATAGGTGTGATTCCTCAATGGTAAATGGCCTCAATCCAGGGAACGGGTTCGCTGAGGAAGGAATAATTCCTTCCTGAACTGCCTGGACCTCGTCCAATAACTCTCCCGTTTGTTGGGGATAATTAACCATTTGAATGCTCTAGAATCAGAAATTTAGCTAATAAACGGCTTATTCCGACGAACTGTAATGTTTAAAAAAATCGTTTTTCGACGCCTACGTAGGCATTCAGTTTAAAAAATCAATGAAATTTAGACGATTTCAAACATATTCCAAAACGCGGGCAGCCAATTTCTCATTTTCGGCCATCAGCTCATATAGGTGGTCCTTATTCAGCCTGAGAAGTGTGGTGTTCTCTTTTGCCAATAAGATATTGGAATTCAAAAAACCCGGCAAGGATAACATCTCTCCTATGAACTGGCCATGGATGAACTTCCCAATGAGTTCACTCTTGTGAAAGTAGTCTACCTCACCTTGGTAGACTACATAGAAATGGGTGTTGCTTTTCTCGTCGATCACAAGCGAACTAGTAGCGACGAGCGAATGTTCCGTAGACCAATCTGCAAGGTAAGACAACGCAAGTCCTGACGTTCCTTTGAATATCTCCATCTGACCGTAGAACCTCACCTTGTCAAAAATCGTGAGCTTTGGAACTCTTCCTGTCTCAGTTTTTATAACGGAATCAAGTCGCCGCTTGAGGTCATCACCCAGGCGCCCGGTGTTCGCTTCGTAATCCACAGGGTCGATCGCATATAATGCCCATGCTGCCATTTCGCGGATGAGCGGGTCCGGGTTAAACAACTGAGCGACAAGGTCCAGGTTAAACTCGGCAATCTTCTCGGTCCCAATCTGACGCAAGACGCAAGCCTTCGTCCATCGGTTGGTTTGTGTAAATTCGCGATTGATCAAAAATTTAAGGACAAGCTTCTCATCCAGGTGGATTCTTGGATAAAATATTTCCAGCTTACCAATCCGGTCTTCGTCAGAGAGTTCGTCAAGCATAGGAATGACGCGTTGTTTCAACTGGTCTGACAAGAAAACATCCAGAAGCTCTAGCGCAAAGGCGGTCCCCTCTACCGTACCGCTTTCAATATTCTCCTTGACCAGCTGAATGGATCGGGCATCATAGAGCATCGCCAGAAGCGTATAAGCATGATCAATGTCGTTTGCTATTTCACTTCGAAGCGCATCGACTAGTTCTACCGCTTCGTCTTTGGAACCGAGCTCCTGAATGGCGCTCAGGTTCCAGGCCATATCCCCGATATCATTCTCAATTGCAAATCGGATTCGCTGCCCCTGCGAAGTCCCGGCCTTGAAGCCAGCTTCACCCAAAGCCAGCAGTACCTTTGAAACAACAACTTTGTCCGGATAGTCAATCTTGTTCCAAAGGATTTCTTTAGCATGTTGTCCGCCGATATGTCCAATAATCAGAATGATTTGGCTCAAGACCTGCGGGCTTTGCCCCGTACGGTAGAATGAAGCATCAAGGATATTCAGCGCCTTACCCCCCATCATCACCAACGCATCGGCTGAATGATTGGTGTACTGCGGATTACCCAAGTTTTCAATGAGGGCACGAATCACTTCCGGAGAACTCCTTTTCATCGAAGTCTTGATAGCTGTATTGCGAACATTTTCGTCGCCGTCATTCAGAAGCTCTATTAAATAAGTTAAGTTTTCTTCTGATGTGTTGTGGAGCAT
Organism: Cyclobacteriaceae bacterium; assembly: GCA_031423035.1. Lineage (GTDB taxonomy): Bacteria > Bacteroidota > Bacteroidia > Cytophagales > Cyclobacteriaceae > ELB16-189. The sequence continues at coordinate 1,353 of JANPES010000049.1, read as the reverse complement.
CAACTCTGCAGCATATTGTCTGTCAATAGCCTCCTGAGACCTTGTTAGCTTTAGTATTCTGGACTTTGTAATGTCACCTCCATTCTTAATCATCAATTCAAGCTCGGTTCGCGTGAGCAAGTTTCTATCCACCACTTGTGCTTTAGCCTGGTCGTACTTTATTATGTACCTGTCAGATACGGATAGGCCCTTCATTTCATTCATTTTCCGTTGCGCAAAATGATGCACCTCCGGGTGCTCATTCCGAATGAGTGCATTTACCCAGCGATTGGAACTTTCCGGGCTAATCTTCTCCAGGAGCTTATAAGAAAATACAGCTGTACCCGGGGAGTTACTATTTAATTGCTCCTCTAATTTCCGGGTAATCCGTTCATCCCCCAATTCCACCGTATCGACAGAAAGTTGCGCTGCCTCCAGTTTTGCCCTTATTTTTGATTTGTATCCGGTGTACAGTTTGGCAACGATGTAGATATAAACACAAGCCAGGATGGAAAGCACAATCGGCATCCAAATAATCTGAAACACGGATAGCGTAGCAAAAACAAATATCAAAGCGCCCGCCACAATCCTTCCAGATTCGCCCACCACTCCCTCTACTTTTGACTGGACCCCAAATCGGGAACGACTGTCTAGTGGAATAAACAATAACTTAAACATTGGGTTCTCCAAGGAATCCCGAATCATGCTGTTAAACAGCCGGATCAACGCTACAAATAGAAAGAAGAAAATAAACGTCTCTGGGGCTGACTCAGGGGTGAATCCAAATACAAGCCCGCTAAAACTTGCGCTTAGGGCGAAGAAGCCAACAACAACTGGCAACAGCATAAGGGACACCCGGATGCCATAATTGCTAACGATCCGGTCGTTGACAAAAGTCTGCATTACAAAACTCAATCCGTAAATTGCCAAATTGAAGAATGCAAGAAATTTTGTGAGGTCCAACTGATCCGGATACTGAACCTTGATTAGCTCCTGAAAGGTGAATTGGCCAAGGATCAGCATCACCATAGAAACAATCAGAAAGATGGAGAGCAACTTGGTATAGGGATCGGCGATTACCTTGACCAAACTGGCGTCCTTAATTACCGACGGCTCAAATTCTTGCGGATTGTTCTTTGCCAGCGGAAATTTGAACGAGATGAGGATAAAATGAATGGCAGATATGATGATGCTTATCGCACAAACGATTAGGTAGTTATCTGTCTGTTTGAATATTCCTGCGGTAATGGGAATTAGCAAATTTGCCAGAATGATCGCGCTTAACTGACCGGTGTCAATCCAACCAATAATTCTCTTGGATTGGCGGAAGTTGAATAGCCGACCAAAGATTCCCCAATAGCTTAATAACAGAAC
>JANPES010000048.1:0-8532 GCA_031423035.1 Cyclobacteriaceae bacterium | reverse complement strand
AGAAGGCCTTCTCCGCGATGCTGAAAGCCAACCAGAATATCATTAACAAGGTTTGCCGTTTGTACACCAAGGACCGCACAGACCACAAAGATTTCTTCCAGGAAATTTCATACCAGCTCTGGAGAGCCTATCCCTCCTTCGAAAACAAATCCAAAGCGAGCACGTGGATATATAGCGTGGCGCTCAAAACCGGGGCAACAATCTACCGGAAGCGTGGTCGCGACGTCGTCGACATACATGACGCGCTCCCTGACATGCCGGCTGAACCGAACGATGATGGAATTGACGACGAAACCCTTGCCCTCATCCGGAGGCAGGTGCCAATCGATCAGTCCATCTTGTTGCTCATGCTCGATGGATATACCAATCAGGATATGGCCCCTATCATTGGCCTCTCCCAAGAGGCTACGGCCATGCGGGTGCTGCGTCTGAAGAGAAATAATAAAGACTTCTTTCAAGAATAACACGACGACCATGACCTTCGAGCAACTAAGGAAAGCCTGGCACGCGATAGATACCCCCAGCTACACGCAGGAAGAGCTCCGTACCATGCTTATCGCATCACATGTTTCGCGGTTTCGCAAGCTGAAGCGGCGGCTGATTACGGAAGTTTTGTTCACCGTGCTGCTCGTCTCGGCCGCTGCGGTCATTTTGAATTTGTTCTCCGGGCAGGCATCGCTTTTCATGGTAGGAAGCGGATGCGTCATACTGCTGTTGTTTGATAAGTATGCGGAGCATTTCTTTTTGCGCAACCTCCCCGCAAACCCCGACTGGCTCCTGCTCGTGAAGCAGGTCAGTGAGCCGATGAAACAGTTGTTAAAAGCCTCCCACTTCGCCAACGTCGGCATGACTATCGCGTGGCTGCTCATCCTGACGCTCCGGGCGCGTCAAGGCGCCGACAACGTCTTCGTCTGGGCTTTCCTTATACCCATCGCCTTCGCCATCACGCACATCGCCCCTCGCTACTGGCTGCGCCGCGTGGTCGACATCGAGACGATAAGCGATGAATACAGCGAAGAAAAAAACAGCTCTAAGCACTAAACCATCCGGCGATGAGTACACTCATGTTTTTTATCATGAACGGTTCCTTCATCCTGGCCATTGGCGTCTGGCGCCGTTACGCATTTCAAACCCTGAGCATTGAATCCGGGCCCGAAGAAAGAAAATGGCTAGCCTACTGGCTCCTCATCATAATCTGGCTGAATTCTTAGACAACCTTACCAACCTGTTTGTCCCATGGATCAAGACGACTTCCCCATCCGCCCCTACACCCCCAAAGAGCTGGCCGCATCGTATGGTTGTGCCCCGAGAACGATGTACAAATGGCTTCAGCACCTGAAGAAAGAACTCGGCCCACGGGTAGGACACACGTACAACTTAAGGCAGATGAAGATTATCGTGGCGGAGTTGGGGACCCCGTAATACATGACCAAGTTAAACAAAACATTCCTTCGTGTCTTCGCGACTTTCCGGTAAATCACCCGCTTGAAAAAAATTAACTGCTAAGGCGCGAAGGCGCAAAGAAATACATGTCTCCGCGTCTCGGCGGCTCTGCGGTAAATTACCTCCTCCGAAGTCATTTATTTCCCCTTCTGTATTCCTCTGTGATCTCCGTGAAGCCTCCGTGTCTCTCCGTGTAACCCCCTCCTATTCACAAATTCCTTCGCGCCTTTGCGCCTTTACGGTGAATTACCCACCCCTACAATTTACTGTGTTCGTGCTCCGAAGTCAATCATCTCCTTTTCAGTATTCCTCCGTGATCTCCGTGAAGCCTCCGTGTCTCTCTGTGTAACCTCTTTCAACATAGAGGCACAACGAAATCCAAATTCAAGAGCCTATTGTGATCACAATCTTTCCCTTCACTTTTCCTGTTCCAAAATATCGAAACGCTTCAGCCACCTCACCCAGCGGATAAGCCTTACCAATGATGGGCACAACCTTGCCTTCTTCAAACAACCTACTCAACAAATCAAGGTCTGCCCGGCTCGGCCGGTAGCCCATGATGCCAAGTTTCTTCCCACGCAGTCGCGACAGGATCGGGCCGAAGAACATCAATTTGAACAACAAGCCTCCCATCGAGCCTCCGATCATAGAAAATGTGCCCCCCGCGTTTAAAGCCCGCTCATAATCCGAGACCGCACGATGCGCAATGACATCGAGGATGAGATCATAGGCTTTGCCTGTGCGTGTATAATCTTCTTTGGTATAATCAAGAAGGCAGTCGGCACCCAGTGAACGCAGCAATTCAAATTTCTCTGGCAGATCCACACACGTAACTTCAGCCCCGCATGACTTTGCGTATTGCAGCGCAAGTGTCCCCACGCCACCCCCGGCACCATTGATGAGTACTTTCAGCCCCGGCTTGAGCGGGCCCCCGAACTGAAGTCCCTGGACTGCCAGTAGCCCCGCTTGTGGTAATGCAGCAGCCTGAGCGAAGTTCATGGCCGGAGGCTTGCGTGCAAGCAGTTTCTCAGGCACGGCCACGTATTCCGCAAATCCTCCAAAACCGGAACCAGCAATATCTCCGAACACTTCATCACCTGGCTTAAAAGTCGTAGCCTTATCCCCTATCGCCTCAACTGTCCCCGCAATGTCAGCCCCCAGAATCTTGTGCCGGGGCGAAAACAACCCGCCAATCACCCGAACCAGAAATGGAGTGCCCTTGATCAGGTCCCAGTCCCAGGAGTTGACGGATGCGGAATGAACTTTCACCAGAACCTCGTCCTTTTTAGGGTTTGGTCTTTCAACCTCCTGGAGTTCTAAATAATCGGGTGACCCGTATTGCGTGTAAACGATTGCCTTCATCAGGATGGCGACTTCAGGGAATCTCCGCTCATATCCCGAACGATCAAGCCCACATCTCTTTTGAAGAAATGACTATTCCACTTCTCATGGACATAAGCGATCGATGCAATGAAGAGCCATATGAACAGACCAAATCCAATCGCGAAGGCAATCACGCTAACCCGGTTTTCATTCCGAACGGCCTGATACAGCAGGTATCCTGTGATAGGAACAGTCACATAGAATGCCCAACGAAAGACAGGCAAATAGGATGACTTAAACAGGACACAATTTCTTTCTCCAGACACCTGTTCAAAATAAACATAGATTGCCGGTGACATGATACTCATCGGAAAATAAATATACTCTCGCTTGATCAGCACCCGGTAGTAGTCAATTTCCCTGAATATCGACAACGGGTTTTTGAAGAAGTATTGGGTGCCCCTATTCTTGAACTCAAAAATTACCTGTTGGGTACGTTCACAAATCTCTTCCCAGGAGCTCTCCGTTTGGAAAGTAATGGTCTTTGAGGTTTCGGATGATCTGTCTAGTTTCAATAGAAAATTCTTTCTTCTCTACTCCTCTTCCCCTTCCGCCTCCGCGGTTCCTGTATTCCTTCTTCCTCTCCTCCGCGCCTTTGCTGTAAAAATTCCTAACTCATCCCATTCACAATCTCAATCGCCTTATCAATCTCTTCAACACTATTAAAGATATGTGTGCAATGCCTCACGCCAAACATATCCCCCTGCGAACGAGGTCGCATCTTTGCCTTGGCCCAGTAAGTCTCCTGTAGCTGGGCGCCCGTCTTGCCCTCTACATTGTAAACAGAGATCCCCGCACACAGGGTCTCATCGGCGGGAGAGAACATCTTTACTTTTTTGTTCTTGCGCAAACCGGTTCGGAGCCGCTCGCCCAGAAATTTGATGCGAGCATATACCTTGTCGGGGCCGATCTCATTGTGAAAATCGATCGAGGCCTCCAGCCCTTTCAACACCGGGAAGTTGCCCGTACCGCGCTGGGTGAAGCGGTAGCCTTCGTCTTCATGCTGGTTCCATCGGTAGCTCGCTACCGTTGTCCAGATATCTTTAATTTTGTCCGCTTTCACATACATGAATCCGGTTCCTGCAGGCGCACCCATCCATTTGTGAAAGCAGCCGAGGTAAACATCACATCCAAGATCCTTCACATCCACTTTGATTTGCCCGATCGTTTGCGCACCATCGAGCACAGTGAAGATGCCACGACGTGAGGCTTCGGCACATAATTCTTTCGCAGGAACAATCGTGCCGCTGCCCGTGATCATGTGGGAGATCATCAGCACTTTGGTCTTTGGCGTCATCGCTTTCACAATGATGTCGTACACCTCTTGTGAACTCTGGACTGGTTTGGGGACTTCTACCATCTTCAATACCGCGCCATACCGCTTCTCCTTCACCTGCCAGCCACCCAACCCTCCACCATGTTCCTGGTTCGTGGTGATGATCTCATCCCCGGGTTGCAGCGTGATCCCATTGGCGATATAACTCATCCCATTCGTCACATTATCAGTCATCGCAATCTCAGGAACCGTTCCATTAATAAGTGCTGCCACCTTTGTACGGATGCCTAATAGATTGTTGTAGCCGCTAATGAACTCTTCCTGATTGTCATTCTTGTATTCCCAATCTGCAACATCCGTTGCGATATAGCGGAGATGTTCAACCATCCGGTCAAACACGACCCTGGGCATTGCTCCGACGGTCCCCGGGTTAAAGAAGACTTTGTCTTTCGAAAGCATAAACTGGTCGCGTACCTTGTTCCAGAAAAGGGGATCATCGGCCACCGGCATCTCCGGGGTTTGGGCGTGAGAAGTTGTTGACAGCGTAGTCAGCGCCAGAGCGCCCAGACCAATGGATTGAATTACTTTTCTTCGGGTTGCCATAAGAGTTGAGTTGAATGGTAAGTTAGTAGTTTTTGACGAAATTGGGAGCTCGTTAAACCTTAGACTTTAGACACTTTAGACCTTAGACTTTAGACCGTTGACCCCAACCAAACTCTTAGTCGTTAAACGCTCCCTCCTCCCCAACGCCGGTATGGGATTATTCACCCGTGTCGACATCAAAAAAGGCGACCGTATCGTTGAGTACAAAGGTCGCAGGAGGAAATGGAGGGAAGTCAAACACCTGGACGGCCACAATGGCTACCTCCTCCGCCTGAACCGCACAACTGCTATCGACGCCCTTCCTACCTTGAGCGCAAAGGGCCGGTATGCCAACGATGCCTTGGGGCTCACTCGCGCGCCGGGCATGCCCAACAATGCGGAATACCTCATCTACGATTACCGCGTCTACATAGAAGCGACTCGAAAAATCCGAAAAGGGGAAGAGGTGTTCGTATCCTATGGGAAGGAATTCTGGGCGCTACAGCGGAAGCTTCGGTCGAGCAAGCTAAGGTAAGGAGCGATTGGCCCTTTGGTATTAGCTGTTGGCCGGTTCTGGTTTAACTAGGACAAGAATTTCAATGCTTATCGGTTGCAAAATTCGGCTAGAACCAGCTAACCCAAGGTTAAACCTTCCAGGTTGAGTATATTCGGATGTTGTAAGTCATGCGATAAGACGAACAACTTAAACAACTATTAAATGAAAAAAATAAGACTTGCCCTTTTATTGAGTGCGGTTATGGTGTCCTTTATATCATACGGACAACAGACACCAAAATTTGTTTATTGTCTAATGTCAGGAATGACCAATAACAAATTTCTTGACGTCACAGTCTCCTCTCTACAATTTACATTTGACGGTAAAATGAGAATTTATGAAGACAAAATATTCAAGGATGAAGCCGGAAAAAAGGTTAAACCTAATGGAATGATCGATGCATTAAATTTCATGGCGAAGCATGGCTGGAATTTGGACCAAACATATTCTGCAGTGGGTCCGGATCAGGTTATTCATTACTATATACTTAAAAAGGATTTTGATGATCTCGATGATGAGGTAAAGGGAGCATTTCTAAAAAATTGATTTACAAATAGTGTTCAATCCCTTGGACTTGTGAGTAGAACCGCTTCCCCTCCAAGTAGAATGTAGGTCGACATTGAAGTGACGGAGGAATCGAACGGCCTACAACAAAATATTTATGCCAGCTTGGGCTGATGTGTAGATTTGAAGTTTAGTTTTCCTAATTTCGTTCAGCAACGTGGGACAGTGACGCGCTTCGAAAACCCAAGCCGTCATAAACATAAACGTTGTACGGAGTCATCGAATTTTGAGATGGCCCCTTTGGCCAACGCACGGACAACATTTCATCTGAGTTATTGAGGACAGAAAAGGAGAACGTGTGCATTCCATCGACATGGTGTGCTCACCCAAACAGACCAGAGAAGAAATAAACGCTAGTGACAAAACACAAAGACAAATGAAACAACTATTAACATTGCTACTTAGCCTGGTACTTTTTGACTGTACCAAAAAAGAGGGACAGGGTGTAGCTTCAGATGCTATTGTGACTGACGCTGCAAAATCAATTCAGACTGATAGTAGCAACAGTAAACCAGCTGAACTAAAAAAAGAAGTCACGAGGTTTAGTGACCCTGACAGCTACACCTCGCTCGACTCCTATTTAGTAGATGCAAATCCCGACACGGCCGACTCTCAGACGATTAACAAAAGTTGTGCAATTCTTGTCAGCCCAACAAAGGAACAAATTGAACGAATGGAGAAAGAATACGGTGAAGATTTTTACACCATAGCCGACGACAATACCTTTTATCAAGCGAATGCCATGGAAGTTTTGGATTCACTGGATATAAAGACAGTAATGGCGGATCAAAAAAGATACTTAAAACTAATGGACAGGAAAAAAGATTGGACACTTGACATCAGGCAAAATGGAGCGCCGGGTTGGAACTTGATTCTTTTTAGTCTTGGCAAAAGACCGAAAGTTGTATCCGCAATCAACATTAACAACGATCTAATTATGGAGTACTTTTATGACGAAATAAACTAAGGTTACATTCCACGAGCGCACCCAAACGAACCGCAAACAAACTGTACTAAATCAAAGACTCATGAACTTAGACTTACTAGGAAAAAACGCTGTAATAGCAGGAGCAAGTAAAGGCATCGGCAAAAGTATTGCATTAGCACTTGCTGGAGAAGGTGCCAACGTAGCAATTTGTTCTCGGGGCAAAGAGGCACTCAATGCTACAGAAAAAGAAATTCTTGGCAAAGGTGTTAAAGTATTTGCTGCGACCTGTGATGTTGGAAACCATCAATCATTAAATGAATTCCTCCAAACTGCCAAGGACAACCTCGGAAGTGTTGACATCCTTGTAAACAATGTCTCTGCATTAAGTTTTGGTGATGATACTAAAGATTGGGAAACTTCTGTCAACCTCGATTTGATGGCCAGCGTATGGGCTACGCAAAAAGTTGTTCCATGGATGATTGAGTCTGGCGGTGGAAGCATATTATTTATTTCATCCATATCAGGCCTGGAATCTGGTTCTCCTCCATCCTATGCAGCTGCAAAAGCTGCGATCATTAGTTATTCAAAGACTATGGCTGTACAACTTGCACCAAAACACATCAGGGTGAACACCATTGCACCTGGCTCCATCGAGTTTGCTGGTGGGGTTTGGGACATGGCGAAGCAACATAATCGGCCCTTTTATGATTTGGTGCTCGGTTCCATTCCTTCAGAAAGGATGGGCACTCCAAATGAAGTTGGAAATGTGGCGGCCTTTATAGTTTCGCCTCGCGCCAGCTGGATAACAGGTACATGCATATCCGTTGACGGTGGACAACATCGGTCTAATTTGTAAATAAATAGACAAAAAAGAATGGATTCTAAACTTCTCTAAAGCGTCTCCAAAGACTCTCTAAAGCGTCTCTGAAGACTCCGAAACCTCCCTCAAGAAAATCTGTAGCCAGACACTCAGACACTCAGACACCTAACCATTCAGACACTTTTTCCGTATTTTTACCCCATGAGCGAGATCACCGCAACCAGCGATAAGGTAGAGAAAAAGAACCTCGGCGGTCACACGGCGCCAGAGCCGTATAAGCCGAAAAATAAGGTGCGCATCGTTACGGCCGCCAGCCTGTTTGATGGGCACGACGCAGCCATAAATATTATGCGGCGCATCATCCAGTCGACCGGGTGCGAAGTCATCCACCTGGGCCACGACCGCAGCGTAGAAGAAGTCGTCAACACCGCCATCCAGGAAGATGCACAGTCAATTGCGATGACCAGCTACCAGGGCGGTCATACGGAGTACTTCAAATACATGCACGACCTCCTTCAGGAAAAAGGAGCAGGACACATCAAGATTTTTGCCGGAGGCGGAGGCGTCATCCTTCCCGATGAAATCAAAGAACTCGAAGCATACGGCATCACCAAGATCTATTCCCCTGACGATGGCCGTGCCATGGGCCTGCAGGGAATGATCAACGACCTCGTCAAGCAAAGCGACTACCCACTTGGTGAAACACTCACCGATGAACTCAGCGGCCTGGAGAAGAAGAACCCGTTGGCCATTGCGCGACTAATTTCGGCTGCTGAGAATTATTCAGAAAAGCATACAGCAACCCTCCAGAAAGTTCAGTCCTTAGCGACGGCTGCCCATGTACCTGTGCTTGGAATCACCGGCACGGGTGGCGCGGGAAAATCATCCATGGTGGATGAGATCGTACGCCGATTCCTCTTTGATCAGCGGGACAAGACCATCGGTCTCGTCTCTGTGGATCCTTCCAAACGTAAGACCGG
>JANPES010000047.1:0-2160 GCA_031423035.1 Cyclobacteriaceae bacterium | reverse complement strand
GGCGCCGGAAACGATTTTCATTCACGTCAAGAAACTTCTGCCGGGCCATTTCTTGCGCGTGAAGGCAGGGAAGTTCAGCATCCAGAAGTACTATTCAATTCCGTACGATCCAGCAAAATTACAAAGCGCACCATCCTACTCGGAAGCCAAGGCAACCTTTAGCAGGTTGATTGAAGAATCGGTTCAGCGTAGGCTCGTTTCAGACGTTCCGCTCGGCGCATTTCTGAGCGGTGGGGTGGATTCTTCGGTTATCGCCGGGCTCGCCAGCCGGCACAAGCCAGATCTGCAGACATTCTCTATCGGCTACCGTGACGAAAAATTCTTTGACGAAACACGATACGCAAGATTGGCAGCAGATCACTTTAAAACCAAACACACGGTATTCACGCTGAGCAATCAGGAGATGTACGCACATCTTCATGACATTCTGGATTCTCTTGATGAACCCTTTGCTGACTCCTCCGCGATTGCCGTGTATATGCTCAGCCGGGAAACCCGGAAGCATGCTACGGTGGCACTTTCGGGAGATGGTGCTGACGAACTCCTGGGCGGGTACAACAAGCATGCGGCATTTTATAGCGCGTTGAATCCAGGATCAAAAGAAAGGACTGCTTCAGCCTTAGGGCCTTTGTGGGGACTCCTTCCAAAATCACGACACGCACCACTTTCCAATCTTGTGCGCCAACTGGATAGGTTTGCAAAAGGTGCAAACCTGACTCCCACGGAACGATATTGGCAATGGGCCTCCCTCGCAACAGAAGTCCAAGCTGACCGCCTTCTTAAACCGGAACTGCGGATGCATAGTGCCTATTTTTCGCGGAAGCGGGATATGCTGAAATCAATCCCGACACCTGAGACAGTAAACGATATTCTGCTGACCGACATGAACCTGGTCTTGCCGAACGACATGCTGACCAAAGTTGACCGGATGAGCATGGCTCATGGACTGGAAGTTCGAACGCCGTTCCTGGATGTCAACTTAGTCAACTTCTTGTTTACCCTTCCGGACAGTTACAAAATTGACGGAACTATGCGAAAGAAGCTCTTGAGAGAAACGTTTAAAGATATGCTTCCGGCTGAGTTATTCCAGCGGCCGAAGAAAGGGTTTGAAGTGCCGATGTTGAAATGGCTTCGAAATGACATGAAGCATACCCTTCAAACGGACCTCCTATCCAAGAAGTTTATTGAAGATCAAGGCATTTTCAACTATAGTGAAATACTCAAACTTAAGCGCAGGCTATTTGCTTTGAGTCCCGGCGACGTCCACGCCAGAATCTGGGGGTTGGTAGTTTTCCAGTGGTGGTGGAAGAAGTGGATTGCTTAAGCTACTTGGTTTTAGGTTTGAACCTGAATTTGTAGGCAACCTCTGCCATCAGAGCAACACCATAGTCTTCTGTTTTTCCAAAATTGAGGAATTTGAATTCACCGCCGATATAGAGGTTATCCGAAATGGATCTTTGGTATAGCGCAGAGATCTGCACATTGGCCAATGAGATCTGGCTGCTCTCAGCCGTACTCCCCAGGGCGGTAACCTCCGAATACAAGATCGCAACGCCCGGGCCGCCGGTCAGGTAGAAGTTGGGTAATATTCGCATTTTGAAACACAAGAGAATGGGCAAGGCCGAAAGCTTTGCCTCACCGACAAGCGGGTTTGCTACAGTCCCGTTCTTTTCAAACGCGTATATCTTATAGTAGCCCGATTCAATGCCCAGCGAGAGTTTGTGCTCGGGCTCCCAAAAGACTCTGAATGAAAAACCGACCTGATCTTCATTGATTCTGGTCGCACCAATTTTCAGGGTATTAATGTAGTGAAACCAGCCGACGCCTGCATTTACTGAAAAATTCATGGGTTTAACGCCCTGACCAAAGGAGATTGGTCCCGCTAGACAAAACCATACAATGAAAAGCCGTTGTCTCATATCCTATTCCTGAATGTAATGATAGTAAGCCACGGAAGACGGATAGTTGGTAAGCAACCCATCAAATCGTCCAAGCTCAATAAACTGTTTAATAAATCCAGGTGTATCGATGGTCCAGCAAATGACCTCACGCCCTTCACTTTGTACTTCCGCTACCAGGTCATTCTGTGTTCCCAGGGTCCAGCGAGGTGACCATACCCGTGAATTCAATTCACGTGCCTCTTCTGGACTGATTTCACAG
>JANPES010000046.1:0-11079 GCA_031423035.1 Cyclobacteriaceae bacterium | reverse complement strand
CTAATTACGGCGTCTCGAATATACAAAAAAACCGATTGGATGATAACCTGGGATGACTTTAGTAAAGTGGATATACGCGTAGGGACCATTGTACAGGCCGAACCGTTCCCCGAAGCCAAAAAACCGGCATATAAGCTCTGGATTGACCTTGGGCCAGACATTGGAACGAAGAAAAGCAGTGCACAAATTACCCAACATTACGGGATAAACGACCTCCCTGGCCGACAGGTTGCCTGCGTTGTCAATTTTCAACCCAAACAGATTGCCACCTTCCTCTCTGAGGTATTGGTTACCGGATTTCCCGACGAAAATGGGCACGTGGTCCTAATGGCCATTGACAAAAAAGTGCCTAACGGCGGCCGACTGTTCTGACCCATGCGCTTCTCCGAAATCGTCTCCATCACCTCCGGTCAACTTCTTCAGCTGGCCAAGGACCGGCCGATTGACGTGCTTGTTACAGATAGCCGTAAGCCGGTTATCGGGGAAGGATCCGTGTTCTTCGCGACGAAGGGCGAGCGACATGACGGACATGCGTACTTGCCTGAATTATACGCCCAGGGTCTCCGGCAATTTATCGTAGAGTCCCAGGTAGCGGAAAGCTCATTCCCCGAAGCGAACATTCTCTGTGTGCCCTCATCTCTGGCCGCTTTACAACAACTCGCCGCACACCACCGAAATCAGTTCCAAATCCCTGTGGTTGGCATTACTGGCAGCAACGGCAAAACCACAATTAAGGAGTGGTTGTACCAAGCCCTCTCGCCGGATTGCCGGGTAATTAAGAATCCTGGCAGCTACAACTCACAACTCGGCGTTCCCCTGTCTGTTTGGGGCATGGACCAATCGCATGAACTTGCCATATTCGAAGCTGGGATATCCACGACCGGAGAAATGGAGAAACTCCGAAATATCATCCGGCCAACGCTGGGAATTTTTACCAATCTTGGAACTGCACACAGCGAGGGATTTTCTTCACAACAAGAAAAAGCAAACGAAAAAGCTAAGCTTTTTATTGATTGTGAGTGGGTCCTCTACTGCAAGGATCATTCCCTGATTGATGAAGCGTTACAAAGTTTAGCCATTAAGACACGGACTTGGGGATCTGATCTTCGAGCGGACATTCGAATCGAAATGATTGATGGGCTTCGTTATCGAATAACGTATTCACTGCAGACTTTTGAGCTGGTCATTCCCTTTGATCAATCTGGGCTTAGGGAAAATACCTTTCATGTCGTTGCCTTCATGCTTTTGCGCGGATATTCACCAGCAATAATTCAGGAGCGAATTAACCATCTGCATACCGTTCCGATGCGGCTGGAATTGAAGCAAGGGGTTCATCGGAGCATTCTCATTGATGACTCTTACAACAATGACCTTGCCGGATTAAAAATCAGTTTGGATTTTCTCCGCAACCAGCAGAAAGGGAAGAAGATCATTATCCTGTCGGATCTTTTACAAACCGGATTACCTCCTGATGAGCTGATTGCCAAAATTAAGAATCTGATCGCGGCAGATGGTGTAACTGAAATTATCGGCGTGGGGCCCTTGCTTTTTTCTCACAAGCAATTTTTTCCCGGAGGAACATTTTATGAATCGACTGACGAATTCTTGAAAAGTCTGAATCTGGAGAAATTCGGCGACAGCGTAGTGTTGATTAAAGGGGCCCGGCCCTTTCAATTTGAACGGATTGCGCAACGCCTCCAGCGAAAAGTCCACGGGACAATTATGGAGATCGATCTCACGGCGATGGTCCATAACCTCAATTATTTCAAATCCCGGCTTACGCCTGGTACAAAAGTGATGGGCATGGTGAAAGCCTTTGCCTATGGCAGCGGAAGTGAAGAAGTAGCAAATCTCTTGCAATATCACCGGGCCGACTACCTGGGTGTTGCCTTTGCTGATGAGGGTGTTGAACTCAGGAAGAACAACATCACCCTTCCCATCATGGTCATGAATCCTTCGGAAGAGAGTTTTGGGCTTATGCTTGAGCATCGCCTGGAGCCGGAGATCTATAGCTTGCGCGTATTTCGGGCGCTACTGGATTTTCTTGAGAATCAACGTTGCATTATCCACCTAAAAATGGATACCGGTATGCATCGGTTGGGTTTTGAAGATCAGGACATGGAAGAGCTGGAAGCGCTGCTGCGCATCCATGATAACATTCGGATCGCTTCGGTTTTCACCCATCTCTCAGGAGCCGACGAGAAGAAGCATGATGACTTTTCAAATGAGCAGGTCAAACGATTTGGCATGATGGCGGATCGGCTCAGTGAGGTACTTGGGTACAGCCCCTTGCGTCACGTGTTGAATTCCTCCGGTATTCTCCGGTTTCCTCAATTTCAATTTGACATGGTTCGATTAGGAATTGGGCTGTATGGCATAGACCCGACTGAAGCCGGCAGCGCCAACTTGAAACCGGTTGTGACCTTGAAAACCATCATTTCACAGATCAAGAAAATCCCTGCAGGGGATACGATCGGCTACGGCCGTAAGGGCAAGGCCGAAAAAGGCACCACCCTGGCCACACTTGCTATTGGGTATGCCGATGGCTTTAGTCGGAGGTACAGCAATGGAGGAGGAAACGTCTTGATTCATGGACGACTGGCACCCGTGAAAGGCAATGTATGTATGGACATGACCATGGTTGACATTACAGGAATTTCTGCGCAAGAAGGGGATGAAGCAATCATCTTTGGTCCAGGGCTCCCGATTCAGCAGGTTGCTCAATGGATAGAAACGATTCCGTATGAATTACTAACCAGCACGAGCGAACGGGTCAAGCGGGTTTTTTACGCAGAGTCTATTTAGATTTCCAGAATGACCGATGAACACGGCAATCCAAACCAAGTCAATTCTTACCTGCCCGGTATGCGGCTTCCAGAAACAGGAAGAAATGCCAATTGACGCGTGTCAGATCTTCTATCCATGTGAAAACTGTCACGCACAGCTAAGACCCAAGGTCGGTGACTGTTGTGTTTTCTGCTCGTACGGCACAGTAAAGTGTCCGCCGATTCAACTTTCTGGAAATTGCTGCTCCTGATGCAGGCTGTCTAGTTATACTTCACATAGTGTTCCCATTTTTCAATCACCTCACGAAAATCGGCGGGAAGCTCAGAATCAAATTGCACAAAATTTTTCGTTGAAGGGTGGATGAAGCCGAGGGTCTTGGCGTGCAGCGCCTGGCGCGGCATGATCTTGAAGCAGTTGTCGACAAACTGTTTGTATTTGGAAAACGTAGTGCCTTTATGAATCTGATTTCCACCATAGGTGGCATCGTTGAACAGGGGATGGCCCAGAAACTTCATGTGCGCCCGGATCTGATGCGTTCTGCCCGTTTCAAGCTTACATTCGACCAGAGAAACGTAACGGAACTTCTGCAACACCTTGTAGTGTGTAATGGCTGTGCGGCCAAAGTCCGCATCCGGAAATGCTGCCGTTATTCGTCTGTCCTTCAGGCTTCGGCCAACATTCACATCAATGGTTCCCGCTTCCGCAGCCGGCTCACCCCAAACCAGCGCCCAGTAAGTTCGCTCGATGGAGTGATCAAAAAATTGCTTCGCCAACTGGGTGAGCGCGGTCTCAGTTTTTGCAACCACCAAAAGGCCTGACGTATCCTTGTCAATACGGTGAACGAGGCCGGGTCTGCCATCATTGCCTTCCATCTGTGGCAGGTTCTGAAAGTGATAAGCCAGCGCGTTCACCAATGTCCCGCTCCAATTTTGATACGCCGGGTGTACTACCATGCCTGCCGCCTTGTTAATGATCAGTAACTGATCGTCTTCAAATACAATGCTGAGTGGAATATTCTCAGGGACAACATCGGTATCGCGAGGCGGTTCCGGGAAAGAAACCGTGATGACGTCGTGTGGATGAATCTTATGGTTTGGTTTGACGGGCTTGTCGTTTACCAGGACAAATCCGTTGTGGATCCCTTCCTGGATTTTTGTCCGCGTGGCATTGGAGAGGCGGTCCATAAGGAACTTGTCGATACGTACCAGGCTTTGTCCGCCATCGACAATAATCCGGTGATGCTCAAATAATTCGTCATCCTGATCGGCTTCCGGGTCTTCATATACGTTTTTCACGGGGCAAAAGTACAGAGAACGTTGCAGGTTTGCTCCCACCGTTTTGTCCTATGCCGAATCC
This sequence comes from Cyclobacteriaceae bacterium, assembly GCA_031423035.1. Lineage (GTDB taxonomy): Bacteria > Bacteroidota > Bacteroidia > Cytophagales > Cyclobacteriaceae > ELB16-189. The sequence goes on along the minus strand of JANPES010000046.1, from coordinate 6,936 downwards.
TTTGCCCCCATGAGCAAATTCCCATCGGAATCCAGTATCTCAAACTCCCGCGCAAAGACATTGGTTGTCTAAGTTGCTTAGAGGTGACTGCTAGGAAAATGTCCTTCTAAGAATGACCTTTCGGCATGGTTTCTCGGGCAATTTTTTTTATTGGCGTCGTTCTTATTGCGTGTGGTCCAACGCCCCATGATCCCTCTCTTTTTGAGGCGGGAAGGGAATTGGGGATCAACACCAATGAAAAACTGGAAGAAGCATCCGGATTGGCCGCCAGCACTCGTTATCCGGGATATGTGTGGAGCCACAACGACAGCGGGCACCCTGCAGATCTCTTCTTGCTCGACTCTGTGGGGAAAACAATAGCCACTTTCAGACTGGAGGGAGCAACAAACAGGGATTGGGAAGATATTGCTCTTGGTCCTGGACCAGACAGTACGAACTACATCTATGTTGGTGACATAGGTGACAACCATTCCCGACAGGTGTTCAAGACTATCTACTGTGTGGAGGAACCTTCGCTTGATCATATTGGCCCTCTGCCGGTGAAAGCTGTGCTGATCATCAGAATGATCGATCAACCACGCGATACTGAAGCGCTTCTGGCTGATCCCATCTCCCGAAACCTTTATCTCGTTACAAAGACTGAAAAACAAGTCTGGCTGTACGAAGTGAAGTCTCCATTCGGAAAGGATACAGTAACCGCGGAACGGATAATCGAATTGCCTTTACGGCATATTGTCGCAGGAGATATCTCACGGGACGGCAGCGAAATTCTCCTCAAGAGCTATGATGGCATCTATTATTGGAGGCGATCCGAGGGGCAATCTATTCCCGATGCATTGAAATCACTTCCAATAGAATTGGCATACAAGAGAGAGCCCCAGGGGGAAGCTATTGCATGGGCAATAAATGCATCGGGGTTCTATACGCTGAGCGAGAATGCGAAAGGTGAGCGCGCCAAATTATTTTTCTACGAACGAAAGGTGCATGTAGATTCTGCAGCTCCAGATCTTAATCGCGGCCAGAAACCGTAGGCTACTTTTGACGGTCAGCCAGCAAATCCAAAAATTTTCTTAAGGGGCCGGTGTTGTCTTTTGCCGTGAGTCGATCCAGGTTTTCATATGCACGCCCGAGGTATGTCTGAATTCTGTTTTCAGTCATCTCCCGGATACCTAACACATCATAGAAACCAGTGACCGCCTTCACCTTTTTTTCCTTGTTGAATTTTTTCACGGTCAACCAGGTTTTCAATTCTTTTGCCGCAGTCCCCCTGGCGCGCCTCAACGCATTGATCAAGAGGAAGGTGCGTTTGTTTGAAACAATGTCCCCTCCTTGCTGTTTACCAAACTTCTTTTTATCGCCATAAACATCCAGCAGGTCATCCTTTAGTTGAAAAGCAATCCCCAGGTCAATCCCAAACTGTCGTAATACTTTCTTGTCTTCCGGCGGCGCATCGCCTAGAACGGCGCCCAGCTCAAGACTGAAGCCGAGCAACACAGCGGTCTTCAATTCAATCATGTTCAGGTACTGCGCCTCACTTACAGTCTTCGCCGACTCAAACTCCATGTCCCACTGTTGGCCCTCACAGACTCCGGCCGCTGCTGCATTGAAGAGCGTGAGTACTTCTCTTAGTTTCTTATCCTCCAGTTCAAGAAACAGGTCATATACCTTTACGAGCAGAACATCTCCTGAAAGAATAGCTGTATTGACATTCCACTTTTCATGCACTGTAGCCTTTCCGCGACGCAACGGTGCCTGGTCCATGATGTCGTCATGCATCAGGGTGAAGTTGTGGAAGGCTTCAACAGCCACGGCATATTTGACAATGGCAGCCGGATTTTTCTTGTATAGGCTGTAAGCGAGCATCGTTAAGAGCGGGCGCATACGCTTACCGCCCAATTCCATTATGTAGTGGATTGGGTCATAGAGCGAGCGCGGCTGTGAATTCACGCGGAACTTCCTGATCTCGGCCTCGAGAAACTTCAAATAGTCATCCATGATTGTGTTACCTGCGTTTAGGCCGTCTGAATCCACGGTCTACCTGCTCCATGTCTGGACCAACATTCTCCAACGTCAAATCCATTAACCTCCGGTCAATATCGGTTTTTTTCACCCGGACCTCCACTTCATCCCCCAGGCGATAAATCTTCTTTCTTCGTCGGCCAATGACGCGGTAGTTGCGTTCATCCCACTCGTAGAAATCGTCTTTCATGTCTGCCAACCTGGCCATGCCTTCGCACTTGGTCTCAATGATTTCGATAAAGATTCCAAAATCGGTGACGCCCGTGATGATCCCTTTGTAGAGCTTGTCTTCTTGCATACTCATGAACTCAACCTGCTTATAGCGGATGGAGGCACGCTCGGCATCTGACGCACGCTTTTCCCGTTCTGAGGAATGCACGCACTTCGATTCAAAATCAGTCTTGCTGGCAGGCTTCCCGTGGTCCAGGTAATGTTGTAACAGGCGATGTACCATCATGTCGGGATACCGGCGAATAGGAGATGTAAAGTGAGTATAATGATCGAAGGCTAACCCAAAGTGCCCTTTGGGTTCAGTTGTGTATTTCGCTTTGGCCATGGCCCGAACAGCAAGGGACTGAAGCACATTCTGCTCCGGCTTGCCTTCGATTTCATCCATCAGTTTGTTTAAAGACCGCGAAACCGCTGCCTCATCCGTGTTAAGCTTGTGGCCAAACTGCTTTGCGAACTCCGCAAAATCTGCGACCTTCTCGGCATTTGGTAAATCGTGGGTGCGGTACACAAATGTGTTCTTATCACTACCCTTGCCCAATTTATAAATATAGGTTGCTACGGCCTTGTTGGCCAATAGCATGAACTCCTCAATCAGCTTGTGTGCGTCCTTTCGTACTTTGGGAATCACCGCCAGTGGTTTCCCGCGCTCGTCAAGTTTGAATTTCACTTCGGTTGTCTCAAAGTTTACCGCGCCTTTGGCGAAACGGTCCTTGCGCAACCGGAGGGCAAGGTCATTCAGGATTTTAAGCTCCTCCGCGAATTTTCCCTGACCCGATTCGATGACTTCCTGTGCCTGCTCATAACTGAAACGGTGATCAGAATGTATTACCGTCCGGCCAAACCATTCCTGATTCACCTTGCCTCGGCCATCCACTTCAAACACTGCGGCAAAGGTAAGTTTGGTTTCGTTGGGGCGAAGGGAGCAAAGTGCATTGGACAATCGTTCGGGCAGCATAGGCACCGTTCGGTCAACCAGATACACCGAAGTAGCGCGGTCGAATGCATCCTCGTCCAGTGAGGTGCCTTCGCGCACATAGTGAGTTACATCGGCGATATGAACCCCGATTTCATACATGCCGCCCGGAAGTTTCCTGAATGATATGGCATCATCAAAGTCCTTCGCATCTTCGGGGTCAATGGTAAACGTAGTGATTTCCCTGAAGTCGCGGCGATTGCGAATCTCCTTGTCTTCGATGTGCTCGTTTATTTTCTCCGATTCCTTTAAGACGTGTGGTGGAAATCGAAAGGGTAAATCAAACTCTGCCATAATAGAGTGAATCTCCGCCTCATTCTCACCTGTCTTACCAAGGACTTCAATGACTTTAGCCTCGGGGTTCTTATCCCCATCGCCCCAGCGGGTCACTTCGAACAACACTTTGTCGTTGTGCTGTGCCGTTCCCACATTTTCCTGATAAATGAAGAAATCCTGATAGATCTTCTTGAAGTCGGGAACCACAAAGGCAAACCGGTTGGGGGACATCTCCAGCCGGCCCACGAACCGGGTTCGGTTCCGTTTGATAATTTCCTCTATGCGTCCTTCCGGTTTCTGGCCTTTCCGCTGGCTAATCAACGAAACCCGTACACTATCCCCGTGAAGGGCTGTGGCCAAATCCTGGGTTCTTACATAAATATCGTTTTCCGCACCGGTGTTGATATAGGCAAAACGTGGATTGACGTGATCGACAACGCCTTGAAGGGTTTCAACTGCCTTAGTGGAGGTGTAGCTCCCATCGGGCAGTTGCCTGATCTTTCCAGACTCTTCCAGCGCATCAAGCAGCGCAAAGATCTCCTTGTTTTCTGCTTTGTTCTTTGGGCCGATTTCCCGAACCAACTGCTTGAATTGAAAAGATGCTCCCGGGCTATCCTCAAAGAATGAAACCAGTATCTTCCGAAGTGATTTTGGCTCTTCCTTGTGGCGCTTTTCTTTTCGCTCCTTAAATTTTTTCTTAGACATACAATTTTAGTTTAGTGTCAGTCACACTGACACGATGATATTTTTCTCTTCCACCAGAGGGCAGGCCTTTAACTTCAGAAACAATTGAGCCACAGCGACCACATCTCCGACACAATATTCTGCAATTTTCTTCAGGTCTTGTCCCCGATAGTATACTTCATTCACTTTTGATCCGTCCATGTCTCCTTTGCTGGTGGGTATATTAAACAAGGTAGCCAGGAGATCCAAAGACGTGTAATGCTTGTAATCGCCAAATTTCCACATCTCGAGGGTATCCAGGTGGGGAATGTCCCACGATTTCTTCCCAGAAAGGTTCAGTACAGCTGGCAACGAAATTCCCTGCACAAGCATTCGTCGACTGATGTAGGGGTAATCAAACTCTTTTCCGTTGTGTGCGCAGAGTTTTATTTGCGCTTGATCCATTTTTTCAAGCGCGGTCTTGAATTCAGTCAATAATTTTGCCTCATCATGATTCGCAAAGTACTTCGTCTTCAACGTACGCTCACCGGCGTCATTGGTTGCAAGTTTCCCAATGCCAATAACGATGATCTTCCCGAATTCAGCATAGATGCCCGCCCGCTCGTGAAAAAGTTCCTCGTCTGTTTGCTCCTCTGCGCGTTGCCGAAAGAACCCAGCCTTTCTTGCCCATTGAACTTTCAGCCGTTCATCGAGTGAGTCATAGGAAGGGGTGCAGGCAACCGTTTCAATATCAATGAAAAGAATATTCCTAAAATCTTCCATTAGTCTGCAAGATACTTTAAAACAACCTGGGCAAATTCCTCGGGCTTCTCAGCTTGTACCCAATGTCCGGTATGCATCGTTGCGAACTCAGCATTCGGAAAAACCGACTTAATCCGCTGTTCATCTCCCGGGCTGTAATAGTTGGATTTTTCTCCACGAATAAAAAGACAAGAGCCATCATGTTTTCCAGAGTAAACCATATCCGCGCCCAGCGATTCGATATTTCTGGTAATCGCCTGGAGGTTTATTTTCCACACAAATCCCCCCGCAGCGGAACGGCTCAGGTTCTTGAGCAAGAATTGACGGACATCCAACTCCGGCACGTAGGTGGCTAACAATGCATCAGCCTCTGTGCGTGAGGCAATCTTCTGGAGTGGAATGGCGCTAAGGCCCTCCAGAATGGCATCGTGGTGAACCGGGTACGCTTTTGGAACAATGTCTACCACGACCATTTTACCGATAAGCTCGGGGTAGCGCACCGCAAAATTCATCACTGCCTTCCCACCCATGGAATGCCCGATGACTGCCGGCCGATCAAGGGCATGGTCCTTGATAAACTCATGCAGGTCCTCTGCAAGCGATTTATAATCCATTTCCTCACGTTGCGGTGATTGGCCGTGGTTCCGCTGGTCAACGAGATACACCCTGAACTGCTTTGAAAATGTTTTGGCCAGCGTAAACCAATTGTCGGATGATCCAAATAGCCCATGTAAAATGATCAATGGCTTCCCCTGTCCTGATTCCCTGAAAAATAACTTCATGCGCCAAAGTTAACCATCCTGCATGAACGAAGCCTGAAGTGTATATTTGGACTTCACTATGCATACAAACAAAGAAACGAATTCCATTCAAGGCATCTCTTTTGATTCTTTGGCAAAGTCCTTTGGGACACCGCTCTATATTTATGATGCCGGGAAGATTGCCAGTCAGATCAATGTCCTACGGACCGCGTTTGAAAATATCAACATTAAGTATGCGGCAAAAGCATTGACCAATGTATCCATCCTTCACTTCATGAAGCAACAGGGTGTTGGGGTGGATGTTGTCTCTATTCAAGAAGCACAGATTGCCTTCAGAGCTGGTTTTGCCCCGGGTGACATTATGTTTACCCCGAATTGTGTAGGCTTTGAGGAAATAGTACAGGGCGTTGACATGGGGGTTACCATCAACCTGGACAATTTGCCGGTGCTGGAGAAGTTCGGCGCAAAATACAGAGATTCATATCCTTGCGTCCTGCGGCTTAACCCGGACATTCTCGCTGGTGGCAATTACAAAATATCAACAGGTCACAGTCATTCCAAGTTTGGTATTTCTATTCACTCGGCCAATGAAATAAAGAACATCATACAACGGTACGGCGTCCGGATTCAAGGGCTCCACATTCACACTGGTTCAGAACTGACCGATGTGGATGTCTTCATGAAAATGGCCGACATCCTCTTTGGTCTTGCCAGCGACTTCGCGCATCTCCAGTTTCTTGATTTTGGTGGAGGATTGAAAGTCGGATACCGTCCCGGAGATTCCGTCACCGATGTCGCAGCGCTGGGCAAACGATTGTCAAAAGCGTTTCGGGACTTTAAAGAAAAGCAGGGTCGTGATCTCAAATTGTGGATGGAGCCCGGTAAGTTCCTGGTGAGCGATGCCGGACTGCTGCTAGTCAAAACAAATGTGGTGAAAGAAACTCCCAAGGTGACGTTCGTTGGTGTTGATTCCGGACTGAATCACTTGATACGGCCCATGATGTATGACGCCTATCACACCATACTTAATGTTTCAAATCCAGATGGGCCAATTCGTACCTATACCGTGGTCGGAAACGTCTGCGAAACCGATACGTTTGGATCGGACCGGGAACTCAACGAAGTACGCGAGGGTGATTTGTTGGTCATTCAAAATGCTGGTGCCTACGGCTATTCTATGGCCTCCAACTATAATTCACGACTCCGGCCCGCCGAAGTGATGATTCTCAATGGTGAAGCAAAACTTATTCG
>JANPES010000045.1:0-16193 GCA_031423035.1 Cyclobacteriaceae bacterium | reverse complement strand
CCGCCGGACCCTGAATGAGCGTCAATGGTGTACGAAACTCGTGGGTAATGCTGGAGAAGAATGTTGTCTTCAGGTGGTCCAGTTCGCGCAAAGCCTGCTTCTCTTTTTGTTCCACAAGAACCTGGGCTTTCAGGCGCTCCCTGTTAACGGTTATTCTACGTGCTGCCAGAAGTAGCCCGATGAAGGCCATGCCATAACCCGTGTATGCCCACCAGGTTTTCCAGAAAGGCGGGTTGATTACTATAGAAAGGGAAGCCCCTTGTTCATTCCATACCCCCTGGCTGTTTGACCCCTTCACCCGGAACGTGTACGTGCCTGGATCGATGTTGGTGTAGGTTACAAATCTCCGCGTTCCGCTTTGCGTCCAGTCGGCATCAAATCCTTCCAGTTTGTAAGCATACTGGTTCTTTTCAGGGTTTGAAAAGTCCAGAGCGGAAAATTCTATGGAGAACAGATTCTGATCATAGTCCAATGATATGCTCTTCCGATAGGTGGGGTTCATTTTCAGATTCACCGCATCAAGCGGGTTCTTATTGTTGGGATCCAGATGAAAATTCGTAATCACAACTGGAGGCGGTATCGTATCCGGCTTCAGCTCATCGATGAGTATATCAGCTACAAAGTTGCCTTCGCTCCAGGTATAATAAGGGTAATGAAAAATGCCATCATCGGGAGTCAAACTCCGTGGACCATAAATTTCATGGAATAGGGTATCGTTCCCTGAGCCGTCGTGGTCATTTCTATGGAGGCGGTAAATTCCATCTCCGGTTTGAACCAGCAGGTTCTTGTCTTTGTCCTCTTCGATTCGGCGGATGCTTTCCTGTTTCAAGCCATGGATCTTTCCATAGCGTCGGAATGCGTTGTTTCCCTGCAGTTGATTCAAGCCCTTATTGGTACCTACCCACAATACATCACGTGAATCCGCATAGAGTTCTGTCACATAATTGTTGCTTAGCGAATGTTTGTCCTTTGGGTCATTGACAAAGTAATCCAGTAGTCCACTCTCCACATGCAACAACGCCAGTCCTCCATCCGTGGATCCGATCCACATCCCCGCCCTGGTTTCTCCAATTTTGTCAATACTGTTTCCGCTGCCGCCCTTTTTCCGACCCCTCACAAATTGTTTTGCTTTAGCATCAAAGTGGTTCCAGCCCGGCCCGGCCAGTGCCCAAAGCTCTCCTCTTGAATCTACAAATGTCCTAGGTACACGGCTACCCATCAGCGAATTAGTATCCGATGGGCTATGGATGTAGACTTCTATTTTTTTTGTCAGGTGATTGAAATGATTCAATCCCGATTCTGTACCAATCCATAAGTTTCCTTCCCAGTCCTCAGACACCGAGCTAACGAAATTTCCGCTTAGCCTAATTTTCCCCGGCTGATCATGTGCTGGAATATGCTGAGTTGAATTTTCAAGGCTGTCAATTACAATCAACCCATAGTTTTCGTAGGCATAGATTGATTTTCTTTTGCCGTGCCAAACATTCTTCAACCTATTACCTGGGAAGGGATGAGGGTAAGTCCGCAGCGATGGAATCAGCGGAAGAACATGAATTCCCATCTCGGTGGTACCCAGCCATATCCGCTTGTCCTCCTCCTTGTAAATGGAGAGCATATACTCTGCCGGTACCTTGTAGATTCCTTTTGGCCCAAATTCCTCATTTTCAAATTTTTGAGTTTGCAGATTATAAACGCAAAGTCCAATGGAGGTTGCCATAAATATCCGGTCGTCTGACATGGCTATACTGCCAACTACAATGCCCGGTTTGTTGCCGATATCCATTGACGTCCAGCGATTGAATGACCTGGATTTCTTATTCAGGCGGATTAAACCACCTTGGAATGATGCCATCCATAAATTGCCAGCATCATCCTCCGCAATTTTGCGGATGTAGCTTTTCTCAATAAACAGATCCTGAAAATGCTCAAATTGGTTTGTCTCCGGATCATATTTGCCCAGACTGCTAGCATATCCACCCAGCCAAATTATTCCAAGCGCATCAATATGTAAGCTCCGAATATGACTCCGGTAACCATTGATGGCGGCTTTCCTCGAAAGATAAATGTGACTCAGTTTAGTACCATCGAACCGGTGTAGCCCCCGGCTTGAGGCAATCCAGATGTTGCCGGCGTGATCTTCCGCAATGTCGTTGACCTGGCTTCCGCGCATCACCGAGTCTGAGCCGAAGCACCGTTGAAACGAGTTTGTTATTGGATCATACAGGCTCACGCCTCCATGCAGCGTGCCGATCCAGATACTTCTGTTGCTATCCTCGAACAAACTGAAAATGAAATTGTCGCTCAGCGTTGTGCTGTCATCTTCGTTGTAGGTAAAGACCTGGTGGGTGTATCCATCGTATCGGTACAACCCATCAGATGTTCCGTACCACATGAATCCTTGTGAGTCTTTAAGGAATGCCCATACGGCACTATTTGGAAAGCCTTGCTTTGGTCCAATGTGATATGTCAGCAAGTCTTGGGCAAGTACTCCGCAAGAAAATAAGACTACCAGGAGTGATCCCGCCAGGAAAACCGCAATACGGTAAAAAGTGCTATTACATTCATCCATTCTCAAAAAAGACAATCGTTAAGGGGTGTTACCCGGGTTTCATGTCGGGCGCCATGAAGGTCGGTGAAATATGAAATGTCAGCCTGGCCAGTTTCATAAGGGACTACTGATCCGAGAAGGGAAGATAGGGTTTTTGATCGTATTAGCTTCGACGGGTACTGTAATGGCCAAGTCAAATGACAATTTGAAGTTGCCGAGTCAATTGCCGAATACCGATTGGCCAATATCCCATCTGACATACAGCACCTCATCTCCTCAACACCCACAGTCTTAGAAAAACATCATCAATGGTAACATACTCCCCTTTGCTGTCGATGTCTGAATAAATAACTTCCATTTTCAGCAGCTTCGCTACGGATTTTTGAACGGATACCGCATTGTGGACGCCGGAGGCTTTGGCCATTTCGGTTCCTGTGACAGCGTAGACATTATTCAGTTTGGCAATCCCCCAAAGGACATTGAATTGAATTTGGGTGAGGCCCCGCTTAATAATCGAATAATGTGAATCATATTTATCCAAAAATGAACCGATAACCCGGAAGACATCCTCTTCGGCTATTTTGCTTTGACCCAAATCATAAATTCGATTGCATACATCCTGGATATAGGCTGTCTTTCCCAACATCTGATCGTAGATAGAGGGTATTATCAGGGACCCGTCTAATGTGATCTTCCCCAACTTGAAATGCCGGGCCATGAATTCGCAATATTTATCTTTTTCAATCAAGCCAAGTTTTATAACATCGGTGCTCCTGTAAAAAGGGCGCTTGTGTGAGTTGAACATTTCATCCAATATCCGTTGATGGCTCCCTGAATAAATGAACCGGATGTGGGGATATTTTTGCGCAATACTGCGTAGCCAACCTTCCGTATGTTGATCAGGATATTCCGTTATTCTTTGAAATTCATCAAAAGCAATTACGACATTCTCCTCCTTGCTCAATTGTTGAAACAGCTCATCAACGGTCTTCATCTCCATAGATGGTCTTACCCAATTCATTCCGGCAGAAAAAGACCCTGTGTAAGGATCAAATTCTACGGAAATTTTCCATGATGCCAGGAAGTTCCTGAATGCTGTTGTTTTTGACGCGGCCTCCGCCAATGATGATGTCAAAACCCTCAGCAAGTCACCCACAGATGAAGTATTATTCAAATCAATATACAGGCAATTCCACTTTTTGAGCTGACCAAAGACATGTCGTATAAGTGAGGTCTTGCCCAATCGTCGGGGGGATATCAGGAGGGTGTTCCGCCCGTTCTTGATGTTGGCCAAAATCTCACGGGTCTCCTTTTCCCTGTCGCAGAAAAAGTCGGGACCGATATAGTTTATCGTTGCAAAAGGGTTGATCATATACCAAAGGTAATATACTAAAAGTATAATACCAAAAATACAATTGGTACGGATTCGGCACACTGGAAAGGTCGGTCGATCCGCAAAGTGGCCAACAGGTTGTCCGTCTTTTTGAAGTAGGACCGCAAGCGCTGGCCTATGTCGGAATAGAAAGTATTTTCGTTGTGTATCAGAATTTTTTCCGCAAGATCCACTACTACAGATTGCATGGGCACAGCAAGTTCAAATTGGGTGCCGCTGGGAAGTTCATGGATCGTGACAGGCAGCGTGCACCACCCCAGGGGACCGGTATGAATGTGCAGGGGCAACCCGGTACCAACGACGACAACCGCAGCACGTTCGCTGTCCATGGAAGGGATCGAAACATCAATCCGGTCTCCGGACATTAGAAATTCCCGGAGATGCTTCAGCAGCGCATCAAGGTCACGCTTCGCAGAAACTGAATTGAACCTAAGATCTGCCGCTTTGGGGTTGGCGGCAAATTCAATGGTTATACCCTCTGCCGCAAACACTGTCCTGTGGAACGCTATCGTGGATTCCACACAGGTGTTCAAATCGACAGAATGTTCAGTCATAAAACAGCATGATGCATGTACACTATAGTGTCAACCCCCTAATAAACCCTGATATTGGGAAAAAGATAACACAAACATGAAAGCCATTGTCATACAAAGGTATGGTCCGCCGGATGTCCTGGAGGTAGTCGAACTGCCAACCCCAACCCCAAAAGCCGGCGAGGTGCTCATTGAGAACAAGGCCATTTCGATAAACCCGTACGACTGCATGGCGCGAAACGGAGATATGAAAATGCTGGAAGGATTTCGGTTTCCAAAGATTCTGGGGGGCGAATGCGCCGGTGAAGTAATTGAAACCGGTATGGGCGTGAATGACTTCCGGGAAGGAGACCGGGTCATCGCCTTCACCGGCCGTAACGGTGCGTACCGTGAATTTGTGAACTTGGCAGCAACGAAGTGCGTCGCGTTACCGGATGGAGTTTCGTTTGCCGAAGGCGCCTCTTTGCCGATTGCCGGAACGACCGCCTACGATGCGCTGCACCGGCTGGGCAAGATAACCAGCAACCAGCACGTTTTGATTTACGGAGCGTATGGCTCAGTCGGATCGTTTGCTGTGCAGATCGCTAAACTGGCCGGGGCAAAAGTAACTGCCGTATGCAGTACATCCAGTGTAGAAAAAGTCAAGGCCCTGGGTGCTGACGTCGTAGTTGATTATAGCAGGGAGAATTTTCTGGATAGTTCGGTGCGCTTCGACATTGTTTTTGATACCCCGCATGTTCTGCCTTTCGGTAAAACAAAAAAAGTCCTTAATGAATCTGGCATCCTGATTGGAACCATGCCATCGCCAATGAGCATGCTTACGCAGATGTCGACATTGTTTAGCAAGCAGAAATACAAAGTAATTTTTGCCGATCCGACCCCTGAAAAGATCGCATTGCTGGCGGGCTTGGTTAAGGAAGGAAAACTGAAAGTCATCATTGACCGGGAATATGGTTTTGATGAACTGCCCCAGGCTCACCGCTACAGTGAGACCAAGCGGGCGAAGGGAAAGATTATCATCCGCGTGGCTGATTGATTTGTTTCTTCCCGGCTAACCCGAGCCATCCGGGGTGGCCACGGATAACACGGATTCTCACGAATGATTAGGCCGTACCAAGTTGAGACATTCGACTGCCCCGTTTTGGGACACTTTCAGTCAACCGATGGCCCAATAAGGCACTTTCGGCCGTTTTTTGCTATTTTCATTCACTGGTATTCAATTGGCTTATGCCATCGACACACCCATTGACCAGCACCCAGAATCCAGTTCATGCTCTTCAACTACCTCAAACTCTCCCTTCGTCTGCTGATCCGGAATCCGTTTTTCACGGGCATAAACGTGTTGGGATTGGCGGTTGGGTTTGCTTCATTCTTCATCCTGTGGCAATATTCCACCACTGAATTGAAATCAGATGAGTTTCACAAGGACTTTGAAAGAATAGTGCGTGTTGGATCCATTTTTGAATTTACTGATGATGGGAAATCCAGGGGAAGTATTCCCAACGGAGCGCTTGCCGCGTTTCATGCCCCAATGCTTGCAAACGATTTTCCGCAAATAGGAAGTTATACGAGAATTTTGCAGCAACCTTCATTCAGAATGGGCCTGGTGAAGTTTGCTGGCTTTGGTGGCAAAATAGTAATTTCAGTAGACGGCAAAAATCAGCAAGAAGGATTATTCGAAGAAACACAGATGATCTATGCTGACCAAAACCTTTTTGATTTTTTCACCATACCCCTTCTGCGGGGGAATAAGGAAACTGTACTTCAAAAAGCGAACTCCGTAGTTCTTTCCAAGACGACGGCCGCGAAATACTTCGGAGAAGCTGATCCGGAGGGAAAAATTCTTGTGATGAATGATACGGTTTTATTAACCGTAACGGGGGTTTACCAGGACCTGCCCCGAAATACCCACCTCGCTTTTGATTTGGTGGTGTCAAATGCAGGATTGGAAAGTGTCTGGCAAAATTCTCGCTATCTGTTTGTTTCTAGTTATCTGAAAATGAATGCTGCTTCACGCCTTCACGATTTTGAGGAGGAGATTAATAAAAAGCATGATCAATACTGGGGAATATATTCCATGGAATTTCCCTCCTGGAAGTTCAGAATGTTCATTCAGCCGCTGAACGAGATTGTTTTCGGTCCCCCACATCAATATGCCTACTTCCAATCTAAATCAAAGCCAATCTTGATCCTCCTCCAGGCTGTGTCAATTTTCATTTTGTTCATGGCATGGATCAATTACATCAACCTGTCCGTTTCCCGGATGATCAAACGTATGAAAGAGGTGGCTACACGAAAAATGTCAGGAGCTGTCGCTGCGGATTTTGTAAAGCAGTTTTTCATCGAGTCCATCCTCATCAATATGCTGGCCGTCGGTGTTGCATTTACCATAACGCAGCTCGTTCGTGTTCCATTAGACGTACTCCTTAATATTCATATCCCAGAATTTGTTTCGATAACAACCAGTACATGGTTAATTTTTGCCCTGGTCGTTGTGATGGGAATATTGATCACTGGGCTTTATCCAATCCTGATGTCGGTATCCTATACACCGCGATCGCTTTTGATGATTTCAAAGAAGGCTCCAAAAACGAGGGTGATGCAGACCCTGCTGACCACCGGTCAGTATTCCATGGCGTTGATTCTCATCCAGTGGGCATTTATCGTCTACCTCCAGCTCAACTATATCCTTCATAAAAATGTGGGAATAGAGCGGGAGCAGATTGTGGTGATCGATGCGCCGCTGAAAAAATCATCTACCTATCCAACGGACTTTAGTTATTTTCTAAATGAAGTTCGCTCCATTTCCAACGTTCGTGAGGCTACTTACAGTAGGCAAGTGGTGGGGGATGACAATAGCGAGATTGTCCCCATAAGAGCGAAAGTACAGGGCAACTCGATCAGAATTTCGATGGATTCCAATGGCGGAGTGGACCAAAGCTTCATCCCCTTTTATGGAATCAAAATGATTGCCGGACGCAATTTTATTCCCAGTGATCGGTCAGATGCTGTCATTCTCAGTCGGCACGGTACTGAACGGCTGGGGTATGCCAATCCTGAGGGTGCTATCGGTGAAAGAGTAAATGATGGAGCTATGGTTATTGTGGGTGTAATGGAGGACTACCGCTTCAGTTCGTTGATAAATCCTGGAGTGCCATCCAGCTACGCCTTTGCCGGACGTGGGATTTGCCTCGTGTATGATAATGCGAATGACTCAATCCGCGTCACTCCTGAAAAGATCTCATTAAAAGTTCAGTCAATGGATGTGGGCCAAATCATGGACGAAGTGAGATTGAAATACAATGCTTCCTTTCCCGGCAACATGTTTACCTGGTATTTCCTGGATGACCATATCAACAAGGCTTATGCAAGCGATGTGATCAACCGTAATCAAATAGCCTTATTTACTTTATTGGCCATAGGTATTTCATGCCTTGGGCTTTTGGGCATGATTACCACGCTTGCTGAAGACAAAACGAAGGAAATCGGAATTCGCAAAGTTCTTGGTGCAACAGCGGAACAAATGGGAGGGAGATTGGTAAACGACATTTTTCGCCAGGTGTACATATCAGTCCTGATTGCATTACCAATCTCTTATTACCTGGGCAATCAATACCTTGAACGGTATCTTGAAAAGATCAATCTGCAATGGTGGCACTTTTCGTTACCGGTTTTTATTTTACTGTTGATCATGCTCGCGACAATTGCATCAGTCTTGTACAAGGCCGCGAGGACCAATCCTGTTGAATCACTCAGAAGTGAATAATGAACTGACGATATTCTATTAAGATCCTCAATAATGCTCCTCAACTACCTCAAACTCTCCCTCCGCCTGCTGGCAAGAAATCCATTCTTCACATTTATTAATATAGCGGGGTTGGCGGTTGGGTTTGCTGCGTTTTTTACACTTTGGAATTATTCAAGCTCCGAGCTCAAGGCGGATCAATTTCACCCAAACTATGAGCGCACTGTTCGGCTCGGTATCAATTGGCGGAGTTCTGAAGGCTATATCAAGGTGGGCTATCTGGATCCACAAACAGTTCATCGCATTAAGATGGACTATCCCGAAGTTGAAGACTATGTTCGAATTCTATTCCAACTAGATTTTAATAACGATTTAGTTGGGCACAGTAACAAGGTGGTTCTTACTCATACGAAAGCAGATCAAAGCAGCACTACAATTAATGAAAAAAAAATCGCGTATGCCGATCCCAATCTTTTTGATTTTTTTTCAATTCCACTTGTTTATGGCGAGAAGAATACCATTCTCAAGGAACTTAACACAATCGCCTTGTCGACCTCGATGGCGTATAAATATTTTGGTAAAAACAATCCTCTGGGTGAACTACTAATATTGAATGGATCCACAGCACTAAAAGTAACGGGGGTTTTCGAGGATCTACCCGTTAATACTCATCTTGATTTTGATTTTGTTATCTCCAATGCATCCATGAAGAATGCATGGAATTCTTACACATTTCCAATTACCCAAAGTTTCTTTCTTTTGAAGAAGGGGACCGATTTTGAATTCTTTGAAAACAAGATTAATAGCCAACGGCAGATCTATTGGGAAGAAATATTCAGGTATCGACCTGGCTTAAAGGCACAGATGTTTGTGCAACCTCTCGCAGAAGTTGCTTATAGCAATCACTACTATGGAGATCATTTCAGATCTAAATCAAGGTTCTTACTGATCACCTTTTCCGCTGTGGCAATCGCCATTTTACTGATGGCATGGGTTAACTATATCAACCTTACCCTGGCTAGAACAACTAAGCGTATGAAAGAAGTAGCCATGCGAAAAGCGGCCGGTGCCGGTACAATGGATTTTCTGAAACAATTTCTAATCGAATCTATTACCATCAACCTTATTGCCCTGGCACTTGCCTTTACTTTACTTCAGGTGGCCCGTGGGCCCATCAATATTTTCTTACATCTAGCCTTACCGAGTTTTGATTCTACTTCCACTGCATCCCTGCTTTTCTTTGTGGTTGTGGTTCTGATAGGTATTGTTGTAACTGGGTTGTACCCGGCCTGGATGGCAATGAAGTATAATCCCAGAAAGTTACTCTCATTAAGTTCAAACAAGAGAACAAAATGGTTGCCAGATGTCCTCGCTTTTTTTCAATACGGTTCTGCTATTGTCCTACTCCTGTGGGTCTTTGTGATATACCATCAACTCAGTTTCATGTTTAACAAGGGATTGGGAGCAGGCATAGAATCGATCGCGAATATTGAATCGCCCGTGGTCAGGTCAGAAAGTTTTGCGCATCAAATGGAATACTTCCAAAACCGTCTGTCAGATCTTAACCTGGTCATGGATGCCACTACCATGAACACCATGGAGCTTATTGATAATTTGCAAATAAAAAAGTCAATGAATTCATCCAGTGTTGGTGTGGCCTCTAATGGTGGAGTTAGCGAAAGTTTCATACCGTTCTTTGGAATTAATCTTATTGCCGGCCGAAACTTCCGGCTTAACGACCGGGCAGACGTAATTATCCTTAGCCATAAAGCGACTGAGCGTTTAGGTTTTACAAAGCCGGATGTTGCGGTCGGTTCCAAGGTATATATCGCCCAGGACGTAGACAGCAAGATAACGGATTGGACCGAAGTGGAAATTATTGGGGTGATGGATGATTACCGGACTTCATCATACCTCAGCTTTGACGGAGTCAATTCCCGAACGGCCAAGGAAGGGGATGCGGGCATTTACATGACTTACAAAAATTACTTATTCAGTGATATGACTCCCGAATACCTGGCTATAAAGCTGGATATTAATAACTGGTTTGTAACCATTCCGCAAATTGAAAGACTTTATAACGAACTCTTTCCAGGAAATGCCTTCACACTAATTTTTCAGAATAGCTACATCGGGAGAAAATACGAGGACGAAAAAGCAACCCGCAACCAACTCGTTTGTTTTGCTCTGTTAGCCATAGGAATTTCCTGTCTTGGTTTGTTGGGCATGATTTCAAACAAGGTCTTGGAGAAAAACAAAGAGATTGGTATCCGCAAAATACTGGGAGCGGAACTACATCAGATTGCACAATTGCTTTTGAATACAACCGTGAAACAAATTGCTGTCGCTACGCTCATCGGGATTCCCGTGGCCTACTATCTTGCACAACAATATTTAGAAAAATTCTCGGAACGAATTTCATTGCAGTGGTGGCACTTTGCTTTGCCGGTGTTGATTTTGGTCATGATTATGTTCTTAACAATCGCTTCCGTCTTATGGAAAGCAGCGAGGAGCAACCCGGTGGAGGCGCTGAAGTATGAATAACTGGTTGAGATGCGAAAGCGTTGAGGTGTTGACGTTGGGTCATCAGCACATTTGCACATTGATCAATTGACCAATTATGTTACTCAACTACCTAAAACTCTCCCTCCGTCTTCTGGTAAGAAATCCCTTCTTCACCTTCATCAATGTACTGGGATTGTCCGTTGGTTTTGCTTCATTTTTTATGCTTTGGCAACATGCAAGTTCTGAACTAAAGACTGACCAATTTCATAAAGACCATGAGAAAATTGGACGAATTGGGATGGCTTTCAGCTTTCCGGAAGACAGTGTCACCCGAGGGCACGTGACATTTGGATCAGTTAGAACTTATCATGCACCCATGCTTTCAACTGATTTTCCGCAGATAGACGCCTTTACACGGATAATGCATCAACCTACATTCAGCAATGGCCTGGTTGGTCATGATCGCGAGGTTGTTATTTCAATGAATAGGGAAAATGGGACTAAAGATTTTTTTAAGGAAGATCACATGGCCTATGTTGATCCTAATTTGTTCGAGTTTTTCAATATTCCATTGGTTCACGGAGCTAAAGAAAATGTTTTGCGAAATGCAAATTCAGTAGCCCTTTCCCAAGCCACAGCCAGGCGGTATTTCGGGAATCAAAACCCGATAGGAGAAATTCTAACGGTGAACAATACTATCCTCCTCACTGTGACGGGTGTGTTTCAGGACATGCCCCACAATACCCACCTGGTTTTTGATATGGTCGTCTCCAATGTGGGAGTGGAACTCACCTGGCGCGATCATCGCTATTACCCCATGGCCACGAGTTACATAAAACTCAAGGACGAAAGTCAGATGGGGGATTTTCAGAGTGCAATACAAAAGCATAAGAAGAAATATTTTGCTCCAGATTTACAGGTACGGCCCTTTGCCGATTTTGATTTTTTCTTTCAACCTCTGAAAGACATCGCTTTCAGTACACCCTATGAGCGTGATCATCTCCAACCAAAATCAAAATCAACATTAATTTTTCTACAAATCGCTTCCGTGTTGATTCTGTTGATGGCCTGGATCAATTACATAAATCTTTCCATTTCCAAATCACTGAAGCGAATGAAAGAAGTGGCTACCCGAAAAATGTCTGGTGCCTTATGGAGAGATTTTTTAAAACAATTTTTAGTTGAATCCACCCTGGTACACCTGTTGGCCCTTGCCTTAGCGCTCACCATGATTCAGCTGGTGCGGTTCCCTGCCCAACTATTTTTGGGAATTCATGCCCCTCCAATTGGCTCCGTTAGGCCGTTGACCTGGTGGACTTTTACCCTGGTTATAATCGGTGGTGCTTTCATCACGGGTTTGTATCCAACGCTGATGTCCGTCTCTCACAATCCTCGCTCCTTATTTATCTTATCTGCCAGGGGTCCAAAGCGAAGATGGGTTCAATCACTGATGACTACTGGCCAGTATGCGGCGGCCTTAGCCCTCATCTTGTGGGCCTTCATTGTTTACCTCCAGTTGAACTTCATTCTCAATAAGGATCTGGGAATCGACCGACAACAGGTCATTGTCATTGATGCACCCACAATTCGATCAGGTTCGTATCTGACCGATTTTGAGACTTTTATGAATGGAGTGCGATCAACCTCCGGAGTACAAGAGGCCACGTTCAGTCTTTTTGTAAATGGTGATTATTATGGATCGAGAATATTCGGCTTAGAGTCAATGCAAAATCACTTTTTCTTTCAAACGGTTTATGATGGTGGTGTGGATGATAGTTTCATACCATTTTATAAGATAAAACTTATTGCGGGTCGCAATTTCTTATCTAATGACAAAGCGGATATCATGATTGTGAGCAGGCACACTACGAAACGGCTGGGGTATAAATACCCGGAGGATGCAGTTGACGAAAATGTACTTGTGGAGGGATGGAAAGTTATGCAAATCATTGGAGTCATTGAAGATTACAGATTCAGGCATTTGATCAATTTGAATGGAACAGCCTCGGAAGCGGTCACCGGTCCAGGTATTTGTCTTACCTACAAGTATGGCCAATTTAACAATGACCTTCCTCAAAGAATTTCTTTAAGATTAGATATGGACCGGGTCGATGAAATTCTTACCACGATTAGAAATCGATACACCCATACTTTTGCCGGTAATGCTTTCAACTGGTACTTTCTCGATGAGCACAGCAACGAAGCATATCAGAATGAAAAGGTCAATCGAAACCAAATAATTCTGTTTACAGTATTGGCCATCGGTATTTCGTGTTTGGGGTTGTTAGGCATGGTGACAGTCCTTGCTGAAGAAAAAACAAAGGAAATCGGGATTAGGAAAGTACTCGGAGCAGGAATAAAGGACGTTGGTAAGGAACTTCTTTCGG
Organism: Cyclobacteriaceae bacterium; assembly: GCA_031423035.1. GTDB lineage: Bacteria > Bacteroidota > Bacteroidia > Cytophagales > Cyclobacteriaceae > ELB16-189. The sequence goes on along the minus strand of JANPES010000045.1, from coordinate 3,082 downwards.
GTTTCTTTTGGCAAATAGCAATTGCCGCCGCCGTTGGTTTACCAATCGCATATTTCGTCAGCAATCAATACCTCCAGCACTATTTGGAAAGGATCAGCCTTCATTGGTGGCACTTTACCTTACCGGTGGCGATTCTCCTGGTGATCATGATTTCTTCAATAGCCTCGGTGTTGTGGAAAGCCGCCCGGAGCAACCCGGTGGAGGCGCTGAAGTATGAATGACATGTTGAAGGGCACCACCGACAAGCGTAGTTGCCAAGTAACCTTTAGTTACTTACCTTAGGTTACTATTCTGAGAAGAGTATGGAAAAGCAAGTCAAAAACCCATTTCCAGTCAACGGCTACCAGGGACAGGAATGGTTCTGCAACAGGACTGGCGAAACGCACGCCATCCTGAGTGCCTTGACAAACGGGAGAAACGTTACCCTCCATTCCCTCCGGAGAATGGGTAAAACTGACCTCATCCATCACCTGTTTTATTTGCTTAAAAAAAAGGGGTTCATCGCGATCTATGCAGATGTCTATTCCACAGAGAATCTTAAACACTTTACAGAAGCCTTCGCTACGGCAATTGCCAGGGCCTACCCGGAAGAAAATTCAATTGGAAAATCGATCTGGGCTTTCATCAAATCCCTCCGTCCGGTGATCTCGTATGATGATTTCTTACATAAACCGGAAATTACATTTGCTTCGTCCCAGGAAGAAAACAAGAACCAAACCATCCAGCAGCTCCTTTCCATATTGGAGAAATTACCAAAGCCGGTAATTGTAGCATTCGATGAATTTCAGCAAATCACACAATACCCTGAAAAAAGGTTGGAGGCCTGGATGCGATCAAATATTCAATCACTAAAAAATGTCAACTTCATTTTTTCCGGAAGTCAGCAGCATCTCCTTGGCCAGATGTTTACGGAAACGTCCCGTCCGTTTTTTGGCTCTACCCAAATGTACGGGCTTGGAAAAATTCAGGAGAAGGAATACAGTACATTTATCAAAGAGAAATTTTCGAGTGCGAAAATGATAATCCGAGATACGGAAATAGAATCAATCTTGAAGTGGACCCGAGCTCACACATTCTACGTGCAAATGGTCTGCAACAGGTTGTTTGCCTTGCATCCAGAAATCGTGAGCGATGAAGACGTGAAGTCTGTTTTTGAGGGTATCCTTCGGGAAAATGAGGCTGCCTACTTTAACTACAAAAACATTTTGCCTGAAACCCAATGGCGATTGCTCAGTGCCATCGCCAAAGAAGGGTCCGTTTCATCACCAACCTCCAATTCCTTCATCCATCAACACCGGTTGGGAAGTTCATCTGCGGTGCTTAAAGCGGTTAAGGGCCTTCTTGATAAGGAATTTATCTACCAGGAAGTCATTGAAAACAAGAAGGTGCTATTTGTCTATGATACATTTTTTAGCCGCTGGCTGGAGAAACTAAAGATGATTTGATACCAAACTGAACCCAGTTGTCAACGAACTGATCAAACGTCCCAATGAAAAAATATCCAGGAAATATTCTGATTGTAGACGATGACGAGCATGTGCTCATCACCGCCCGGATGATTCTCAAGAACTATTTCGAGAACATTGAGACCCTGTCTTCCCCCAAGACGTTGGAAACACGGCTAAAACAACAAGACCTGGATGTGGTTTTGCTCGACATGAATTTCAAGGCGGGTGTGACCTCCGGAAATGAAGGCATCTTCTGGATGAACCGCGTGCGGCAACTTTCGCCACAGACGCAAGTAGTACTCCAGACGGCCTACGGCGATATTGAGCTGGCGGTGAAATCGATCAAAGAAGGCGCTGTAGACTATTTACCCAAGCCGTGGGATACCGATAAACTGGTGACCACGATCCTGAATGCCTATCAGCAGGCCATTGCCAGAAAGGAAAACCGGGATCTGAGAACCAAGCAGAAGGCACTGCAGCAACACCTCAATCAAAATCCACATTCCATTATTGCCACGGCCGCGTCCATGTCATCCGTATTACAGGCCATTGAGCAGGTGGCCCCAACAGAAGCAAACGTCCTCATCTTGGGCGAAAATGGGACAGGCAAAGAGGTTGTCGCCCGGGCACTTCACAATCAGTCCAACCGGGCTGAGGAAGCATTTATTTCTGTAGACCTCGGGGCCGTGCCTGCCTCCTTGTTTGAATCTGAAATGTTTGGGCACGAAAAGGGCGCTTTTACCGATGCCAAAGAATCACGTGTCGGAAAATTTGAACTGGCCAACAAGGGTACCTTGTTTCTGGATGAGATCGGGAATCTCTCTCAGGAACTGCAGGTCAAACTCCTTTCTGTCCTACAGAGTCGGACGGTATCCAAAGTGGGGTCTAACAAACTCATCGATCTGGATGTCCGCATCATTTGCGCCACTAACTCACCCATCTATGAATCAGTCAAAACAGGAACTTTTCGTCAGGATCTTTTCTATCGGATCAAAACAGTAGAGATACAACTGCCCCCGTTGCGGGAAAGAAAAGAGGATATTCCCATCCTGGTCAATCATTACCGTGACGAATTTGGCAAGCGCTACCACAAGTCACTGGAAGTTGATCCTGCGCTGCTGCAACACCTTGTGAAATATCATTGGCCGGGTAATATCCGCGAACTCCAGCATGCGGTTGAACGAGCTGTTATTCTTTGCAAGCAACCGGTGTTGACGCTGGCTGATTTTCAACTGAGTCCATCCGGCGACGCTGACCAGCGAAATACAAATACGTTGAATTTATCAGATGTTGAAAAGCAGGTCATCCGCGAAGCCGTAAAGAAATCAAACGGTAACCTGACGAAGGCCGCCGAAGAACTGGGCATTGGCCGAACGACACTGTACAGAAAAATGGAAGAGTATGGCCTCAGCGCATAACCGGGTAGCTCGTTGCTCTCGTAATGGAAAGACTAAAACAGTTTTTCCGTGAAACCCTTCAGTCTCAAAGTCGCTTTACGTCTGGCTGGGATATGTTTTTTTGGCTGCCTTACCGGTTTCCTTGTTTTTGACTCCCCCTATTGGATGGCGGGTATCTGGACCGGCTTGACGACCGCGGCTCTGTTCTATGAGACCGTTCGGTTTGTCGATCTCTCC
>JANPES010000044.1:0-10708 GCA_031423035.1 Cyclobacteriaceae bacterium | reverse complement strand
TCTTTCACTTCCAAAGTTGAACAACTGCCGACCCAGACGATTTCACTTCCGGCAATTCCCACGTCGGGGCAAGCCTTGAACTGTCGAACTGTTGAACTTTGAACTATTGAACCCCGACAAAAATGCATAGCTCTTTCACTTCCAAAGTTGAACAACTGCCGACCCAGACGATTTCACTTCCGGCAATTCCCACGTCGGGGCAAGCCTTGAACTTTGAACTATTGAACATTCTTTCATCTAAGCAAGTCTTTTTCAATCGCCTCAATCTTATCCTCCAGATGCTGCACTGCCAATTCAAAATTCTTACCATCGGTTAACCGGAGATTGACACTGATGTAAAATTTGATCTTGGGCTCGGTTCCTGAAGGTCGCACGGATATTTTTCCGCCTTCCCAGGTGAGAAACTGGAGCACATCGGATTTTGGCTGCTTGATGGGGCGCTCATGACCGTTGAGAAGATTCCGTTCGATGCTGCTCTGGTAGTCGAGAACGCGTATCACTTTCTGACCGGCAATCACGTGTGGCGGATTGGTGCGGAAGCGCTCCATCATGTACTTTATTTGTTGAGCTCCTTCCGCGCCGGTACGCACCAGGTTGACAAGTCCCTCTTTATATAGGCCAAACTCCCTGTACATCTCGACCATCCAGGTATACAAGGTCTGGCCATCATCCTTCGCAGCGGCAACCATCGCCGCGAAGAACGCGCAGGCCGATACAGCATCCTTGTCACGCACAAAGTCGCCGACCATGTAGCCATAACTCTCTTCGCCGGCAGCGATAAATGTTTTCTTGCCCTCATTCTCGCGGATAAGCTCCGCGATATACTTGAATCCGGTAAGCGTGTTGACACACTCCACACCCAATTGCTCGGCCATCTTGTCAATAAAATCTGTTGTCACAATGGTCTTTGCGATGTAGGTATTCTTTTTCTCTTTGAGGTTCTTCAGGATGAACCACATCATCAGGCTGAGCGCCTGGTTACCGTTCAGGAGAAAGAATTCATTGTTTCTATTCTTGATGCCAATCCCCACCCGGTCCGCATCCGGGTCGGTCGCCATGACCAGGTCGGCACCGAGCAGCGTGGCTTTGCGCAGCGCGAGGTCCATGGCCGGACGTTCTTCCGGATTGGGCGAAGCAACAGTAGGGAAATTTCCATCCGGCACCATCTGCTCTTCAACGACAGTGACATTTTTGAACCCAAGCCGCTTCAGGCACTCCGGTACCATCGTTATCCCAGATCCGTGAAGGCTGGAGTAGACGATCGATGTTTGGCTCTGCCGCTTGATGCTGTCCTTGCGGGGAATTAAAGTTTGGACCTGCTCATAGTACGCTTCCCCTAGCTCCGGACCGATCGTCTTGATTTTTGACGGGTCGGGGGTGAAACGAACCTTATCAAAACTGGTGATGGCGTTTACTTCTTTGATAACATTGGCATCATGTGGTGGGACGAGTTGAGCGCCATCGTTCCAGTAGGCCTTGTAACCATTATATTCCTTGGGGTTGTGCGATGCGGTGATGACGACGCCCGACTGGCATTTCAGATGCCGGATGGCAAAGGAGAGAAGCGGAGTAGGACGTAGTTCGGGAAAAATGTGTACTGTAATTCCGTTGGCTGAGAATACATTGGCTGTCACCTCCGCGAAGTACTTGCTCTTATTGCGGGAGTCGTAAGCAATGGCCACCTGAATGGCTTCGCCGGGAAAAGATTTCTTCAGATAGTTGGCAAGCCCCTGAGTGGCAGCCCCAATCGTGTACTGGTTGATGCAATTTGAGCCTACGCCCATGAGGCCTCGGAGTCCGCCAGTTCCGAATTCAAGCGTCTTGTAAAAGCTGTCAATCAAAAGTTTTGGATCTTCACGAGCGAGCAACGCTTCTACCTGTTTCTTGGATTCTGCGTCGATGGAACTTGTCAGCCACTCTTTTGCGCGGGTCGTCGATTGTGAGAGTAGATCAGATGTCTTTATCATAGGTCGTTGTCGTTTTACCGGTAATCTTCGCGTACGGGTGAGAATACATCCAGAATTTTACAGTCGGTCAGGGCCTTGCCAGAATGGACAGCCTGCGAGGGTATAATGAGTACGGCCCCCGGTTTAAGTAAATGCGCTTTGTCGCTAACGATCAATTCAATTTCTCCTTCGAACATGTTCACTACTTGTTCGTGCACGTGGGAGTGCACAGGCACCAGGCTGCCTTTCCTAACCTCCCAATAAACAAAGGTCATGTTTGCGGAGTGAATGATTCGCCCCATGAACCCAGGGAAGATTTCACGAGGCGTTACAGCCTGAAGTTGGTTCAGCGTAGGTGTCATAAGTTTCCGCGTAGGGCTTGTTCGCGCTCAATGGACTCGAAGAGTGCCTTGAAATTTCCCTTACCAAAAGACTTGGCACCATTACGCTCGATAATCTCGAAGAAGACGGTTGGTCGATCCTGAATGGGCTTGGAAAAAATCTGCAACAGATACCCTTCTTCATCGCGGTCGATCAGGATGTTTTGCTTCTTTAGGTCATCCAGGTTTTCGTTGATCTTGCCGACCCGGTCAAGGATGTCTTTGTAGTAGGTATCCGGAACATACAAGAATTCTACGCCACGCTTGCGCAATTCGGAAACGGTTTTGACAATATCGTCTGTCGCGATGGCGATATGTTGTACGCCTGGGCTTTTGTAGAAGTCGAGGTACTCCTCAATTTGTGACTTCTTTTTACCTGAAGCAGGTTCATTGATCGGGAACTTGATGTAGCCGTTGCCGTTTGAAACGACCTTTGACATCAGCGCGCTGTATTCCGTCGAGATGTCTTTGTCATCAAACGTCAACAGGAGGCTGAAGCCCATCACCTTCTCATAGAATTCTACCCACGTATTCATCTTGCCCAATTCAACATTGCCGACGCAGTGGTCTACATACTTCAGTCCAATGGGGGTGCTCTGGAAGGTGGACTTCACGGGCCGGTAGCCGGGGAGAAAGGCGCCTTTGTAGTTTTTGCGTTCCACGAAGGTATGGAGAGTTTCTCCGTAGGTATGAATAGCAGAGAGCACTACCTCGCCGAATTCATCCTTCATTGTCTGTGGCGCGAAAGCGGGATGCGCTCCGCGAACCACTGTTTCGTTAAATGATTTGGTGGCATCATCAACCCACAGGGCGAGAATTTTTACGCCGTCTCCGTGCCTGGCAACATGCTCGGCAATTTCTGAACCGGGTTGAAGGGAGGTGGTGAGCACAAAGCGGATTTTGTCTTGCTGCAACACATAGGAGGATCTGTCTCGCACTCCGGTTTCAGGCCCTGCATAGGCGACCAGTGAAAAGCCGAAGCAATGTTGGTAGTACAGCGCAGCCTGTTTGGCGTTCCCGACATAGAATTCTATGTGATCTGTTCCATTGATGGGTAGAAAGTCCTTATTCATAGTAAATTAATTGGCTTGGTAAATTTACGTATTCGGCTTGGATTGTCACTCAGGACCTATGAGTTGCAGGTCGCAAGTTTCAAGTGGCAAGGTTGATGCCCCAAACGTGTTTTTTCAATCAACCGGTATGGGCCTTTCCATGCAACGGCGGCCGGGCCATCAAGGCCACCAATGGTCATCAAAACTTGGTCTGGATGAATAACGACGCCCTGCTTGCAGCTTGTAGCTTGGGGGCTTGCAGCTATTGCGTTTGCGGCTTGCAGCTCTTTTCCCTAATTTTGCCCTAAATTCGCATATATGGACGTTAAGGCCCTTGATATCGCTCTCCTGGAAATCATTAAAAGCAGACAGGAACTGGTCAAACTGGATTACAATAATCCGGCCTATGATGACTTGGAAGAGAAACTTCATGACCTGGAGGATGACTTCCAGGAGACGTTTGGCGACGACTTGGAGCATGCCTTACAAGATATCCACGACGAGTATTGCCCCGACAGCGATGTGCTTGTGCCCATCGCCTACATCGCGAAAAAGTACCAGATAAGCGCCAACAACGAATACAGTGTTGCCAACACCGAAGGCGTCTTCGTTGAGATGGATGATTACGCTGGCAAAGACACAAAGCTCGCCATTCTTCCCAATCCTCCCCGCATCGTGCTGAACATTGGAAACGAGAAGCAGCAGATTGTGTGGACAGCGAAGTAAGGGTTGCCACAGATTACACAGATTAGCACAGATTTTTTTAGTCAGGTTTTCCGATGGGTCTTGAGAGATGACCAGGGGTTAAACTGAGTGATCTTGCAGCTTGCAAGAAGAATACTTACATAAGAACGAAACGTACAGAGTCATTGGAATCTGTATGGAAGTGCACAGCATACTTGGACATGGATTTCTGGAAATTGTCTATAAGGACGCGATTGAATATGAGTTGGCCGCCCATAAAATATCGTACGATCGTGAAAAGGAATACCAAGTTGAGTATAAGGACACGGTGCTCTCTCACAAGTTCTTTGCAGACTTTATCGTGATGGATAGCATTATCCTTGAAATCAAGGCACATGAGGGTGGGCTTGTGGATACGCACATGGCGCAGACCATCAACTATATCAAAGTGTCTGGATGCAAAATTGGATTGCTGGTAAACTTTGGCCGCAAAAGTCTTGAGTTCAAACGACTGATCTACTAATCAGTACCAATTAATCTGTGCGAATCTGTGTAATCTGTGGCAACCCCTTTTTTACTCCTCGAAGCCCAACTTCCTTCTGACCCTCCCCAACACCTCTCTCGCAATTATCCTCGCCCTGGCTTCGCCTTCTTCCAGCCTCTGGTTTATTTCCTTGGGGTTGGCCATAAGATGCTGAAAGGCCTCGCGCTCGGACTTGTATTTGTCCATCAATAAGCCCAGCAGTTCTTGCTTTGCATGTCCGTATCCAAAATTGCCGGCCAGATATTTCTTTCGCAACTCAGCAGTTTGCGCTGCGGCAGCAACCAGTTTGTAAATTGCAAACACCGTGTCGGTTTCCGGGGTCTTCGGCAATTCCAGCGCCGTGCTATCGGTGACAATAGACATGACTTGTTTCTTCAGCTCCTTTTCGGTCAGTAGGATGTCGATGATGTTGTTGGAGGACTTACTCATCTTTCCGCCGTCTGTTCCAGGGATGATCATTACGCGCTCGTCGATCTGAGCTTCGGGAACGACAAACGTCTCGCCGAATTGCGTATTGAATGAAGTCGCAATGTCTCTTGTCATTTCCAGGTGCTGCTTCTGGTCTTTTCCTACGGGCACAATGTTGGCATCGTAAAGAATGATGTCAGAGGCCATAAGCACAGGATAGACAAACAACCCGGCATTTACATCGGCCAGCTTGTCGGACTTGTCCTTGAAGGCAGTCGAATTGGCCAGCATCGGATAGGGAGTAAAGCAGCTGAGGTACCAGGTGAGCTCGCAAACTTCCGGGATCCGGCTTTGGCGGTAGAGAAGATTCTTGGTTGTATCGAAACCAAAAGCCATCCATGCTGCCGCTACAGCCAGTGTATTCTGCTTCCTTGTCTCCGCGTCGCGGATCGTGGTAAGCGAGTGCAGATCGGCAATAAAGAACAAGGAATCGTTGCCGGGCTTGCGTGAAAGCTCGACTCCCGGGATGATGGCGCCAAGCAGGTTGCCAAGGTGTGGGCGCCCGCTACTTTGAATACCGGTGAGAATTCTTGCCATATTAGATGCAAAGAAAACAGGGTTAACGCAAATCCCCTTATTTTCGCGTTAAATAGTTCTATGCGGAGACTGATTCTTGCTGCCATTCTTTTGATTCCTGAATTTCTTGGGGCACAAGCCCTTGAGTCGCTGATCTTCCGGGAGAAGGCTTTTGACTTTGGTGATGTCCTGGAAGCCAACGGGAATGCCATTCACGAATTTGTTTTCACAAACAATAGCAGCAGGCCTGTCAAGATTCTGAATGTCACAACCTCTTGCGGCTGTACAACGCCTGGATGGTCAAAGGAAGCTGTTCCTTCCGGAAAGACAGGATTTGTTAAGGCAAGTTTTGACCCTAAAGGGCGACCTGGATACTTTAATAAGACATTGACGCTCTTAACGGATGCAGACCCAAACCCCATCGTTCTCCAAATCAAGGGCCAGGTGGTATTTCCGAACGGAAATGACGAGGGTATTTATCCGATTGCCATGGGCAAGCTCAAGTTGAAAACCAAATCGTTTAACATGGGGACATTATATATTAATAATGATCCAACTCAAAAGCAATTCCCCGTAATCAATGATGGAGACGAACCCCTTCGGTTCCTGGGTGTTGAAAAGCCTGACTATATGCGGGTTGAGATGCCGGCGATCCTGGAACCCCATCAAAAAGGAGTGATCACGGTGATCTACGATGCCCGGATGAAGAATGCATTTGGATTTGTTTCTGATAATGTGCTATTCAACACCAGCGATATCGGTGAGGAAATGAAATCAATCTCTGTATTCGCTTCGCTCGAGGAATTCTATGGGACTCCGACAGCGGAAGATATGATGAAAGCGCCACAGGCTGTGCTGCGTGAGCAAAGCTTAGACCTGGGACAACATACACCGGGGGTTTCTCTGGAACGAAATGTCACCTTGGTCAACAAGGGCAAGCGGGAGCTGAAGATCAGGGCGATTCAGGGAAACTGCACTTGCATTTCTGCGGAAGCAGCAAAGCAAAGTCTCCGCGGCGGAGATTCAACTCAGATCAAGATACGTTTCAAGCCGCAGAACCGGGGCGGAACGCAGCAAAAGGCGATAACTGTTTATACGAACGATCCTCGAAACCCTGTTCAGTGGCTGAATGTGTTGGTTTACATTAAAGATTAGGTAGCAATCAATGAGAATGTTTGATATTTTCTTTGCGATCGTCGTGCCGTTCTTTGTGTTCGTTATGAATCTAAATTTAATTTTCAGCATTCGCGCCTGCAAGCATTGAGTACAGAATGAACTACCCATTAACCAAGCCTCTTCAACCGTTTTGCGATCTTGTCTGCCGCATCACCACGCCCGTAAAGGGGTTTAACGACGACTGCCTTCTTTCTATTCTTCCTGAAAGCACTTAGAATCTTTCGCGTGTCTGCGCCCACCAGCACATTCGCGCCGGCCTTTACCAACTCTGTCCATTCCGTCTGATCACGCAGTGTAACACAAAATTTTGCCGATAGGTAAGCCTCCTTCTGCAGGCCGCCGCTATCCGTGAAGACCATTCGGCAATTGCGAAGCAGCATGAGCATATCGAAATAGCCGACGGGGTCAAGCAGGGTGACGTCAAGCTTTATCTTGTGTGAGTCGAGATAGCTGCGCGTATGCGGATGGAGGGGGAGGACTACAGTAACTGTTTTGTTGATGGTGTTAAGTGCATCGACGATGGCGCCTAAGCGCTTCGGATTGTTTGTGTTTTCTTCACGGTGAATCGTTGCAAGTGCGAATTCCTTTCCTGTGAGCTTCTCTTTCTGTAGCACCTGCGAGACGTTCTCTGCTTTCTTGCCATAGTACTTCAGCGCATCAAACATGACATCACCGGGTTGTTCTATTTGACAATCAAATTTATCGAATCCTTCCTTCTTTAGATTCTTCACAGCAACTGTTGTGGGGCAGAATAAAATTGTACTGACACGGTCAGTGAGGATCCGATTGATTTCTTCTGGCATGGCCATGTTGAAGCTGCGGAGACCGGCCTCGACGTGCGCTACGGGGATTCTGAGTTTGGCCGCTGCCAGGGCGCCAGCGAGTGTGGAATTGGTGTCACCGTAGACTAATACTGCATCGGGCTTCTCTATGATAAGTATTTCCTCCACTTTCTCAAGCATGCGTCCAGTCATGTCGGCATGGCTCAGGCTGTTGACGTACAGATTATAGTGCGCAGTTGGAATTTACATTTCCTGGAAGAATATATCCGACATGTTCTTGTCGAAATGCTGACCGGTATGTATAATGCGCTCGGTAATTCCTGCTTTGGCCAGGGCGCGGGAGACCGTGGCTGCCTTTATAAATTGTGGCCTCGCGCCAAGGACGGTAACAATTTTCATATCAAGATGAGTGTGCTGTCGTTGAAGCCGTGAAGATACGGATGGGGAGTCGATAGTCCGTAGTCCATCTCGATGGCCGATAAAAAGTACGTCCCTATAGCCCATTGGAGCCCCTGCTATGGACTATGGACCATCGACCACCATCGGTCGTTCAAGTAATAAGTAAAACAGATATGAAGCCGTTGTAAGCTCCCCCGAAAATAGGACAGTTTAAGATTTGACGGGCAAGAACACCCAGGATGTTACCCGGGAGCACGGAAACTCCAAGCCGACCATCAGCCAGACTCAAACCTGTTTAGGGTAAGGCCTGTGAAGTAGTTCTGAAAACCAGATTTTAAACGGCCTGCGCTCTTGCTTACTTTGTGAAAGGCCAAGATTGACAAGTTATAACTATGTTATAACATTCTGTATATTTGCATATGGTGAAGACACTGACATCGGTAGGAAACAGCAAGGCGGTTATTATCCCTTCTGAAATGATCAAGAAGTATAAGCTGGACCGCGTGGTGATTGAGGAGACTAGCGAGGGGATACTCATTCGGTCGGCCGATGAAGAGAGCCCCATGCAAAAGGCCTTGGATAAATTAAGGAAGAATAGAGCGGCAGTTTATAAGCGAATGGAATCACAGGCGAACGAACCAGAGACCAGAACATACTACGCCAAACCAGCCAACAATCTTTCAGGCGTCGACCTTGACATCCAGGAGCAATGAAGCACAAGGAAGTCTGGCTTGTTGATTTTGCTCCAAAGATTGGTCAGGAGATTGACAAGGTTAGGCCGGCCGTCATTGTCAATCATGACAGTATCGGGGCGCTTCAACTTAAAGTTGTGGTTCCGCTTACAGACCCCGCCCGTTCAGCGCGCGAATGGCACGTACCTCTTCGCCCGTCAAAGTCCAACGGCCTTTCAAAACAAAGCGTGGCAGACTGTTTTCAAGCCAAATCAATTTCAAATCAACGATTTGTAAAACGTCTTGGAATACTCTCCCTCAAGGAAATGGGAGAAGTGAAACTGGGTCTGATTAAAGTACTTGACCTGCTGTAAGCTATTGCTTGTTTCAGAACTGGTGAATGTTCTCACTCTTATCGAGCACGTTAACCTTGCCACTCAGGTACGCAACGTTAACACCTCAACACCTCTAAGTAAACGCCGGAATCCCCGTAATCTCATTCCCGAGAATAAGCAGGTGAATATCATGCGTCCCTTCATAGGTGACTACCGATTCCAGGTTCATCATATGACGCATGATGGAGTATTCTCCGGTGATGCCCATGCCACCGTGCATCTGCCTTGCTTCACGGGCAATCTGTAAGGCGATATGAACATTGTTTCGCTTTGCCAGGGAGATCATCGGTGTTGTGGCTTTGCCTTCATTCATGAGTGTGCCTAACCTCCAGTTGAGCAACTGGGCCTTGGTGATCTCAGTGAGCATTTCAGAGAGCTTCTTCTGCATTAATTGAAAAGAACCAATGGGCTTTCCAAACTGGATACGTTCGGCTGCATACCGTCTCGCCGACTCGTAGCAATCCATGGCGGCACCGAGGGCACCCCAGGCAATTCCAAATCGGGCTGAATCAAGACACATCATCGGAGCGCCTAAACCACTTTTGTTTGGGAGAAGATTCTCTTTGGGAACTTTAACGTTATCAAATACCAGTTCGCCTGTAGCGCTGGCGCGCAACGACCACTTGCCATGTGTTTCCGGGGTTGAGAATCCGGGCATGCCCCGCTCTACGATAAGTCCGTGAATTCTACCCGCTTCATTCTTCGCCCAAACTACAGCGACATCTGCTTTTGGCGAATTGGAAATCCACATCTTCGCGCCGTTGAGTAGATAATGATCGCCCATGTCTTTGAAATGGGTGACCATCCCGCTGGGGTTTGATCCATGATCAGGTTCGGTTAAGCCAAAGCACCCAAGCCATTCGCCCGAAGCGAGTTTGGGTAAATATTTCTTGCGTTGTGCTTCAGATCCAAACTTATAGATGGGATACATCACGAGCGATCCCTGTACAGACGCTGTTGACCGCATACCGGAATCGCCTCGTTCAATTTCCTGCATCAGGATGCCATACGAGATGTAGTCCATTCCGCCGCCTCCGTATTCTTGAGGGATGGTAGGTCCGAAAGCACCAATGTTTCCAAATTTCCTTACGATCTCATACGGAAAATGCGCCCGTTGCGCCCAATCCTCTATGTAGGGACTTATCTCACGCTTTACAAAGTCACGGATCGAACCACGGATAAGTTTGTGTTCTTCAGTCAGCAGGCTGTCTATCTGGTAGAAGTCGGGCTGCTCATAAACATCCTGTTTCAGGGATTTCTTAGCAGGGATAGAGGAGGCTGATACAGTTGCCATACAATTTCATTAATTTACCTCAAATTTAGCTATAAGAATGGATAATTCCGTCGATCCAGCCCTTGGCGATTTGCTTGCCAAGCTGAAGCAAAAATACGAGGTCATGGGCCAGGACCTCACTTCCTACCTCGATGGCCTGCTCAACGCGGACTACCTGACCTACTGGGATTATATTCATCTGGATACGCTGCTGAGCCTCCAGAATCCAAAAACACAGTTCCCTGACGAAAAAGTATTTATTGCCTACCATCAGATAACCGAGCTCTATTTTAACCTCATCCTTTGGGAAATCGAGCAGATGGTGGATAAGCCTGATCTGGATGAGAAGTTTTTTGTTACGCGTCTTACCCGGATGGTACGGTATTTTGAAAACTTATGCAGCAGCTTCGACATCATGTCCG
>JANPES010000043.1:0-20767 GCA_031423035.1 Cyclobacteriaceae bacterium | reverse complement strand
CACCGGGATACCCTTGAGCAACTCCTCACTGGGCAGATTGACATCTTCTAGTTACCTAACTGTGGAAGCAGGATCGTAAACGTACTGCCGGTTCCGTGGAAAGATTTAACAAAAATCGTTCCTTTCAGTTTTGCCAGCGATTCCTTGACAATATATAATCCCAAACCCGTTCCATTTGATGAAGAGGACGCCCGGTAAAACATGTCAAAGATCTTGTCGAGACTTTCTGTTCGGATTCCCTGGCCATTGTCTTCCACATCGATCTGCACTTTGCCAGCCAGGGTTCTGTGAGATACGCGAATGTAGGGATCGGACTTACCCAGGTCATGGTACTTCACACTGTTGGAAAACAGATTGCCCAACACCGTCTTCATTAGCGGAAAATCAGACTGGAACGTAAAGTCACTGCCGCGGTCGTAAATCAACCGGATTGCGGGTGCATCCTTTGCAAATTTTACATCACTGACTACCTCATCAATCAATTGGTTGAGGGATACAGGAGTCATCACTACTTCAGATTTTTTGCTCCGGGACAACACGAGGAAGTCTGCGATTACTGAATCCAGTTTTAATACCCGCTGCTCCATCATCGTGATGAGTTCAAGGCTTTTTTCATCTTTCACCTCCAGGCGGGCCAGATTGACAAGCCCAAGCATGGAGGCAATTGGAGAACGCAGGTCGTGCGAAGTGCTGTAAACAAACCGATCAAGTTCAAGGTTTGCCTTTTTCAGTTCACGGCGCTCATCCTCCAGCAGCCAAATAATCATACCAAAACCAGTCCCAAAGATCATGACCATGTCGGCCAAGCCAAAGAACGAAGGAAATTCAAACTTGGTACCGACTAAGTTGAGGCCAACAACAGACGCATAGTAGCCTTGCTCCAGCCCAAACAGTATCATGGACCACGACATAATACCGTGACCAAGCCCTCCGGAAAGACGCTTGGTAAACCGCAAGATCAACCCAGCGGACACAAAAGCTATACTGGCAATGCTGAACCTTAGGCCTATGCGGAGAAAATAACGGACTTGTGGCGCTTCATCATCCTGACTCTTAACCAATGTCAATACGACTGCCAGCGCGAATACAAATGAAAGCCAAATGAAGAATGCGCGTGACGGAATTCGGATATCCCGGATAAGCTCACGGATTCCACCCATAAATAGTGTTACAAAAGCCAGATAAATAAAAAGGGATACCAGGCTGTATGCCAACGCAGGCCAATATCCAAGCCCGTAGAATAGGAAGGGCACACCGCGTAGTCCAAGCATGACCATCGCCACGGCAAATAACAACCAGGCCCAGGACCACGTAATAAGATACTTTCGGTTGTGATGGCGACTGAAGTGCCTGAAGATTAAAAACAGGGCGGCTCCAATAACCGCCTGCACGATGTAGGTTACTAAGATGTAGCTATGGAATGCTGATTCTACCATGGTCAACTGCCTGTCGACTGAATTAGATGGGAAAATACAGGAAGCCTGTCATAAAACCCCGTTCGAACAGGGGTTTTGAAGTGGTGACGGAGGGAATTGAACCCCCGACACAAGGATTTTCAGTCCTTTGCTCTACCAACTGAGCTACGTCACCAGCAATATTCCGCCTTTTCAGACGGGTCACAAAAGTATATAAAAATAGAAACGCTGCAAATTGCTGTTTGAATTCAGCGGCTCAAAGTGGATTTCAAGATTTAGTTGGCTAATTTGAAAGCCCAAGGGTCTATGCCTATGATTCAGCAAGTTGCTTTCTTAATCGTTCTTGGCGTTGCCGGTTTTATCTTACGTCGACGCATTCTCACCATACGGAACAACATCCGGCTTGGAAAACCCAACCCCATTCATGATCGATCCACCGAACGTTTGGGCAATATGCTGCTCGTTGCCTTCGGCCAACGGAAAATGTTCAAACGACTTATACCAGCAATCCTGCATTTCTTTATTTATGCAGGATTCATCATCATCAACCTCGAAGTTCTCGAGTTTGTCCTAGACGGACTCCTTGGCACACATCGGATTTTTGCACCGCTACTCGGATCCTTTTACCCTCTCCTGATGAACTTCTTCGAGGCGCTCGCTGTAGCCGTCATGGCGGCCTGCCTGCTGTTTCTGATGAGGAGGTACGTGCTCAAAATTCCAAGGTTCTGGAGTGCTGAAATGACTTCCTGGCCCAGGTTGGATGCTGCCATCATCCTGCTTACGGAGATCGTTCTCATGTGGGCGATCCTCTTCATGAACGCAAGCGATCAGATTTTACAAGGACAAAATGAGCACTACACAGCTACCGGATCATTGTTCTTCAGTTCATTGCTCATTCCGGTTCTCGATGGCGTTGCCCCAGCGTCGCTAGTCCTTGTAGAACGATTCTGCTGGTGGTTCCATATCCTGGGAATTCTTGGCTTCTCTATTTACGTCACCTACTCCAAGCACCTTCATATTTTTCTTGCTTTCCCCAACACCTACTATGCACGGCTTGAAAGCAAGGGGCATATAGACAACATGCCTGTTGTTACCCGCGAAGTGCGTTCCATGTTGGGCCTCGAGGCCTCAACCGCTTCGCAACCGGCAGAGCCCGGAAGATTCGGAGTTAAAGATATCAATGACCTGACCTGGAATTCCCTTTTGTCTGCGTACGCTTGTACAGAGTGTGGTCGGTGTACATCTGAATGTCCAGCCAATTTGACAGGAAAGAAGCTCTCCCCGAGAAAAATTATGATGGATGTTCGTGACCGGATGGAGGAAGTGGGTCGCAGCCTGGCAGCCGGAGGTCCCGGTCTTGCTGATGGGAAGACCCTGCTCGGGGATTATACCACAAAAGAAGAAATTAATGCCTGCACAAGCTGCAATGCCTGCGTGGAAGCATGTCCAGTGATGATCAATCCCTTGGACATTATCCTGGAAATGCGGAGATATGTCGCCATGGAAGAGTCCGGGTCACCCCAACAATGGAATTCCATGTTTCAAAATATAGAAACCAATTTTGCGCCCTGGAAATTTCCATCGGCTGACCGATTTAAGTGGGCAAGTGAAAATTCCTAGAGGGACTAACGATCGCGATCCATGAATATTCCGATACTTTCTGAAATGGCAGCACGAGGCGAATCCCCCGAAATTCTCTTTTGGGTAGGGTGCGCCGGATCTTACGATGAGCGATACAAGCGTGTGACAAAAGCGTTTGTAAAAATTCTTCAGGCAGTTGGTACCCGTTTTGCCGTTTTGGGAGCTGAAGAATCATGCACCGGCGACCCAGCCCGGCGGGCAGGGAATGAATTCCTTTTTCAAATGCAGGCAACCAGTATGATTCAGGTACTCAATGGGTACCATGTGAAGAAAATCGTGACGGCCTGCCCGCATTGTTTCAATACCATCAAGAACGAGTACCCTGATCTTGGCGGTAACTATGAAGTGATTCATCACTCCACTTTCTTACAACAACTCATCGAAGCGGGAAAGATCAAACTTAAAGAAGGCGGCTCCTACCAGGGAAAACGGATCACGTACCATGACTCCTGTTACCTGGGGCGCGCAAATAATGTCTACGAAGCACCTCGCTCCGTTCTTGAATCACTTGATGCAGATCTTGTCGAAATGAAACGTTGCCGAACAACCGGTTTGTGCTGCGGAGCCGGTGGAGCTCAGATGTTCAAGGAACCGGAAAAAGGCAAGAAGGATGTGAATGTCGAGCGGGCCGAAGAGGCCATCGCCACCGGGGCCAGAACCATAGCCGTGGCCTGTCCGTTCTGCATGACAATGATGAGTGATGGCGTGAAGGCCAAAAACAAGGAAGATTCAATCCAGGTGAAAGACCTTGCCGAACTGATCGCGGAATCGCAGGGTCTATAATTCATGAGATTTCCATTCTATCGCTTTCTTCTTCTTTTTGCTTTGGGCTGTTCGCCATCCCCCGCATCGACAAGCTCCGTTCCGATTGACTTCGATCAGCTGATAGATGAGCAGATCAATGCATTGAGTCAACACAAAAATACACTTGACAAAGAAGCCGAGGTAGACGGGCATCGTTCTGACACCTCCTTTGTGCCTACGGCGGAAATCTTGAAGGCCGAGTTGGCTATTTTTAGAGAGCTCGGAATTGTGAATAAACCGCTCCACAAGGGATCTTATCGTGAGGAGGGCCCGCTGGATGACTCCAGAAGCAATCTGAGAATTCAGCAATATGTTAGCGATTCCTCACCCCTTGGGCTCCTCAGGGTATATTATCATGGAACAATCGGCCGGGTGAGAAAAATTGAAGGCACAATTAAGGAAGCAAATCAACTCTACACCAGCGAGCGAAATCTGACCCTGGAATTTGACGAGGATGGTGGTAAACCACTTCTCGTATTTTATGGAATACGGGGGTATCAAAAAGTTGCCTTGCGTGATACCGTCAGGTTTTCCGTTCAAGCCCGCATAAATTGGTAACGATTAGTCAGCGCAACCTTTTTTTTGGGAATTGCAGCGGTTCCCTTTTGACTTCAAAGGGAATACAAACCAGCCTTGTTTCAAGGTTCCAATTTAATTTTTAGCTTTGGCTCTTAAATAGGTGATTATTTGGCCTTTTCGACCGATAATCACCTCTTTTTTAACTCTTAAACACCTTCGAATACAAATGCTCTTATTTTCTCTTTTCAGAAATAACAGCACCGCTGAGACGGTTCTATTCGGGGTTTTCGCCTTTGTCATCATTCTTTTTCTGTTAATCGACCTGGGCATTCTAAATAAGACCGCCCACAAGATCACAACCAAGTCGGCCCTCTATCAATCTATTTTCTGGGTATTGGTAAGCACACTGTTCGGATACTTGGTTTTCCTTTTTGACGACAGTGCGGATGGGGGGACGGATGCCTTGCTGGAATACTTCTCGGCATACCTGACCGAATACGCTCTTTCCGTAGACAACATTTTCGTCATTCTTTTGATCCTGAAGTATTTTACCGTTAAGGAAGAGTACTATCACAAAGTACTTTTTTGGGGTATTCTCGGTGCGGTTTTTTTCCGGGGAATTTTCATTTTCGTCGGAGCCTATCTAATCGCGCAGTTCCATTGGATTCTGTATGTATTTGGTGTCTTCCTGATCTATTCGGGTATCAAAATATACTTTGAGGATAGTGATGAAAAAATTGATCCTGAAAAAAACCCCATCATGCGCTTCTGCCGCGCCTATCTGCCGGTGAGTCCCGATGATCGTGGTGGAAAATTTTTGTTCAAAGAGAACGGAAAGTACTTTTTTACTCCACTCTTCCTGGTTATTGTTCTCATTGAGACAACCGACTTAATTTTCGCCGTTGACTCCATCCCCGCAGCCTTTGCCATTACCCAAAATGAGTTTTTGATTTATACTTCAAATATTTTTGCTGTGCTCGGTCTTCGGGCTATGTTCTTCCTGCTCTCCGGCATCATTGATAAATTCTATCTTCTTCAAAAGGGTCTTTCTATCATCTTGTTTTTTATTGGCGCCAAGATGCTGCTCGAGATCATCCATTTCCAGATCCCGGTGTTTCTGTCATTCTTAGTGATTATTCTGACCTTGACGCTGTCGATCGTCTTCAGCATTGTGATACCAAAAAAAGACAAGACAATCGGTGAAACACTAAGCTAGACTTCAAGGCTCTCCACAATAAAATTTTTGGGTAATACCTGCATCAAAATTGGAAGTGTAAGAAACTGGTGCGGGAGAGCAATGATGACAAAGGTTGGAATTTTCTTGAGCACCTCAACCAGCATTCTTCTTAGCTCATTCTTCTCCTCAACATTCAATTCCACTGAACGAGCGCGGGTGAGTAAATTAACCAATTCACTCCACGATCTTACATCATGCAGCAACTTGGTCTTGTGTTTTGTTGTTATTCCAGCCATACGGTCAATAAATTGACGACTGACTTCTTCATAGCTCTTGTTGTCGGAAAGATGTTCAAGCTCCTTCCAGTGCTCTAAAATGAATCCTTCAACGGCCAGCAAGCTATTTTCCACATCTTCACCGGAAAAGGACATGGAAGAAGCAAGCCGATTAAGGAGCTCAAGCTCCGCCTCCTGAACACGTTTGTCCGCCCAAAACGTCAGGATTGCTATTTCAAGAAAGTACTTCTTGAGAATCCAGGAATTGCTCGTCGGTAAGTCAAGTTCCTCAACTAAGATACCTTTTTCAAATATCGCCCGACACTCATTTTTCCTTTCGTTAGAAAGCTTTGTGCTTTGGAGAAAAAACTCAAGCAACCTTCTCTCTTCAAACTCCACGGTGTGATTGGCATGTGATGCCACTGCCATTACTTTTACCAAGGAGGTGCGCAGCTCATCCCGCTCATAGCTGAAAAAATCGGAAACAATCTTATCCGCATTGGTATGAATCCATTGACCATAAATGAAAATATCCAGGAACAGAAGGCTATTGTGAAAGAAGTGAACCCAAAAATTTCCCTTCACTTCAATGTGATCTACCCGTCTCTCCAATATTTGTTCGGCCAATTCCAAGGACGTCTTCTTTCTTCCAAAGAGGGTCGTCGAGGAAGCGGCCATTTCCGGAAATACCTGCTTGTAAAAGGTGTTGATGCTATCCACGGTCTTCATCAACAATGCAGAAATCTCTTCTGGGGTCTTCACCGGTTGCTCGTGAAATAGAAGGGAACTGCTGATCAAACTCTCCGCCAGAAGGATCTTCAAACGGTCTTTGACTGTCCAGCTAGCTGAATCAGCATGCTCAAATGGCGTAACAGGCTGACCATACATTAAACCAGTAGGCTGCATTATCCGATACAATGAGAAATCCGGATGAGCCGACTTGTGCCCTTCGGAAGTAATGTCCTGAAACAGCCCCTGTCGAAACTGGAGATATTCGCCAAGCCAACCTTTTGATCGTGGATCCATACTTCCCATAAAAAAGGACGAGAAGTTAGTGATTTCCCTCTTGCCCTGGGCCCAGATGTAAGAAAATTAGACCTAAACCGCCTTCCACCCTTTGAGAATCATTGATTTTGCCGATTCCTCAACCTTTTTTTGTAAGGTTTTCTTGTATTGGTCAAGCTTCCGCGAGATGGATTTGTCAGTTGAACCCAGTATCTGGGCTGCGAGAATCCCGGCATTTTTGGCGCCATTCAATGCCACGGTAGCTACCGGCACGCCAGCCGGCATTTGAAGAATGGAGAGCACCGAATCCCATCCATCCATGGAGTTGGAAGACTTAACCGGTACACCGATTACAGGCAATGACGTCATGGAAGCAATCATGCCTGGAAGGTGTGCTGCTCCTCCTGCACCTGCAATGATAACCCGAAGCCCATGCTCCCTGGCCTTGGTTGCATAATCCACCATCCGGCGCGGCGTGCGATGTGCCGAAACGATGGTGAGTTCAAAAGGAATCTTCATCTCCTCAAGAAACTGGGCTGCCTCTCTCATGATTCCGAGGTCTGACTGGCTCCCCATGATTATGCCAACGAGCGGTTTTGTCATGTAACTACCTTTAGGGTGTTTTTAACAAAGTTGGCTTTCTTTCTCAAGGTTTCAATATCAGAGTCGACAATCGTTACATGACCCATCTTGCGAAATGGTTTTGTCATCGTTTTGCCATATAAGTGGACATAGATCCCGGGAATATCCAATATGCTCTCCATTCCCAGGTACCGAGCCTCGCCGTGGTGCCCCTCCTCGCCCAGCAAGTTGACCATTGCAGTTGGAAAGAGCACCGCAGTTTCACCCAGAGGCAAATTCAATATGGCGCGAAGGTGCTGCTCATACTGTGAGGTCACGTTCCCTTCAATAGTCTGATGCCCGCTGTTGTGTGGACGAGGTGCAATCTCATTGACTACAATCCCGCCCTCCGGCGTTACAAACAGTTCAACGGCCAAAAGACCGATCATTTTGAGCTCCTCAATCACTTCAATGGCAACCGCGTTGGCCCGCTGCGCCACGCCGGGCGAAATCTGAGCGGGCGAAAACAGATAGTCAACCAAATTGGCTTCAGGGTGGAAAACCATTTCCACGGGTGGGAAAGCGCGAACTTCACCTTTTGCATTCCGTGCAACAATCACTGAAATTTCCTTCTCCACATGGACCAACTTCTCAAGAAGTCCTGGGGCATCAAATGCTTTTGGTAGGTCCAAGATCGAGCGAAGTACCTGAACGCCTCGGCCATCATATCCTTCACGCCCGAGTTTATGTACCGCCGGAAGAAAATCCGTATACTGATTTACGCTCGCACGATTCTCGGTAAGGACATAGTCAGCTGTTGGAATTCCATGATCCAGGAAAAACTTCTTTTGAGTCCGCTTGTCCTGAATCACTTCAATTATATGGGGTTGAGGAAAAACTCTTTTTCCGGCTAGTTCGAGGTCAGTTAGTGCGCGCGTGTTGACATTCTCAATTTCTATCGTGATGATATCGCAATCCGCACCGAACTTCATCACAGCATCATAATCCGTGAGCTTACCGACCGTGAAGTTGGCGATACCTGAGCACGGCGCTTGTGGGTCCGGATCTAAAACCGAAAAGGTAATATTCCAATCAACCCCTTTCTGGATCAGCATTCGGCCAAGCTGGCCACCACCTAGAACTCCTATACGCTTACTCATCACAGCCGAATGAAGATTGGTTCAGCCCGAAAGGTAAGAAATCAGGACAGGACTTGATAAACCAGAAGGGCTGATGTGTAGGCAAGGCCCGTCATATAAACAAGTTGCGCAAGCGGCCATTTCCATCCCTTGGTTTCACGCTTCACCACGGCCAGCGTACTCATGCATTGCATAGCGAATGTGTAAAAGACAAGTAAGGAAAATCCTACAGCCGGCGTAAATCGGGGGCCTCCTGTATCGGGGTTAATCTCATCTTTTAAGCGGTCTTTAATCGTTGCGCTTTCATCCGTACTCCCAAGGCTGTAGATTGTGGCAATCGTACTCACAAACACCTCTCTGGCAGCAAAAGAGGTGATCAGGGCTATTCCAATCTTCCAGTCAAAACCTAGCGGACGAATAACAGGCTCAATCCATTTTCCAATAGTCCCGGCGTATGAATGTTCAAGCTTGTACGCAGCTACTCGGTTTTCATACTCTTCTTTTGTGAGGCGAAGATTGACTACCTCCTCAGATACCGTCTTACGTGCACTATTCATTACATCGGCCGGGCCATAGCTTGCCAATACCCAGAGGACTATAGAAACAGCGATGATCACCTTACCGGCTTCAAATACAAAAGCCTTCGTCTTTTCAACGATGGTGAATCCCACATTCGACCATTTCGGCACACGGTATGTGGGCATCTCCATGATCAAGTAACTCCGTTCTTTTACACGTACAATTGCCTTCAATAGCAAGGCTGATAACATGGCGGCTGCAAACCCAAGTAAGTATAGACCCATCAGTGCTATCCCCTGCAGACTGATTAAGCCAAGAACCCGCTCCTTCGGAATGATCAAAGCGACAAGGATCGCAAAAACGGGTAGGCGGGCCGAGCAACTCATCAGCGGCGTTACAAATATGGTTATCAGCCGATCCTTCCAATTATCGATTGTGCGTGTTGCCATGATCGCCGGAATTGCACAGGCCATCCCGGAAATCAATGGGACTACACTGCGTCCACTCATTCCAAATTTTCGCATGATTTTGTCCATCATGAAGACTACCCGGGACATGTAGCCAGTTTCTTCCAGAATGGAAATAAACGCAAACAGAATTGCGATCTGAGGAATGAAGATGATGATTCCTCCTATTCCGGGAACAATTCCGCTGGAAATCAATTCAAACACCGGGCCCTCCGGCAGTTGCTTTCCGAGGTAGCTGCTAAGGCCGGCAAATCCCCGATCGATGGCATCCATTGGAATTTGCGCAAAAGCAAAAACAGATTGAAAGATCAGAAACAGGATTACAAAAAAGATCAGATACCCCCAGATCTTGTGCGTGAGAATCCGGTCCAGCTTAGTAGATGTCCCCTTCCAATCTTTTCGTGCAGACTTGATAATAACCGAATCCAGAACTTTTTGAATGAACTCGTATCGGTGAATCGTTTCAGCCCCCTGGTACTTGTGCGGAAAAAAATTGTTGCGCTTGGCCACTTCCTTTATGAACATTCGATCGTCAGCAGAAAGAAATGGTAGATTGTCTGATTGTTGCAGGTATTGGAATGCTTCATAGGACGCCTCCAACCTAAAGTGCTCCTTAACTTCTGCTAATGCTTGCTCCGCGCCGCTGGTTGTCTCAAAAATTTGTCGATTCGAATGCCCAACTCCATCGGCCAATAGTCTTTTCAGCGGCTCAATACCGCGTCCTTGACGGGCGTTAATCATCACAACAGGCACACCAAGTTCTAAGGACAATTTCTTGATATCCATGCTGAGCCCCGATTTTGCAGCCATATCCATCATGTTAAGTGCAAGCACAATCGGCAGTTTCAGATCGACCAACTGTGTAAGCAACAAGAGACAATTCTTCAGGTTAGTCGCGTCGGCGATCACCGCTATGCAATCCGGATAGTCCTTGCCGCGCCGATCGGTGAGAATCTCCACAACGATTTTTTCATCAAGGGTACGTGGATAGAGGCTATAGATTCCGGGAAGGTCGATGATTTCTGCTTCTGTGCTTTCATCAAGCTGGCATATCCCGGTTCGTTTGTCCACGGTAATGCCGGGAAAATTTCCAATCTTCTGCTTTAGACCTGTCAGTTGATTGAAGAGGGATGACTTCCCGGAATTAGGTTTGCCCACCAGCGCAATTTTCCTACGTCTTCCGGCAGTCATTGCTAATCTAAAATGATTATGGTGGATGCCTCATCAAGCCTTAACGAGAGGTCAAATCCAGAAATATTAACGCAAACCGGATCTCCAAACGGGGCGCTGAAATTGAACCGTACGACAGTGCCTGGAAGGAATCCCATTTCCAGGAGTTTGACGGAAAGGTGTTCGTCCGTGAACCCTGAGATAACGGCTGTTTCTCCTGGCTTCATGGATGAGACAGATTTTACCATCACGGACACCTTATTTAGATCAAGTTCAAATAATAGCGAATATACAGCGTAGTCAATTATCCTGAAAATTTGGGTTCCTTGTAACAAAAAATGCTGTCACATGCCTAAAAGAGATGCCCCAAAGTCAAAGCAACAGAAAAAGAAAGCAAAAGAGCTTTTTGGGGAGAAATTTAACAACGCTTCGGAGAGCCAAAATAAGGTATCTGATTTTGGCGGAATCCCTGAAAGAAGTCTAAAGAAGAACCTGGGTTGCTAACAGGTGAACACATAAAACTAAAGTTAGCGCTCCTAGAATTGCGGCCTCATCAGTTGCTGAGGCTGCAATGCGCTTCGGATTTGTTCCATGCCTAGACGCCGCATTTTCCGAGTTCTCATATTGGCTTCCTGTTCCAATACTTTTCTGATATAATCCATGACCTTTTCCATTTGGGCATGATCCATTTCATCCAGAGATTCTAAAATGGAGAGTTTGCTTGTTGTTCCCATAATCGTAGTGGTGGTTATCACAAATAACGTAATTCAACCCCCTGTGTTTCAAGGGATAAGGCTGAATTTCACAGAAAGACAATGCTGGGTTAATGCCACCGGGTAATTATGGTGCGGATATAGCAGAATTTTCCTAACTTTTGAATCTGATGAGAAAGAACTGCTGTCTTATTTGGTCCTTACCATCCCTGGTTATGCTTCTTCTTGCGTCCTGTGGGGTCAAGACAGTCGATCAGGGTGCCAATGAGGAGGCGTTTGATTCAATAAAACTCACACCGTTTTCAGGATTTACAGCGGTAGGCATGACGCATGAGGTGCGTGATTACAAATCCTGGCTGAAGGCCTATAATGATTTATCGAATCCAGAATCCAGACTGAGCATTTTTGCCAGCCCGGAAGATCCTAACTTGATTACAGTATTTGAATTGACCAAGAGTCACAATGAAGCCAGAAATGCTTTTGCTTCTGCTGATTTCAAAGAAATGCTCCAGGCTGAAGGGGTTACATCTGAGCCCGTACTCAGTTTTTTTGATGTGAAGTTTCGTGAGTCGACGCCAACCACTAAGATTTACCGGCTTGGTGTTTCCCATGAGGTCCAAGATTATGATCACTGGAGGAAGGTATTTGATGCCGATGAACCAGTTCGGGCCAAAGCCAATCTGGAGCTACGGGCAATCTCAACGAATGCAGAAAATCCACAGATGATAAATATCCTGTTTGCCACGGATGATATCGAACGGGCGAAAGAAGTAATCAATTCCGAGGAGTTGAAGAAGCGCATGACAGAAGCTGGTGTACGCTCAGAGCCAGTATTTGCTGTCTTCCGGGTACCGAATTAAGTCTCGCACTAGCCAACGTCTTTTGCACTTCCGACTGAACCGTCCCTCCTTTACGGAAAATCTCATTTCCAATTGAATCGATGATGACCTAATTTTGAATCGCGCCTTAACTTCCCATCCGATGAACGCTATCAAAGACTATATTGAAAAGAACAAAGAAACGTATCTCACCGAACTATTTGAATTGCTCCGGATACCTTCGGTGAGTGCAGACAGCAAGCACAAGCCGGATGTTCGAAACGCCGCCGACTACGTGGTGAAGAAGCTTCGGGAGGCTGGAGTTGACCATGTGGAGTTGATGGAAACGCCAGGACATCCCATTGTATTTGGTGAAAAAATTGTTGATCCGTCAAAGCCCACGGTGCTGGTTTATGGTCACTACGATGTCCAGCCGCCTGATCCGCTTGCGCTCTGGAATTCACCACCTTTCGAGCCTACGATTCGCGACGGGAAAATATATGCCCGCGGTGCTTGTGATGACAAAGGGCAATTCTATATGCACATCAAGGCGCTTGAAATCATGATTAAGCACAAGCAGGTACCTTGTAATATCAAATTCATGATCGAAGGGGAAGAGGAAGTGGGTTCTGCCAACCTGGGTGCGTTTGTTAAAGCAAACAAAGCAAAACTGAAGGCCGATGTAATTCTCATTTCCGATACTTCCCTGATTTCTCTTGATCAACCCTCCATCACAACCGGACTGCGGGGCCTGAGCTACATGGAAGTCCAAGTCACAGGGCCAAATCGGGATTTGCACTCCGGCGTTTACGGTGGAGCCGTTGCCAATCCTGCCAACGTGCTCTGTGAAATGATTGCTTCGCTTCATGACGAAACCGGGCGAGTGACGATTCCCGGATTTTACGATAACGTAATAGAACTTACCGCAGCAGAACGTGAGGCATTAAACCGCGCGCCATTCGTATTAAGCGACTACAAAAAAGAGTTAGGAATTGCAGAAATCAGTGGAGAGCAAGGTTACACTACATTAGAACGGACAGGCATCCGCCCTACCCTTGATGTGAATGGAATCTGGGGAGGATACACAGGAGAAGGAGCCAAGACTGTTTTACCATCCACCGCCTCCGCCAAGATCTCAATGCGACTTGTTCCAAATCAACAACCCGATCAAATAACCGAGTTATTCACCCGGCATTTTACTTCAATCGCACCAAAATCGGTTAACCTCAAAGTTACCGCTCATCATGGTGGTGAAGCTGCAGTAACGCCTACGGATTCCAAAGCATTCAAGGCAGCGGCCCTGGCATTTGAACAGGTTTGGGGTAAAACCCCCATCCCAACCCGCGATGGCGGAAGCATTCCTATTGTAGCGTTGTTTAAGAAGGAGCTTGGTCTAAATACTGTATTAATGGGTTTTGGTCTCGATTCCGACGCGTTACATTCCCCCAATGAACACTATGGCATTAAGAACTTTCTTATCGGAATAGAAACAATCGTTGCCTTCCACAAGCAATATGGTATCTAAGAATAGGCACTCTTACTTGAAAGACCAGAACTACGAATGCCGGATGTTTGTTATTCTTCAAATTAACTGAATCCTGTGAAGAAATTCATTTTCCTGTCTGCCCTTTCGGTAATACTCGCCTTTGCCCTCTCAGCCCAAATCCTGGAGCCCGCTAAATGGACAGTCTCCGCCTCGCAGATGTCTGCCAAGGCTGGAGACGTTATCGAAATTCAGTTCCGGGCAACCATTAGCAAGAATTGGTATCTCTACTCAAGCGAATTTCCTTGTGAAGATGGCCCCATCAAAACCACGGTCACATTTTCGCCTCATGGGAGTTACGAATTGGTAGGCAGCCTTGTAGCCGTCAATCCCATCTCCAAGCACGATGATATATTTGATTGCGATGTAAAAATCTTTAAAGGCAAAGGAGAGTTCAGTCAAAAAATTAGGCTGTTGGGCTCCCCGGTAAGAATTTCAGGCAACTATGAATATCAGGTATGCAGCGATGTCGATGGAAAGTGTATCCCGTTCGATGAAGATTTTTCATTGACAAATATTCAAGTCATTGGTGGCACCCATGTTGATGAAAACAAAGGTGACCCTTCTTCTCCATTTCCGGCAGCCGTTACGGTGATCCCCGCGAGCGAACAACAAGTTCAAGGACCCATTCTCGATAAATCTATTCTGGATGGTGAAGCCACCATCCGCGAAGAGTCACTTCTTGGTTATCTCATCTTCGCATTCATCCTTGGTCTCACCTCGCTTATCACGCCTTGTGTTTTCCCGATGGTGCCGATGACGGTTACCTTCTTTCTCAGAGACAACCAGTCAAAAAAGGAAGGCATTCGCAAGGCAATTATTTTTGGACTTTCTATAATTTTCATTTATACACTGGCCGGGACTTTGTTTGCTGTGCTGCTGGGGGCAGAAGGTCTCAATGCACTTGCCACACATTGGGCACCAAATCTATTTGTCTTCGTCACCTTCATTGTATTTGCCTTATCCTTTTTTGGATTGTTTGAAATCAATGCTCCCTACCAGCTCGTAAATAAGGCAGATCAACAGGCTGAAAAGGGTGGATTGATTGGAATATTCTTCATGGCGGCGACCTTGGTTCTCGTGAGTTTCTCTTGTACCCTACCTATCGTTGGTAATGTCGTGGTCCTTGCAGCAGGCGGTCAAATCATAAAACCTGTGCTGGCCATGTTTTTCTATGCATTGGCGTTCTCCATTCCCTTTACACTCTTTGCCATATTCCCTGAATGGATCAAGGGAATGCCCAAGTCCGGCGGTTGGTTAAATTCAGTAAAAGTTACGCTCGGGTTCCTTGAACTGGCGCTCTGTTTGAAATTCTTCAGCATTGCTGATCAGGCTTACCATTGGGGCTTGCTTGATCGTGACGTAAATCTTGCGCTATGGATTGTAATCTTTGGTTTGCTTGGATTCTATCTACTCGGCAAACTCATCATGAAGGGCGATTCGCCCATGGAACACCTGGGGGTCATGCGGCTTTTGTTTGCCACACTGGTCTTCTCTTTTGTCGTCTATTTGATCCCCGGACTCTGGGGAGCGCCGTTGAAAGCGCTTGCGGGCTACCTTCCTCCACTGTACACACATGATTTCAATCTTGCTGAAGACAAAACCAATGACGATGCACTGGTTGGATGTGAATCACCCCTGTACGCAGACTTTCTTCATTTACCCCAGGGCCTCTCCGGATACTTTGACTATGAGCAGGCCTTGGCCTGTGCGCGTCAACAAAAAAAACCGCTTTTTATTGATTTTACAGGACATGGTTGCACCAACTGCCGCGAAATGGAAGCGGTGGTTTGGAGTGACCCAAAGGTGCTAAGCCTATTGAGAAAGGAATTTGTGGTCGTCGCCCTTTACGTAGATGACAAAACCCTCCTTCCTGAAAAGGAATGGTACGTGTCGAAAAACGACAAAAAAGAAAAAAAGACAATTGGAAAGCAAAACGCAGACCTTCAGATTTCAAATCTTGAAAATAACGCCCAGCCATTCTATGTCCTTCTTGGCGATGATGAGCGGGTGCTTGCGTGGCCCTATGGTTACGATCGCAGCCCTGAGAAGTTTGTCAAGTTTCTTGAACGCGGGTTGAGCAAGTACAAATCCCTTAACCCCTAAATTTGTAGCTTTGCTGGAATGATAACGCTCTCGTGACCCGTCCAAAGAAAGTCTTGGTTGGAATCTTTGCCCTCATCGGAATCCTGACCATCAGTTACATTGCCATCGAACGTGTTTCACTTTCATATTATGGCGTGGGAGATTTTCAGCAGGATACTGTCAGGCGCGCTGAAAAAGAAGTTGAAGAACCCCAACTCTTGTATGGAATGATGGTGAATCATCTTCACGTGGTTGAAGATGTTATCCGCCGGGATCAGCGCTTCGTTGATTTGCTCGTTGGGTACCATGTGCCTCCCAGGGTGCTCCAACAGTTGCACCTTGTTCCGCGCGAAGTTTTTGATTTTCGTCGCATCGCAGTCAACAAGAAATACACGATCATCGCCAAACATGATTCAATAAAATCTATACAAGCACTGGTGTATGAAGCCAATCCCCTTGACTACTACGTTTTTCAATTCGGCGACTCGCTGCGTGTTGAAGCGGGGCATCGCGCTGTAACGATCAGTGAAAGGGAAGTGGCCGGTGTAATTGGATCAACACTTGCCGAGACGATTGAAATTCAGGGGATTTCCCCAGAACTTACAAACCGGTTTGTTGATATTTTTGCCTGGCAGATTGATTTCCAAAGGCTTCAAAAGGGTGATCGGTTCAAAATTTTCTATGAAGAGCAACAGGTGGATGGTCAGGTGATTGGAATCGGAAAAATACAAGGAATTTTCTTTGAGCACGCGAACCAGTCGTTTTATGCTATCCCATTTGATCAGGGGACCGGCATCGACTATTTCGATTTTGAAGGAAGCAGTTTACGTAAGGCTCTCCTCAAATACCCCATCGAGTATACTCGAATAAGCTCCCGCTATAACCCCCGAAGGTTTCATCCAATTGCCCGCGTATTTCGAGCGCATCGGGGAACAGACTTCGCGGCGCCAACCGGAACACCCATTAGAAGTGTTGGAGATGGTGTGGTTCTCGAAGCGCAATACAATGGTAAGAATGGAAATTATGTCAAAATCCGGCACAACAGTGCTTACACTACCCAATACCTCCATATGTCTAAGATCGCGTCTGGATTGCATCCGGGAGATCATGTTAATCAGGGAGAAACAATTGGATACGTTGGGAGTACAGGACTTGCAACCGGGCCCCACCTTTGTTACCGGTTCTGGAAAAATGGCATCCAAGTAGATGCGCTCCGAGTGGACCTTCCCCCTTCTCAACCGATCAAGCCAGATTCTCTTCCGGCTTTTGAGGCCGCCCGGCTTCAGGTTATGCGGCGGCTTAAAATTATCGCCCTCCCTGAGCCCCCTCTGGCGGTGGTCGGAAACTGAACTTCCTTCTTAACAGAAGTGCAGGTAAATTGGGGATGAAATGCGCGCGATTTTCCTTTTTATCGTCTTCCTTGGCATCAGTGGGTACGCTTCTGGCCAAAAAGTAGCTGTTGTCATGAGCGGGGGCGCAGCCAAAGGTTTGGCGCACATCGGCATGCTTAAGGCGCTGGAGGAAAATGAAATTCCTATTGACTATCTGACCGGCACATCCATGGGAGGTATTATTGCGGGCTGCTATGCTGCCGGGATGAGCCCGGAGCAAATCGAAGAAATGATGCTCACCGAAGATTTGAGTCGCTGGGTTACGGGGCAACTCGAGGAAGGTTACAACTATTACTACAACAAAGACGATATCCATCCTTCATTCGTCCGCCTCAATCTACAGTTGGACACCACCTTTAACTTAAACTTGAACACCAGCATTGCCAATGATGTTTCACTAAACTTTGCCATTGCGGAAAAAATGGCGCAGCCGTCGGCGATTGCAAGGGGAAATTTCGATAGCCTGTTTGTTCCCCTCCGAGTTATGGCGTCTGAAATTTTTACTCAGCGCGAAGTGGTGCTGAAGAAAGGTTCCCTGGGTGAGGCCCTTCGTGCAACACAAACCGTCCCCTTTTTCTACACCCCGATCCGGATTGATGGGCAATACCTCTTCGATGGCGGTGTTTACAACAATTTTCCGGTCGATGTCGCCGAGCGTGAGTTCCATCCTGATATTATCATCGGATGCAATGTGGCAAGCAAGATCTACGAAGAGTATCCATCCAAAGAAGATGACAAACTCATTTCACGATCGCTGCTATTTATCCTCATGGACAAATCAAACCCTGGTAAGGTTCCCTCCTCAGGAATCTATCTTCAGCCAAACCTGAAAGGACTGAGCGGATTTGACTTTGCAAAAGTCAAAGAGCTAATTGACAGTGGATACACGGAAACAATTCGTCGCATGCCGGAAATCAAAAGCAAGATTGCTGCCCGGCGTTCATGTGAACAAGTGGCGGCCAGTAGAAATATTTTTAACAACCGCACGGTTCCGCTGCTGGTCGATCGTGTGGTTGTTAGCGATCATAATGTGCGCCAGCAAGCATACATCGGGAGATTGTTTCATAAGGGCAAGCGACCACTTTCATTTACAGACTTAAAGCGCGGTTACTATAGCCTCGTATCAGAAGACTATTTCAAGAATCTCTATCCCAGTTTTTCATTCGATTCAACCTCACAACATTTTAATTTCACTTTGGCAAAGCGTCCTCAAAACAACTTTCAAGTTGACTTTGGCGGTGTCATCGCGACTCGCAATACCAGCAACATATACCTCGGCTTGAATTACTACTATTTTAACCGGCTGCTCACCCATATAAGTGCAAATTTTGCCACTGGGAGTTTCTATCAATCAGCACAGGCAAAAGCGAGACTTGATTTTTCCGGCAATGCCCGGTTCTACCTTGAGCCTGAAGCGACCTTCAACAGCTGGAACTTCATTGAAGGAAACGATATCATCGTAAATCGAACAAACTCCACTATTCTAAAGCGAATTGATCGAAGCGTTGGGGGAAGTCTGGGTCTCCCAGTGGGTCGCCAATTCCGGCTTTCCCTTGAGGGTTCATACGTCAGCAACAATGACCAGTACAATGACAATGATAATCTTACTTCTTCTGATACCCTCGATGAATTGACATTGACCGGCGGGAGATACGGGATTAGTCTTTCAACCAATACCCTTAATCGCAAGCAATATGCTTCATCCGGAAAGGCATTTTACGCGAGTGTTGACTTCTTTGATTTGCGAGAAAATCTCACACCAGGCACAACATCAACTCTTCCGATTGGTGTTCCAATTGAAAATCAGCGCTCCTGGATTCGCGGCAGCTTGATTATGGAGCAGTATTTCCGAGCAGGCTTCTATAGTTCGGGGTATTACATACATGCGCTCTTATCAAATCAACCCGTTTTCAACAATTATGGAGGCACCATCATCAATGCTCCGGGATTTTACCCAATGCAGGATTCCCGAACCCTCATGCTCCAAAATTTCAGATCTTTCAATTTTGTCGCCGGCGGCTGGCGGAACGTCTTCTCCTTGCAGAAGCGACTGGACTTGCGGCTTGAAGGGTACCTGTTTAAGCCACTCCAAACTATTACCCAAGGCCCAAATCAGCAGCCGGTACTTAATACGGAAATCAAAGAGATATATTTTGCGGGCACGGTTGGATTAGTCATGCATTCCACGATTGGCCCAATCAGTCTAAGCGTAAACTATTATGACGACAAGAAGACGCAATTAGGGGTTTTACTTCATATTGGGTTCCTGCTTTTCAATAAGACGTCGCTGGAATAAGCCCCATTCTGAGCCCTTCAAGGGCTTTCCAGCGCCTCTTTCTCATAAATTTTAATTATGTTTAACTCTTTATTTTAATACTATCCCTACCCCTCATGCAGCGAATTCTCCCCTCCTTGGTGTTCCTCATGCTTCCCTTTTTCCAGGGGCATGGGCAAGTTGTTCAATGGGCATCCAAAGTCCTTGAGTTTTCAAGTGAATTGACACCCGTTCAATACTCTGCACAACAGGCAATCGGCAAACCCAACGTACTCCCGGCGGCAGGGCAAAACCCAAATGCCTGGACACCCGACAAGCCCAAGCGACAGGAGTTCATCAAAGTAGGATTCTCTAATCCTATGCAAATCCGCCAGGTTGCTATTGCAGAATCCTATAACCCAGGCGCCGTTTTTAAGGTGCTTGCTTATGATGAGGCCGGAACTGAATACCTTATCCATACGCTGTCTCCCGGACCATCTCCTCAAAAAGGAAGGATGCTCAATGTTATGGTTGAAAAAACGGCATACAAGGTTGCGGCCATTAAGCTGCAGTTTGATGGTGGGGCGGTAATCGATTATTTCTCGATTGATGCAATTGCCATTACAGATGTTAGTATCCCCATTATAGCTGATATTTCCGTACTGGAACTCGTAAGTAAGGGATTACAGGTTGAAGCACTGGATAAAAATGTAAACAGTGACTTTAGCGAACTGAATCCACTTCTTTCTCCTGACGGAAAAACAATGTATTTCTCCCGAAAGAATCACCCTCAGAATGTTGGTGGCGTAAATGACAAGGAGGATATCTGGTACTCTGAATTGGGGGCTGATGGTAAGTGGACACTCGCTCAAAACATGGGGGCCAATTTTAATAACCCTGGCCCCAATTTTGTCAATGCGGTATCTACAACACCCGATGGGCAAACCATATTGGTACTTGGAAATAAATACTTGCCCAACGGAAAAATGGTAGCCGGCGTTTCAGTCAGCAATAATATAGGCGGCAACTGGACGGCTCCCACTGCCATTCAAATTGAGAACGACTACAACTACAACGAGAAAGCAAACTATTCATTGGGGAACACCCGTAAAACACTGTTGATGTCTGTCGAGCGAGAAGACTCGCGGGGTGGCAGGGACTTGTATGTAAGTTTTCTAAAGGACGACAATACCTGGACTGAGCCGCTAAACCTGGGCGATATCATTAACACCGCTAATGAGGAGTCCGCTCCCTATCTGGCGTCGGACGAT
>JANPES010000042.1:0-3960 GCA_031423035.1 Cyclobacteriaceae bacterium | reverse complement strand
TGGCTTGAAAGTGACGGTTTCTCCCCTGCTTGGCGGAACCGCCTGCGGAGTCGCCCTCAACGAGGTAAAGTTCTGAGATGGCCGGATCTGCGCTGGCGCAATCAGCAAGCTTGCCGGGCAGGCCAGTGCCACTGAGAACATTCTTCCGTTGCACCATTTCACGGGCTTTGCGGGCAGCATGGCGGGCTTGTGCGGCGAGGATGACCTTGTTAACAATCATCTTGGCATCACGGGGATGCTCTTCGAGAAAATTCTGGAGCGCCTCACCCATGGCCTGGTCTACGGCACCCATTACATCTGAATTGCCAAGTTTGGTTTTCGTTTGGCCTTCAAACTGAGGTTCCGCGACCTTGACGGAGATTACCGCGGTGAGGCCTTCGCGAAAATCATCACCATTAATTTCAATCTTTGCCTTCTCCAACAAGCCGGATTTCTCGGCGTACGTCTTCAGTGTTCTGGTCAGTGCCCGCCGGAAACCCGCCACGTGCGTCCCCCCCTCGTGGGTATTAATGTTGTTCACATAAGAAACTAAGTTCTCAGAGAATGACGTGTTGTAGCTCATCGCTACTTGAAGAGGCGTACTCCCCTTATCGCTTTCTACGTAGATAGGTTCGGCTATAAGTTTTTCCCGTGTTGAATCCATATACTGGACAAACTCCCGGAGCCCGCCCGTTGAGAAGAAGGCATCACTGCGCGGCTCTCCCTTTTCGTCCAATTCCCGGAGATCTTTCAAGAGAATCTTGATACCCGGATTGAGGAAGGACAACTCACGAAGACGGCCAGAAACGGTAACGTAGTTGTATTCCAATATCTGGAATATCTCCGGATCTGGTCTAAACTCAATAGTTGTACCGCTCTTGGGAGACTCGCCGATGACTTTTACGGGATACTGGGGAATTCCTTTGCTGTATTCCTGCTGGAAGACCTTGCCTTCCCGGTAGACGGTGGCACGGAGCATGATCGAAAGGGCATTTACGCATGAAACCCCAACACCGTGAAGCCCACCCGATACCTTATAGGTGTCCTTATCAAACTTTCCACCTGCATGAAGGACGGTCATAACGACCTCAAGGGCCGACCGTTTCTCCTTGATATGCATATCAGTAGGGATTCCCCTGCCGTTGTCTTCTACCGTTACTGAGTTGTCGGTGTTTATGGTCACCAGGATCTCATCGCAATAGCCCGCCATGGCCTCATCGATAGAGTTATCCACTACCTCCCAAATCAAGTGATGGAGCCCCCTTACGCTTACATCCCCGATATACATGGCAGGTCTTTTCCGAACCGCCTCCAACCCCTCCAGGACCTGTATATTACTGGCCGAGTATTCACTGGCCTTCTTCAACTTTTCTGCCGTCATTTCGTTCTTTTACAAGGGGTCAAAAATAAGGATTTTGAGGTTGAAAACCGCATTTATTGCCATCTGAGGCCGAACTATTTTTACGATTTATCGGGAATATCGAAGTCCTCCAAAATTGGGTTTCAAAGACCTATTTTTGGCCATGACGAAGCCGTTTTTTAGCCTCCTTTTTTTGTTGGTTTCAGGTGGGCTTTTTGGTGAACGTCAACAATCAAATACGGAATTTTCCAGAGGCACTATTCGCCACCCCAAGCTCAGAATCCTGGGCCTAAAAATAACCCACTGGGAGGCATCCATGAAGGGATCTGTCATCCAGTGGGCTCAGAAAGCCATGCGCAAGTAAAGTGTTGTGGCCATATGGAAGGTTCCAGCTACCCGGACAACAAGTAGCCTAATCCACAATCACCAAGTCCTTCTTCTTGGAATCGGCTTCGGAGGGCTTTCCGTTTTCTTTGGCTTTAGCCTTGGTCTTGCTTTTCTTCTTTTTCTTTTCTGATTTCCCGTTCTCATCCCCTTCGGACATGAGCTTCAGTCGCGCTTTCTCCAGTTCAGCCTTCTGTGCCTCGCTCACCGTGGGGTAATTCAGCTTGAGTTTATCAAATTGACGGTGGATAATGGCTGCGATAGCAAGCCTGGAGTACCATTTATCATCCGCGGGGATAATGAACCAGGGGGCTGTCTTGGTCGAGGTTTCGCTAATTGCTTCCGAATAGACTTCCTGATAGTCCTTCCAGAAGGCACGCTCTTTCAAGTCCGACAAGGAGAATTTCCAGTTTTTGCTTGGATCCTCAATACGCTCAAGGAACCTCTTCTTCTGTTCCTTGCGGGAGACATGGAGGAAGAATTTTAGAATGATGGTGCCATTATCTGTCAGGTTCTTTTCAAATCGACGAATCTGTTTGTAACGGTTTTTCCAGAAATCCTTATTTACACTTTTAACAGTTTCAACATCTGGAATATTCTCATTCAGTACAAATTCAGGGTGCACCTTGGTGACCAGAACGTTCTCGTAATGTGACCGATTGTGAATGGCAATTTCACCACGGGCAGGCAAGGCCAGCTGATGTCGCCAGAAATAGTCATGATCCAACTCGGCGCTGTGGGGAGCTTTGAAACTGTACACTTTAACACCCAGTGGGTTAAATCCAGACATGATGTGCTTAACTGCTCCATCTTTTCCAGCCGCGTCCATTGCCTGAAAAATAATCAGTACGGAGTAGCGGTTGTGGGCATAGAGTTTATCCTGAATCTCTGCCAAGCCCTTACGCCCCATGTCGAGGAGTGTCTCCGCATCTGCCTTATTCAGGGATTTGCCTTCATACTTGGTGCTATAGTCTTTGAGGGAAATATTAGTATCCGGAGGTACCAATAAGTCCTTGGTGCGAATCAGTTTTTCATCGGTTAACATAATGGTACAGTTTAGTGAGCGTTATTTAACAGTTGGCTAATGTAGCCAAATCAAGAGTCGCAGGGACTGATAAATGTCACTTTTTGAGTGCCCATTTTATGCTCAGAACTGCTATTTGGGCTGATTTTACTAAATTGCCACATGCTTGTGGCTTTACACACCAAAAAGAAAATTCAGGTCTCCATTCTGTTCCTGC
Source organism: Cyclobacteriaceae bacterium (assembly GCA_031423035.1). Lineage (GTDB taxonomy): Bacteria > Bacteroidota > Bacteroidia > Cytophagales > Cyclobacteriaceae > ELB16-189. The sequence continues at coordinate 996 of JANPES010000042.1, read as the reverse complement.
TCATGGGAGTCGGGCCTCTATGTTTTGGGCAGGAAGCAGATAAGGAAGCGATCAAACAGGTAGTCATGCAGGAGACGGACTCCTACCTGGGTGTCGATCAAAATGCCTGGTTTGAGACTTGGATGCATGTACCCTACGCCTACTGGTCATTCTCAACTAAAGAAGGGACGCAATTCGTTGACGGCTGGGACAATATTCAAAAGACGTTTGACGAGTATTTCAAAACGCAAAAACCTTCGCGTTCAAAAGTAACCTACGCCTGGCAGGAAATACGTGTATACGGCAATGGGGCCTATGTGCGTTTCCGCGAGCGGGCCGACGACAATCATTCAGTTGAGGTAACCGATCAAATCCGCGTCCTCGAAAAGAAAGACGGGAAATGGAAGATGGTCTGCATGAGTGCTGTTGTGGAATGATGTCAGTACTGCCCTGTACGCAGCATGACCAGCGTGCACGCTTCAATTGCTGAAATCCCTACCTTCTCCAATTCCTTTTCAAACTCGGCGTTCTCTGTACCCGGATTAAAAATCACACGCCTGGGCTTTAGTTTGGGTATATAGGCAATCAAGTCTTTTTGATTGGGTACGCCAACATATAAGGTCACGGTGTCAACATCCGTGATGGCCGGGAAAGTTCGGATATCAATTATTTCCTTTCCAGAAACGCTTCCCTTCTTCATACCAAGCGGAACAATCTCATGTCCACGTTCTGTTAGGTACGCTGCGGCCAGGTAGGAGTAGCGGGAAGGATTTGGGGAAGCTCCCAGGATAACAGTTTTCTTAGGCATGGACGTATTTGTTAATCACGGCTTCAGCACATCGTTCACCATCAATAGCCGCCGAAACTATTCCCCCGGCGTATCCTGCCCCTTCTCCACAGGGGAATAGGCGGGCGATCTGGGGATGTTCTAGCGTTTCCGCATCACGGGGAATTCTAACGGGTGACGAGGTCCTGCTTTCAACACCAACCACCTGCGCTTCGTTCGTCAAATATCCC
>JANPES010000041.1:0-11812 GCA_031423035.1 Cyclobacteriaceae bacterium | reverse complement strand
CATTGCTTTCCATATCGGCTATCCTTCCTGTATTCCTTATCCAGATTCTCATCCGGGCCGTACCACACGTCATGATTTCCAATGCAACTCTTAATGGTCAAGTTGTTGTCAGCCCTTGTTAATTTGTTCCATACACTCCACCTGGCGCTGACCGTCTCCAGGGTCTGTTTGTTTTCATCCATAACCGTATCCCCCGTGTTGATAATCCAGTCAGGACGGTCCTTCATTTCGTTGATTTCGTGCAATGCCCTGGAAAAACAGGTTTCCGCATTCTTCTTGTTGAGGATGTGAACATCAGTGATGTGAGCCAACCGAAGCACCCTCTTCTTCGTGGCAGCTACGCTGTCCGTGGTGGCTCCAAACAAATTCAGGGGAACAAAGCCAGCCGTAATTCCGCCGACGGCGACCTTCTTGAAGAAATTCCTTCGTGTAAACATACAATTCGAGTTTAAGTCAGAAAACCCATTCGGGGCGAGGGCCCCGAAAGGGTTTCAACCGTTCTAACCATTAGTCAATCAGTTTTTTTCAATCCAAAGATCATCATTGAGTGATTCCGTGTCACTGCCAAACTGTGTCATCAGTGCCGAGTTGTAATTCGTTCCATTATTTGTTTTCTCTGCTACAGGGTACAACCAGCGCACCGGAATGGCTCCCCCGTTGCCAGTCCCAGGTCCACTATGGAATGCCGGCATACCCGTACGGCGGAAGTTGAAATAAGCTTCCTGCCCTGAATTCTGAAAAAATGCAAGGTACTTCTGTTGAAGAATCTGGTTGAGTCCAGTCGCATTTACACCAGCATATAATACCGAAGGCTGACTCTTGTAGGCGATGAGGTCGGCGGTATAAGTTCCTACAACTGCATCATTGTCTGACTCCGTGATGGAGATTACCGACCCCTGCTGTATATCGTAGAACTCCATAGATGCATCAATTCCGAGATTGTAATAAGTCTCCGGATTTCCCGGTGCCCATCCGCGGTGGATGCCCTCCGCGATATTGAAGCACTGCTCTGCGAAGCCCAATTGAAGGCCAGGTTCAGGTCCAACAAACGAACCATAGTACCGTTTCTGATTCGCATACGAGTACTCACCCAACTGGGCTTTGGTGGTCATATCATCGAGGCTCTCGCCCGAAGGAGCGCCCACGTACGCCAGAAAGCTATCCGCCGGAACACCATCGGTCAACTTCTTTTTCGATGGGTTGCATACAACGAAGACGCGGGGATCCTGGAGTGTCGTGAGCAGACCCACATAGGTATCCGCCATGTTGTACCGGTTTTTGTCAAACCCCTTATTACCAGGGTTTGTAGGATACAAATTGGTCGTCCCATTGTAGATGTAGTTCATGTTGTCCGAAAGACTGGACATGATCGGATACTGAGCCGGGTCTGATAGGATAGCGGCAAACTTGGCCTTGATGTTAAGGTCCGAATCTGCTTCTTTATTGCTCAAGCTGATCAGCACGCGAAGCTTGAAGCTGTTGACAGCCTTTCTCCACTTCGCGAGGTCATTACCGAGCATGAAATCACCTGCAAGTGTATTGTCATTCGCAGCAATCAAAGAAGCTAGTTCCGTATTGGCCTCATCCAGCCAATTGAGAACAGCCGCATACACTTGTTTCTGATTGTCGTAGGCAGGCTTGATATTCTCCAACCCCTTTAGAGCCTGATCCAACGGAATATCGCCGACCTTCTGCGTCATTCGAACGTAGTAGAATGCGCGGAAGTACTTGCCCAGTGCGGTATACGGATTTACTTCGCCACCGCCGGCTGCCTTCGCCTCTTCTTCCATCTTAAGGACATTCTTCAAGGTTTGATAGTTAAGTGATGCATTAGACCAATACTCGTTGGTCCCATAATAGTTGTAATTGCAGCACCAAAACTGATTCTGACGATGCTCCAGACTCCATGGAGCCATGTTTAAATCATTCAGGATGCCGTTCAACACAAGGCCTGGTGGCACTTTGCCAGGCTTGTTCTGGTTCTGCTCAAGTTCAGTGAAGTTCTTGTCACAACTCTGAAGGATAAGCAGCGCGCCGCACAGGAAGAGGGTAATTGATATTTTGTTCATAATCTTCGGTTTAGAAAGTGAAGTTTAGGTTTACGCCGTACCGGCGTGTTGTCGGCGTCTGCAACCCACCGCCAACTTCCGTCCCACCGTACTGCTCAATGTCCATGTCAGTCTTTTCGGCGAAGTAGAAGAGGTTCCTCCCTACCAGTGATATGCTGGCCCGTTTGATAAACGTCTTCTGCAACAAACTTGAAGGGAGGTTGTAAGTAACAATTACTTCTCGGATTTTGGAGAATGTCCGGCTGATCAAATTGGTCTCGTTTGTATTATAATACCGGCTTACCCAATCCTGCGCAAATGTCTTGTTCGTGTTGGGGCTGAAAGCCAACTCGCTTTCGTTGGTGATGTTACCTTCCAGATCGATTTCTGGTGCACCTGAAGTGATAACAACTCCTTCACCCTGGTACGCCTTGACACCCAGGTAATCCTGATACCGGGCTGCACCCAAAGCGCCTTGCACGGTTTCAATATGACGGCCGCCACGGAACGTCTGCTTCTGGATGTAATCTTCAATCACGCCACCGACACGTCCGTCAATCTGGAACGACAAGGCAAAGTTTTTATAGCTGAAGGTATTGGTGATCCCATATGTCCAGTCCGGGTTCCAGTTTCCGAGATATCTCCTGGATGACCCGTTGAGTGAGGTCAACGGAATTGCCCTTCCATCTGAACCGACAATCAGCGTGCCATCGTTTGTCCTCAGCAGGCCCGTGCCATAGTATTGGTCGAGGCGCTCGCCAACTTTGCGAAATGGATCCAAATTGGTGACACCGGGGTAGATCTCATCGATCGTTTCGGTATAGGTTGCCCAGTTGAGCGCAATATTCCAATTAAACCCGCCTGCCGTACTTACCGGGTTTGCATTAACTACTACCTCCCATCCCTTACGTAAGGTCTTGATCCCGTTCACGAGGGCCGTATTATACCCCGAAGCCTCGGAAATAGGAAGGTTATAGATTCCTGGGCCATCCAGACTCTCAAAGTAGGTGAGGTCGAATCCAAGTTTGTTTCTGAACATCTTCAGCTCTGTACCCACTTCCCAAGCAGAGCTAAAACTCGGCTTGAGTCCAGGGTTGGTAATGGTATTTGTATAATTGGCCGCAGGCTGATTGTTATACTTCAGTTGCGTATCATAAGTCGGTGCGTTGACATAGCTAGGCCCTCCATACGGGGACTGGTAGGTAGAACCGTATCCAAGGGGATTTGCGTTTAATGAAACTGCAGGAGTCGGCCCAACGGTACTGCTAGTCAAAGCGCTTCCAACGTTGGCGTAAGATGCCCGCAACTTCACAAAGCTTAACACCTCCGGTAATTCTACCATCTCAGAGATGATGGCCGAGAGCGCCGCTGAGGGGTAGAAGTAGGTGTTGTTCTCAACTGGCAGTGTAGAGTGCTGGTCCTGCCGTCCCGTCACTGAGAGGTTCAGAAACTTGCGATATGACAAATCCAAGAAGCCATACCAGCTGTATACAGACATGGGTGCGTCAAAATTATAGCTTTTGAGCGGGTTGGAACTGTTTTGAAAGCTATACCAGCCTGGAACATTGAGATAATCCGTAGTTGTGTAGCTGGATTTGTAGCTAAAGGTTCGCACGTTTCCTCCTAGTGAGGCTGTCAGGGAGAAGTCCTTTCCAAAGTCCTTGTTATAGGTCAGCAAGAAGTCCGTGTTGTTTTCAAACAACTCCCGTTGATCCTCCCGATAGTCTCCGCGTGCCTGCTCACGCCCATAGGTTGTAGCCGAGTACGGGAATTTCTCAGTACGCAATACGTCATAGGTATTTACCTGCGTCCGTCCCATCAGTTCGAGATTCTCCAGGATTTTCCATTTCAGAGCAAAGTATCCGTAGATATCCGTCTTATAGTGTCCACGGGTCCAATTCTGAGCAAGGAACCATGGATTGTTGTATCGGGTGTAGTCGGCATATTTCTGTTGAATACCTTCCTTACCGGTCTGCCAAATATCCCGCTTCATATCATCCATGCTCCAATCAGAACCGCCCCAGATGGTGATGTTGTAGATCATGCTGTTAGGTCCGTAGGTTACGTCCGGAATATTATCCGTGTACTGCCTGTTGTAATTAACCACTGTTTCAAACCGGACAGTGGGCGAGAGCTCAATGTTGGCTGAAATGTTGTAATTGTTGGTGTTGAGTGAAGTGGTAGGCACCATCCCCCGCTGATAGTTAAAAGAAGTGGAGAACCGGACATCGTAGTTCTGGCCGCTGGTAGATACTGCGATGTTATTGGTAGTCAGAATTCCATCTTGTATAAACTTCTCCAGATTATTCACACCGCGGGCCACCCAGGGTGTGGGGACAATATTTCCAGTAAATGATTTTCCGCTGGGGAATGTTGTAGTGTACGTGTTGCCAGGGTCGACCGTTCCATCATACTGCGGAATCAACTGCCCTTCAAAACGGGGGCCCCATATGTCATAGTCTGAGTCATTTAAGCCGGCTCCTTTACCATCGGCAAAAGCATAAGATCCATGGTCACCGGGGCCATATTCATTCTGGACCTTAGGAATAGCGAGAAAGCCACTCTCAACCATTGTTGAGGTATTGAAATCAACTGAAAGCCCGCGCTTGTCACGGGAACCTTTCTTCGTGGTAATTTGAATGGCCCCATACTGGCCCCTCGAGCCATACAATGCCGATGCCGCAGGCCCCTTCAAAACCGTGTACTTATCGATGTCATCCGCGCTGATATTCCATGTATCGGATTGAATTGGAACTCCGTCAACCACAAAAAGCGGTTCTCGTCCGCGCAGGTACACCCCTGGGCTTCCGAGGAGTTCGGGAGACGATGCAACCGTCAGGCCAGCCACTTTCCCGGTAAGGTTTGAAATGGGATTACGGTCACGGGCTTTGACCAGGTCTTCGCCTTTAACTTCCTGCGTTGCATATCCGATCTTGGATTTATCCTTTTCAATTCCGAGCGCAGTGACAACCACTTCAGCAAGCTGCTGGGTATCTGCACCAAGGGAAATGTCAAAGGTTGTTCTTCCGCTGACTGCTTCCTCCTTCGTCTGAAATCCTACAAAAGAAAAAATGAGGACATCACTGGGTGACGAAAGTGTAAGGTTAAACCTTCCATCAGAATCGGTAATTGTACCACTCGTGGTACCACGAATGAGCACATTCACGCCGGGGATGGGCGATTGATCATCGGCAGAGGTAACCCTACCGGAGACAACCTGACTGGCTTCCTGTGCTTGGGCAACAGTGACCAGAACAACGCAAATGAGGATCACAGCGATCGACCTGAGGTCGCGCCATCTCTCGCTTAAAAGAAGTAAAGAGTTTTGCATATGGTTAATTGTTTAATGACCACGCAAAAATTCAGAACTACTTTGATGGAAGATTTAGCGAAAGGTTAAGCCTCCGCGATGGTTGTATTACGAAGGCTTTAAAAAGATGTAGAGAAATTCATGATGAAGAAACTGAGGAGAAAGAAATTGTCACCATTGGGCAACAATTTCTTCGGCAAGGCCGAACGAGAGTGTCATTCCTGCCCCGCCAAGACCATTTACAATCTGAACTCCTGGTAATGGTTCGATAACTATGTTGAGGCTATTTGATGACTTGGGGTACACACCGTGCCAACGTTCCGTGATTTCGTAGTCCTTGATCGGTAGAAATGCCTCCATGTACTGTATGATAAGTTTGTTTACTGCCTCGGAATCGAAAGGTTCGACTGTATCAACATAGTGGTGCGAATCCCCGATAATGAGTTCGCCGGCATTATTCTGCGAAACCAGAATATGGATGCCGTTGGCACTCAGCAGAGGATTTTCTGCATTAAATCGGTCCAATACTTTCCTGAGCATTGAGCACTTCGAGAAGGCAGCATAGTGCCCCAGTGTCAATCCTCCACAAAGCGATGGCCCCAACTCCATGCGACTCTTTGTAGTGGCTTTCATCATCTGCAGTCGACACTTCCTCAAATTTGTTGCGGCAAAATCGGTTGGAAAAAGTGTTTCAAAGTCAGCCCCACTACAAACCACTACCCGCTGAACGCTCCACGATTCGAGCGCAGTGCGTATGTTTGGGAGATTGACTTCCGTGACGACTTGGCCAAAGCGAAGTGTCAGGCCATATTTTTCCTCCAGCCAGAAAGGAATTCGTCGAATGGCCTCTCGCGGGTTCACGGTCATTTCTGTCTCGCTCCAGAGCGCGGATCGCAGTCCTTCCTTCTTGATCGCCGGGCTTTTTTTGCATGCAGAAAGGGGGCTGATCAACATGCATTCGTAATCCGCTTGTCGGTACAAATTGACAAACTCCTCCAGTACATCCTGCTCGTCCTGCGCATAAGCCAGATGCAGGGAGCCACTTTGGTTGCACCAAATGCCAGCCTGGGCGGCAACTTCCCGCCAATGTCCGCGACTGCGAAGGGCCCGGCGGAGACCATCGCCCGGCTCCTGACCGACTGGCCAAATCAAACCAAAGTTCCGTACCGAAGCGCCTACAGCAATTTGGTCACGCTCAAAAATTACTACACGTAAGCCGCGGCGCAACGCCATGTAGGCATGAGCCAGACCGACAATCCCCGCACCTACTATGGCTACATCCGCTGAACGATTCATGATTTATAAATAATGATGACAAAGAACTGACCTTAAGTGAAAAGAAAAAAAATTCTCCGTGAAGATTTGATTAACAAATGAAGACTGATGCATCAGGTCTATATCTTGAACGCAATCAAAAACTCCAGGCAAGTACACATGATCGCAAGCACTCCGTATTCCAAAGTTAAGGAGTGGTTACGTCAACGCGATGTGCTGACGCAAAGTCTTTACACTGCCTTTGCCGCTTTTTGCCTGTACACTTGCGTTTATGCCTTCCGAAAATCATTTTCTGCGGCCACCTTTGAAGGGATTTCCTTCTTAGACGTAGAATACAAGGTCTGGCTCGTCATGTTTCAGGTTGTCGGCTATGCAGCATCCAAGTTTGTCGGAATCAAAATAATTGCCGAGCTCAAAGCAAAATCAAGAAGTACAGGGATCCTCCTTATGGTTTCAATCGCAGGTTTTTCGCTGCTGTTGTTCGGATTGGTGCCGGCCCCCTACAATATTATCTTTCTGTTCACGAACGGATTTCCGCTGGGTCTTGTGTGGGGAATGGTGTTCGGCTACCTCGAGGGACGAAGGAATACCGATGCACTGGGAGCAGCATTGGCCGTTAGCTTCATCTTTTCAGCAGGCTTGTGCCGCTCTGTAGGCGCATTCATCATTCGGGATTGGGGCGTTTCCGAAACCTGGATGCCACTGACTGCCGGCTTGCTCTTTCTGGCTCCCTTGCTGATTTTTCTCTGGCTTTTGGACCAGGTGCCACCTCCAACTCCAGAAGATGAAAAACTGCGCACCCGTCGCCAACCCATGAGTCTGGCAGAACGAAAAACGTTTATCAGTACGTTTGTCATTGGCCTCGTGCTTGTCGTCTTGCTTTATGCGTTGCTCACTACTTTCCGGGAGTTTCGCGACAACTTTTCTTCAGACATCTGGAAGTCTCTGGGGTATGGAAATTCTCCGGAAATCTACACGACGACCGAGGCGCCCATCTCGCTGATGTGCCTTGTTGTCATTGGGAGCGTAGTACTTATCAGAAATAACCATGTGGCGCTCCATGTCATCCACCTGTTGATCCTTGCCGGCACCCTCCTTGTCGGAATTGCTACCTATGCCTTTCAAAAGCAGCTCATAGATGCCCCGATGTGGATGATGCTCAACGGACTTGGATTATACCTCGCCTATATCCCGTTCAACAGTTCATTCTTTGACCGGTTGCTATCTGCTTTCCGGGTTACAGGTACGGTTGGGTTTGTTATGTACCTCGCCGATTCTATCGGTTATCTGGGTAGTGTATGTGTACTGCTATACAAAACCTTTGGTCAGCGTGGTCTAAGCTGGCTGGAGTTTTTTACCCGGGGAGCATACTTTCTTTCTGTGTTCGGAACACTCCTCATACTTGGCTCCATGTGGTATTTTGGCCAAAAGTACCGCCAACAACAACTAGCGGACAGCAAGGAGGCGCATGTCTGACTTCAATTGATTATACAGTTGAATGTACCGGATTGCATGATCCGGGCGGTTTGGATTTAGCCTCATTTCCCTTTCTGGTCTGGCAAGGATGCTTCTGATCTCGGGATACAATTCGGTCCTGAACCGCATCAGGCTGACTATCCTTCCCCCTCTGACAAAATAGTAGCAAAACCCGTCGCGGTCGGGCACCTCACCTCCTGAATGGTATTTTTCACGGCGAACGACCAAGACATTCCCCGCTACAACTACTTCATACAGGCGGGCGCGCTCTGAGATTTCTTTGTCCCGAAGAGAAATAAACCTACGATTGAGGTTAGCGGCTGAGTCATAGTACCGGAATGAGATGATTTGCCAGGATGGCAGGACATCAGTACCCAGGAGGCTACGGACAACCACCAAGTCATGCTCATGCTGGAAGAGGAGGCTTCCTACAATCACTTCATTGTCTGCGCCCACCACTGCACCTGGATACCACTTATCTTCCTGTGCAAATGCCCCGAAAAATGCTAAGACAAAAACTGTCAGAAGAATCCTGCCCATGCCATGTTACGTTATGTTAACACTAAGTTAACGTTTTCGTAACTATGACAAAGCCCGCCGACGGGTTATTCTCCGAATATCTGAATCAAATCAGGGATTGTATCTATCATATGGGTCGGATTTTCCTTCCTTAGCTCATCACTGCTGAAAGCTCCGGTTGTAATTCCGATCACCCACCCGCAACCCGCAGCAAGACCCTCCTGAATATCGGAAGCAGTATCTCCGACTTTCGCCACATTGGCCACAACCTTGACGCCGGTTGATTTCATTGCTTTGTAAATCAGGTCGGGGTGTGGCCGTCCGTGATCAACTTCGTCACTGGTGACACTGGCGTCGATCAGATTGGTGACCACCCAACCCATTCTTTCCAAGAGGTGATCCGTAATAATCCGGTCAAATCCCGTATCGACAGCAACCTTGATTCCATGCTCTTTCAGCCAACGGAATGTTGCCGTTACTCCCTGCTTCTCGCTTACCTCTGTGTCAAATCGATAAAAATCAACCATCCTCATAACAAAATCCTGATGGATTGAATCGATTAGCGCCGATGATGTGTCGGGATGGTTGTGCTGAGTCAGCAATTGTCGAATGGCGACTGGTTTGGGAATCCCCATAACGGAGTTTGCCTCTGCAATGGAAATCGGAATTCCATACCTGCTCATTGCCATTCGCAACATCCGATGCACATCCTGATTGTCATTAACAGTCGTTCCGGCCAGATCAAATACAACGAGCTTAGGTTTTATCTTCATACTGCAAGATTGTAAACTCCACGTTGGTCATTACAATTTCAATATCAAGCCTGCTTGAAGATTTCGGTTAACAATTAACCATACAATAAAGACAAACGGTGGTGCCGGCATAAAATACGCGGTAGGTTTGTGTAATGATTGCACCAATCCCCAAGAAGACCGTTGAGGAAGTATTCTCCCTCTACATACAATACGGATCATCTGACTACATCGGTGAACCGATTTCTCAGCTGGAGCACATGTCGCAAGCCGCCGAGCTAGCCATACGCGATGGAGCCGATGATGAGGTAATCCTCTCGGCCTTCTTCCATGATATCGGTCACCTGTGTGTTGCCCGAACGGAGCACAATAATATGGGTGGCCTTGGCACAAAACGTCATGAGCAAGTGGGGGCAGATTTTCTCAGGGAGGTGGGTTTCCCCGAGAGGGTCGCTAGGCTGGTTGAAAATCACGTTCAGGCGAAGCGCTATCTTACTTTTCGATATCCCCAATATTACAACTCACTTTCTCATGCCAGTAAACAAACACTCGACCTTCAGGGAGGAAAAATGACAAGGCAGGAGTGTATCCAGTTTGAGGCTGATCCACTGTTCGAGGCTAGTATTCAGATCCGAAAGTGGGATGAGCAGGCAAAACGAATTCGTGTCCCCATCATCGATTTAACTGTCCTCAAGAACAAAGCGATTCATCTCCTCGAGATTAAGCAGCCAAGCGCCCCAAGTTTCTACTAACAGACCTTCCCTCGGCTTGAGCAAACAAGTCGTGCGGCAACACTTGTAGACCTATTTGGCTTCACTCACCTTGTCCAATCCCAACTATATGGCTTGCAGGTTTATCAAAGAACCCTTCAACCTCTGGTTCATCAGAAATAAACGACTTACGGGAAGGTCAAGGCGTTTGACGTAAAAATGATTTACTTTAAGCAGCCACAATCTACATCATGACCCTGGAACACCCGATTTCTGCATGGCTAAAGCGTACAAACGCCGTTTCCTTTACGCTGTATGCTTCCGTGGTCTCTTTCTGCCTTTACACATGCATCTTCGCCCTGCGCAAGACTTTCGGCGTGGCAACCTATGACGGCCTCGCCTATTGGGGAGTTGACTTCAAGATTCTGATGGTCACGTTTCAAGTAATTGGCTACCTGATCTCCAAGTTCGTCGGCATCAAGGTGGTGTCTGAAATGAAATCGACCTACCGAACGCAGAGCATCCTGCTGATGGTGAGTGTCGCGTCGGTATCCTGGTTTTTCTTCGCCATTACGCCCGCCCCATACAACCTCATTTTCCTGTTCTTCAATGGTCTCCCGCTTGGCATTGTGTGGAGCCTGGTGTTTGGCTACCTCGAAGGGCGTAGGAATACGGAAGTACTAGGCGCCAGCCTTTCCGTAAGCTTCATTTTCTCGGCAGGTTTCGCTAAAACGATCGGCGGTCTGGTCATGCGCGACTGGGGGATTTCCGAATTCTGGATGCCGTTCGCATCGGCAGCCTTGTTTTTCGGACCCCTCTTGGTATTTCTTTGGCTGATCGACAAACTCCCTCCTCCCACAGCTGAAGATGAAGCGCTGCGAACGAAACGGCAGCCGATGATGGGAAAGGAACGCATGGCCTTCGTAAGAACATTTGGGCCAGGACTTCTCCTGCTTATCGGCTCCTATGCCATGCTGACTGCATACCGCGATTTCCGTGACAACTTCTCCAAAGAAATCTGGGTGTCTCTCGGGTATGGTGACAAACCAGAAATATTTACACAAACAGAAGTACCAGTTTCCATCACAGTCTTGGTGGCCATCGCTGTGCTGATGGTGATCAAGAACAATCGAAAGGCACTTTTGATCAACCACCTCATGGTCATCTTCGGCATGGTCTTGACCGGACTGAGTACGCTGGCTTTCGAGCAACAACTCATCTCCCCTCCCGTTTGGATGACATTAGTCGGTATGGGATTATATTTCGGATACATCCAATTCAACAGTATATTCTTTGACCGGCTGTTGGCTGCCTTCCAATATGCCGGCACCGTTGCATTCCTTATTAACCTCGCCGATTCCTTCGGGTATGTTGGCAGTGTGGGGGTTCTGTTTTACAAGAATTTTGGGCAAACATCGCTGAGCTGGCTGGATTTCTTTATTTCAGCGGGATACATTCTTTCCATTGCCGGGTCGGTGCTTATGATTGGATCACTCTTTTATTTCAAAAGCAAACTTGCACGCTGGGAGAGTCGTTGAACACTTTTACATTTTACATTGGCTATTTTGCATTTTACATTTTTGAGTCGTCCTGGAAAAAGTTGACACAAATTTAGTCGACTTATGATTAAGAAAGAAAAGACAATCAATCGTTACAGCGAAGCATTCAAGCAGGAAGTAGTTCATCAAGTGGAAAGTGGACAGGGTAGTGTCCAGGATCTGA
>JANPES010000040.1:0-6993 GCA_031423035.1 Cyclobacteriaceae bacterium | reverse complement strand
GCAACTGGATACTGGCTAACGGTTCAAGAGTCTTCCTACCTCTGTACGCAGTACATCCAGGAGTGTATCTACGGTTGACCGGTGTGTGCGGAAGCTGAGGCAGGCGAAACGAAGGGTAAACTTTCCATCGAGCAAGGTGCTGGATATGAAAACACGCCCGTCTTCTTGAACGGCTCGAAGCAACTTCTTGTTGAAGGCATCGGCATTTCCTTTGGCCGGCACATACCGGTAGGTCACCACCGATAATTCAGGGGCGGGCCCGGTTTCAAATCCCAGCTTTTGTATTTCAACATAAAAATACCTGGCCAGGAGAAGCTTCTCCTGAAGGCAGGCGCGAAAAGGCTTGAGGCCGTGGAGTTTTAGCGGAAGCCACATGCGGAGCCCCCTGAAATGTTTGGTGAGTTCGGGTGACAAGTCTGCCGGCGATGGCTCTTCGGTTGCGCTCAGCGTATCCTGCATGTAGTTGGCCTGATAAAAGTGTGTTGCATTCAGGTGCTTCCTACTTTTTACAAGCACAATTCCGATCCCGTAGGGTAAGAAGAGCCCCTTGTGTGGATCGATTACCAAAGAATCACTTTTCTCAATTCCCCGAAGCTTCTTCTTCCCTTCTGTCGTCAATATGAAGAATCCTCCATACGCTGCGTCAACATGATACCAGAGGTTATTTTTTTTAGCTATTGCACCCAGGGCAGTCAGTGGGTCGATCGCGCCTGTGTCGGTTGTGCCCGCAGACGCAATGAGCAAGAATGGATTCAGGTGCTCCCGTACATCGTTCTCGATCATCGTCTTCAACGCTACTGAATCCATGCGGTAGCCGGAGTCCATGGCAACATGTCGGACGATACACTCTCCCAGTCCCGCAATTCGAATCGCTTTTTCCAGCGAATGATGAGCCTGCTGTGTAAGGTATATGACAGATGTTGGAATCCTGGAAGAGGTTATTCCTTTGGCATCGCGGGCCGTACAGATTGCAATCAAGTTTGCTATGCTCCCCCCGGAGGTCAGGTTACCGGCTGTTGTCGCTGGGTATCCCAGAGATTTCGCCACCCACCGGATCAGTTGATTCTCCATGCGCACAGCCCCGGGGCCTGCATAGAAGACTCCGGCATACCGGTTGGTGATATCAGCCATGTAGTCACCCAACGAGGCATAATAAAGCCCGCCACCGGGAATGTAGCCAAGGTGCCCGCCCGAGGCTGGATTCAAAGCAGGGAAATCGACATTTCGCTGCAACAGGCCCAACGCCTTTTTGATGGGAATTGGCCTCTCCCCGATTGGTTCCTGAAGGAGTTTTATGCCCAGGTCGCTGTGATATTGAAAGGCTTTTCGCTGTTCCAGTGTATCCAGGAAGCGCTCGGTATAATCAACCACTTGCTGTCGCACCCTACGGCGCTGAGGGGCCAGAGGCTCCAGTTGCCTGGCCAGCCGCTCCAACCGTGCGATCTCGGATTTCAAAGACATGCCCAATATTAGTCAATAAGGCATATTGGAAAGTGCGTGCATCAAATTTTCCGGCACTGACGATTGTCATTTGAAATGCGTTTGTACCCTTGCATTTTTGTAAACAAAACCCAGCAGGTATGAGCACACAACCAACTCACGAAAATAGCCCCGCCGTCGTAGACTTGCTTGAATCAGCGGAGTCAGACTTGGAGCAATTTCGCAAAGACCTCGGCCATGATCAGGCCGGAGTACATATGAAGTACGATCAATTGAAAGGCGAAATCAAAGATGCGTTACGCCAAATGAAGGAGATGGTACGTGACAACAAAGCACTAGCCAAAGATGTCGCTGACGCATTGCGTGTAAAGTTGAGCCAGCTGGAAGAACACCTTGCTGCTCCACACAAGGAGGGCGATGGTGAACTACTAAACCAGTTAACAATCATCAAGCGGATGATGGAAGATATCGTAAAATACCTTGCAAGAATTGATTTCTTTGACCTTTCATTATCCCGGATTACCGACAGGATTTATCGATACAAAATTAAATTGGGCATTGTCAAACTTAAGTTCCAGTTGGGGACCATGCAGATGAAAGACACCGTATTGGATGTTAAGTATGACTTGAAGGGTAAAATCCATGAGCTCCGTGAATACTTGAATCGATCAGAAGATGGCCTCGAGAAACGGTGGCACCTTTTCCACCATGAGATATCCGAGGCCTACGAACACCTGCAAAAAGCATTTACAGCAAAATAAAATCATACAATGGAAATCATTATTCAATCACCGCGCATTAAACTCAGCAAACGAATTGAAGAGGTCATTTACGATAAATTTGAGCGTCTCGAGAAGGCCTCTGACCGGATCATTAGATGCGAGGTTGTTCTGAAGAAGGAAAAGGACGCCAAGAATAGCGGCTATTTAGTAGAAGCGCGACTTGTTGTTCCCGGAAACGATCTCTTCGCAAAGGAGTCAGGTCCCAAGTTTGAAGTAGCAGCAGAAGATGTTTGCCTTGACCTGGAGCGCCAACTTCGAAAACGCAAAGTGAAGCCCGCATCGAGGAGGGCGGGAAAGGTAGAGATTGAGCAGGACGAAGACTGAAAAGGTGTTTGGTGTTAGGCCTTAGGTATTAGGTGTGATGGATTAATTTTGGGTTTTCAGTACCCAATGCCTAATACTCAATGCCCAAGACCTAATGCCTAATTCCTACCTCCAAAATGTAAACACCGGGAACTGCGCTGTCATGCTGATTCGCTTGATGACGTTCTGATGAAAGAGTGCATCCATGAGGGTGCGATGGTGATAGGACAAAGCTAAAACGTCTACCGCATTCGAGACCGCATAGTGCTCAAGGGTCCACGCAACGTCCCGGCCGTAAATCCCCTCAAAACCCCAAGATATTTCTTTGCGGGCCCGTGCCATGACCAATTCCTTCATGCTCTTCAGTTGTTGATCAGTTTCAGATGTAGGTTCCGTTTCCATGACATGGAGGACACGAATGGATGCGCCCAACGCTGTGGCAAATTCCCGCAGCTGGTCGACCAGAAAGATCGGATTCGTTGACGGATCATACGCGTAGACCAACTGTTTTATTGGCTCATAGGAGCATCCCTCCGGGATGATGAGGACCGGGCACATCGCCTGTTGAACGACGTGGAAACTATTACTTCCAAAAGCAAGTTGATAAAAATCATCAGCACCATTTGTGCCGGTGACAATCAAGTCATAATCTGCTGCATGGTCGGCGATCGATTTTTCCACAGTCTGAATGGTTTGATCAACATGTATTCCACAGGTTACGCCAAATTCTTTTTCTACTTCATCGCTCCACTGCTTAAGGCTTTCTGAAATCTCTTCCTTGCTAATGGCTGCTTCCTGTTGCAATTGCACTGCCTCTGGCCAAATCGTTGGACGGACATTCAGCAGCGTGACATGAGCCATCAGGTGCGCAGCCAGGTTGCCTGCGTACTCAATTCCATTTCTGGAAGCTTTGGAAAAATCAACCGGACAAAGTATTTTTTTCATAGATTTAGAGTGATGGATGGTTGACCAACAAAGATGTACTTTTGGATAGTCCTTATGCCGAACGAACGTCACTGCCTGCGCTGATTAATATCACCCCTTCCCTTGTTACTACTCCATGAATCATAATACTGTCTCTACCGGATACACGAGCCATAATCGGGTACGCCTGATCCGTGGCGGGGCAGCGTATTTTGAGCTAGCCGAGAAACTCATAGACAATGCCGTTCATTCCATCCATTTTCAGACCTACATTCTTGAACAAGACGAAACTGGCACGCGCCTCGTCGACGCGCTTGTCAGGGCTTCGTTCCGCGATGTAAAAGTCTATCTCCTGCTGGATGGCTATGCCTCGTCAGATCTTGACGCACCCTTCATCCAACGCCTTAAGGAATCCGGAATTCATTTCCGTTGGTTTCAGCCCATCGTAAAGGGAAAGAATTATTACATCGGAAGAAGAATGCACCACAAGGTGCTGGTGGTAGACGGCCTCCACAGCCTGGTCGGCGGCGTCAATGTAAGTAATCGGTACAATGATTTACCCGGGCAACCAGCCTGGCTCGATTGGGCAGCTTCCATTTCGGGAGAGGTATCGATAGAACTTTTCAATCGCTGTGTTGAGATGTGGACCAAGTCCGTGTGGAGCAAGATTGGATTGCCCACGATGTTCAACTGGCGATCAGTAGTTGGACAGGAAGACGAAGTGTTTGTGCGAATCCGTATCAACGACTGGGTGCGAAACAAGAACCAAATTTCAAGGAGCTACCAGGAAATGTTCCACCGGGCAAACGAACAAATCACCATCATGTCCAGCTACTTCTTGCCGGGCCGGAACCTCCGCAAGCATATCCATCATGCGGCGCATCGCGGAATAACTATCCGAGTTATTCTCACCGGCACCTCCGATGTAGGTCTTTCCAAAGCTGCCGAACACTACCTGTATCCCTGGTTGTTCAAACGCGGTGTAGAAGTATACGAATACCACAAGTCTGTGCTGCATGGAAAGGCAGCCGTATATGACCGACAATGGGCAACCGTTGGCTCATACAACTTAAATAATGTCAGCGCCTATGCGAGCATCGAACTCAATGTGGATATTCTTAATGCCGACTTCGCAGCTTCAGTCGATGATGCCTTTAACAAGATTATCATGGATGATTGTGTACGGATAACACCCTCCCGGTTCTCAAAACGATCCTCCTTTTTTGCGCCCATCCTAAACCTTTTGGCCTACGAGACTTTCCGGTTGGTCTTCTACCTTTTCACTTTCTATTTTAAGCAGGAAGCGAAGATGAGGTACGGCCAGACATCAGACCAATAGTAATTTGCTAATACGCTACTTCCTAATCTTGTAGCGTATAAGGTGATCGTGTATCAAATAAAATGCAGGTCACAAAGGACACTAAGAACCACGAAGAGCACGACGCCTTTATTCAAAAACAGAATACCTTCGGAATGCTTCTTTGTGATCTTTCTGTCTCCGTCGTGTACTTTGTGTTCCTGCATTCCAGGGCCCTTCTGCACTAGTTGCCTTTAATCCTCACCAACAAGGACTTCCTCGCATCTGCGTCCCATCCGGCAAACCGGCCACGCTGGACGACCAGGTGATTGTCATCTGGATGACTTAAAAAATAGTGAAAGACAAATTTTCCCCGACGGTCCCTCCATCCGATCATTTGCCCGAAGCGCAAGTCGTTAAAGACAAGTGTGTCACCCCAGTGCTCGACGGTATAATATCCCTGAGAGAAACGCTTCAAATGTTGAACATCTTCGTGGTCAGCAACAGACTCAAGCAGGTGTTCCGATCGATCAAAGAACTCAAAATCAATCTTCTTCTTCGTATCAAAAACAGAACGGTAGCCAACATAACTCCCTTGATCTGTGTTGGCGACGATGTACCAAAGCCAATTATTCAGCGGCGTCGGTGTGGAGAAATAGGTGGTGACGGGTATACCCAGTGTTTCCAGATTTGACTTTACGCTAGCATCAATGGCTAGTTTGTTCATGACCCCATATCCCAGGTATAACGCCCACCAGCCAATCGCGAGCGCGGCAATCAGTACCCGCTTTCTGTTTTGCAAAGAAGTAAATACCAGGTAGGCGAACCCCACTGCAACCGGCACGGATAAGAATGGATCGGCAACAAATAGAATATTGAATGAAATCCGCAAATGGGAGAACGGTTCAAACCACCCGATGCCATACGAGTTGAAGGCATCCAGAAAATCATGGAGTAGCATCTGGAGTCCAAAAAACAGGACCCACTTACGAATGCTGAGCGTCCCCGGGCTAACATACCGATCTGCCAGCAGCGCCAACATAGGAGCGGTAAGCGCAATGAACAGAAACGAGTGTGTAAATCCCCTGTGCGCCAAAAGGTCATTGGCCGGATTTAGCCAAAAGGAAGCGAGGAAATCAATGTCGGGTAAGCTCTGCGCCGAAGCACCAAGCACCAACGCCTTCCTGCCTAATTTCTTTCCGGCCAGGGCCTCGCCCACACATCCCCCAAGTACGATATGGGTTAGTGAATCCATGTGCCTATGCAGTCAAACTTGAGCATGGCGCCTCGGAAATATATCTCATTTCTTTGCGCGGCTAAAGACAAGCAGCGGAACACGGCTTTCAAACGCCATCGTACGTGTCACACTCTTGCCAAAAAGCTTTTCGTAAAAATCCAGTTCATGCGTAAACATGGCCAGCATATCCGCCTGCTTTTCGTCTACAAAGCGACTAATCGCCTGGGTAACCCGGTCGTTGCTCACCTGATGATAAGAAATTGCTGAATAGTGTGCCGCCTCTATTATTTCAGGCTCCAATTTCTTGTTGAGGCGGCCCGTACCTTTGGCAGGTACAGTATGCAGAATAAGAATTTCAGCCTGGAATAGACTGGCCAATGCACTAAGAGATTGAATTTCTTTGACAACGTTCTTTAGATCGGTTGCGTAAACAATCTTCTTCAACTGCTTGAAAGTCGCCTTGGCAGGGATGGCGATCACGGGAACGCTGCTGTGTTCGATCACCCGCGCAGTATTCGTACCGCGCAATATCTTGCGTAGTCCGGTGGCCCCCTTGGTCCCCATCACGATCAGGTTCACTTTCTTCTCACGGGCATATCGCTCAATAACTTCTTGCATTGGGATGCCTGCTGCTATGTCATAGCTGACATCCAAGTCCGTTGCTTTTGACTTGACTTCCTTGATCAACTTTTCAAGGTCCCTCTTGGCAGAACGCTTCAATTGATTCTCCAGCTTTTTCCAGTTGTGAAGCACAACCTCTGAAGTATCCATCTCAACAACCGAAAGCAAAATAACCTTAGCCTTCATCTGCAACGCCAACTGGGCGGCATAGTGAGCAGCAGCTTTCGCGGATGCGGAGAAGTCGGTTGGAACAAGAATGCTAACGAACTTTTTCATGCTGGCCCTGTCTAGTTGACGCTCTCTGGATTACCAAATATGCGCAATCCCCAGCGAAAAGGCCATGACGTTAGTCAGGCCCGTGCGGGTACTTCAAGAACTTGGAGTACCGC
>JANPES010000039.1:0-2737 GCA_031423035.1 Cyclobacteriaceae bacterium | reverse complement strand
TTCGTATCTACAGGCATTACCGATTTGACGCAGGAAAGTTTGGCTGCCGCTTTCCCGATCTCAATTGCCCGAATGTGATCCTCCTTAAGTCTTTTGACATGATGATCGAGGGCATAAATTCCGGCAGCAGCGAGGTATCCCACTTGTCGCATACCTCCGCCAAACGCTTTGCGAACTCTCCGTGCTTTTGACTCATGCTCTTTATTGCACAACAGGACGGATCCTATCGGCGCCCCCAACCCCTTCGACAAACAAATGGATACGGTATCAAAATACTTTCCAATAGAGCTTGGGGCGTCACCTGTTTCCGTTAACGCGTTAAAGAGCCGGGCTCCATCCAGGTGGGTCTTCAACCCTTTGGAGTGAGCGAAGTCACAAAGGCCTTTGATCTGGGGCAATGTATAATAACTGCCTGCCTGGCGAACAACGGTGTTTTCCAAAGCCAAGACAGATGTTATCGCGTAATGAAAATCATCGGGATTGATACTGGCAGCAACTTCATCGAGCGAAACCCTGCCCCGGTCACCAGCCAAAAGCCGCGTACCCACGTTGCTATTGCCGGCCAAGCCACCGCCCTCATACTTGTAGATATGTGAGCCTTTGTAACAAATGACTTCCTCGTAGGGTTGAGTGAGGACCTTGATACCGATCTGGTTTGTCATCGTCCCTGAAGGGCAATACATGGCAGCGTCCATGCCCAATAGCCTGGCGCATTTCTCCTCTAACTTTTGGACCGTAGGATCTTCCCCAAAAACATCATCACCTACTTCGGCCTGCATCATGGCCTGAAGCATTTCAGGAGTTGGTTTTGTGACTGTATCACTGCGTAAATCGATTACCATAGAACCCATAATTAAGACCTGAAAGTAGTAAAAAAGGGAGTAGGGAAAGGGCTGACTCAATATACAGTATCAATCAAATGCAAAATGTCAACCCCTTGGTTGCCATTTTCCTTGTAGCGGGGGAGGAACTCGAACCTTCGTCCGCCAGCCGGCGGATTTGAGCCAACCTTGGGTCTCTCAAGACACATTACCATTAAATAAAAATGGCAACACCTTGGTTGCCATTTTCCTTGTAGCGGGGGAAGGACTCGAACCTTCGACCTTTGGGTTATGAGCCCAACGAGCTACCAACTGCTCCACCCCGCGATTTGGTGGTACAAAAGTACCCCTTCGTCGCCAATTAACAAATCAATGATGAAATGTCAGGAACAAGATTCCCAAAAGGCTAGCCTTGCGTCATACTGGGCAGATTTCCGTGCGGACGAACTTGATCCGCCGTATTGTAGCGGCAAGCCGGTTTAGCAGTTTTTGAATCTGATTTGAGATTTTCACACGGTGAATGTACAGCAAGGTAAGGTGGGGCCCTAAATCCCAAGAACCCCTCCGACCAGCAATGCCAGTGCCCCCAATCCCCAAATCACCAGCAGTCTTTTTCCTACAAACACAAACCATTTATCATACGAGATCCCGCTCAACGCGATGATGGCCATCAAGGCCCCATTGGTTGGGCTGATTATATTCATGAGGATCGCTCCGTACTGAAAGGCCAACACACATACCTGTCGCGAGAGACCGATCAAATCCGACAACGGTGCAAGAATCGGAATGGTGAGCGCGGCCTGGCCCGAATAGGCCGGAACCAACACATGCAACAGAGATTGAGAGAACATCATGCCTATTGCCGAAAGATTCGGTGGCAAGCCCTCCATGGGAATAAAAAGAAAGTGGATGATCGTGTCGAGAATTTTTCCATCCATTAGCACCACCGAGATGCTGTTGGCGAATCCAACAAGCAACGCGGCAAAGGTCATTTCACGAAACCCTTCCACATACGCTGTGCATGTTCCATTAACACCCAGTTTACCAATTAGCCCAGCCAGTACACCAACCACAAAGAATTCGGCAGACAATTCATTGAATCCCCACTCCATCGCCATCATACCGTACATCAACAGCGCAAAAGCAAGAACCACGATCCCAAGTATCACTCCATTCCTTCTGGAAATAGTTCCGGGCGCAGCAACAGAATCCTCCTCCTTAGGTATGCGGTTTCTGTTTCCATAGCGGATGATCATTATCATCCACACGGTAAACACTACCACCATGACAATCAACATGAATGGCACTGCAGAGAGCAGCGGAACACCGGCAATTTTCTGTGCCAACAGCGCGCCGAATGGGTTAAATGGGCTGAACGACGATCCAATTACAGCGGCTCCGTAGCTCACCGAAATCATGACAAATGCATTGTATCCCAGCCGGCGGCCAAGCATCAACAATACAAGCGTCAATGGGATTAACTCTTCTTCCATTCCCTCCAGTGTGCCCCCGGTAAGAAAAAATATTCCGATCAAGGCAAGCGTGCTATTCTCACGGCCGGCCAGTCGACTCGTCAGGAAGAGAATTCCCTCTTTTAATGCTCCTGTTTTTTCTACGATATAGAAGCATGCACCACACATGAAAATCGTTATGATCACTTCCACGCCGGCGGCAATTCCACGGGGTATGCCGATAATAATCGCGAATGGTGATAGCGGTGCGGCTTTCACCAGGTGGTATGAACCGGAAACAACCACTTCCTGGTTTGTGGATGGGTCCAGCTTGCGCTCATACTCTCCTTTTGGCAAAAAATATGTCGCCACTCCTGCTAGCAGGATAAACGAAATGATGATGAATAATGTGTGTGGAAATTTTCCGGCCATTTGGGATGCTTTTCAAATGTATCAAATTCTGGC
>JANPES010000038.1:0-4711 GCA_031423035.1 Cyclobacteriaceae bacterium | reverse complement strand
CACCCAAAAGAATCCGCTGGACTTTACCGTCCCTTTGTAATCACCGAATAGCGCCAGCACCACGGACGTGTTCGGGTTCAGGAAGAAAAACCCTGGCATCAGCAGGAAGGACGTCACCAGCATCCAGGCAAAGGCAGGGTTGCGCAAGGCGATCATGCCGCCCAGGCCAAGAAAAAACAGCACTGTCACCGTGCCCAGCATAACGTAGCCGGACATCGGAGAATTCACTTTTTCGTTGCTCATAACTATGATATTGAAATGATATTATATCAATATTACGCGTTTTGCCGGAATTGTGTTGCGCCTGGATCAAAATATTTTTAGGCAAGCCTTAAAATTGCTCTTAAATGGGTGTTGGGCGTTGAGTATTAGGTTTTGGGTAATAGGTGAGTCGAAGCATAGGTGTAAAAAGACATCAAAACCCAATGCCTAATACCCAAAACCCAATACCTATTTCCGCAGCGAGTTCATATCAATTACAAACCGATACCTCACCTCGCTCTTCAGCATGCGCTCGTATGCTTCATTGATTTGCTGAATGGGAATGACTTCGACATCGGATACAATATTCTTCTCTGCACAGTAGTCAAGCATTTCCTGGGTCTCTTTGATACCCCCAATGCCAGAGCCCAGGATGCTCCGGCGGTTCTTGAGCAAGGCAAAGGAATCCAGTGGCGAAGATTTGGGAGGTAAACCCACAATGACCATGGTTCCATTCAGGCCCAGCAATCGGAGATACGTGCCGTACTCATGATTGGCCGAGACTGTATTCAAAAGCACATCAAAGTAATTGCTGAATTTGTTCATGTACTTTTTGTCGGTAGACAGCACAAAATGCTGAGCCCCGAACTTCCGGGCATCGGCTTCCTTTCCCGGGGATGAACTGATCAGCGCTACTTCCGCCCCCATCGACACGGCAAATTTCAATCCCATATGCCCCAACCCGCCAAGTCCAATGACACCTACCTTCATGCCAGGTTTTACACCCAGGTAACGAAGGGGAGAATAGGTTGTAATGCCAGCACATAATAGTGGAGCGACCGCCTTAATGTCGAGCGAAGGTGAAATACGAAACACATAGTTTTCATCCGTAACAATCTGCGTGGAATAACCTCCTTGCGTAAGCGCCTTTCCGTCTCGCTCATAAGAATTATAGGTCTCGGTCATTCCTTCAGAACAATAATTCTCCAGGCTTTTCTGACAGCTGTCGCATACCCGACAAGAATCTACCAGTACGCCTACGCCTGCAAGATCGCCGGGTTTAAATTTCTTTACAGATTCTCCAACACGGGTTACCTTGCCTACAATCTCGTGTCCCGGAACCATCGGATACATCGCCCCACCCCACTCGTTACGGACCTGGTGCAAGTCGCTGTGGCAGACACCACAATACAAGATCTCAATCACCACATCACTAGGACGCGGATCCCGACGATCAAATGCGTATGGGACGAGTCTCTCGGTAGAGCTAAGGGCGGCGTAGGATTTGGTAGGAAGCATGAGTGAGGTTATAGGTTACAAGTTGAAGGTCTAAAGCCTGCCGGTGTTGCGAAGACAGGTTACAAGTTACAAGTTTCCAGCTTTTCATACGCTAGAAGGGTGTCCTACACCTTAAGGTGTAGGACACCCTCATACAGTTTGTATTTCAGTCAGAATAATGCTAAATTCATTAGTTCTTTTTCCTCAGTCACTCGTCTCGAGGTCTTGGGCACACGGTTTTGCGGTGTTGCGTTTGGTTTTCTGCCTTATAGATTGGTTCGTCCATTGAATTTGGTCTTATCTCTATTCAGAATATTCTAAACCTTTAAACCTCTACCCTATGAACAGAAAATCCATTCCCATCCTACTCGGCCTGCTCCTGCTTGGCTGTTCGTGCATGCTGGCGCAAAACTTTGATTATGTCAATCTTCGGCAGTATCGTGTGAAAAGCTCCGATGACCTCACTGCCTTCGTAAAACATGCTTATCCATATTTCAACAAGAGTACACAGATACCCGCTGTAAACCGGCTGGTCGGCAACGGCGAATCAGGCCGCGTTTATGCAGCCACCTACTTCGCCAACTTGGATCAGTTTACAGCTTTCATAGAAGAATTTAGCACTGTCTTTGAAGAATACTCTAAAACGCCCGGCAACCTTGGGCAGAAGATGCTGGACAATATTGAAGGTGGCATCGATGATGTACTATGGAAAGTTGACAAGGAGATGTCCAATATTCCCGCCAATGCGGATGTCACCAAGATGCCCTGGAGAAAGGTTTACTTCATCACGGTAAAGACCGGGATGATGGCCGAATTCAATGCCACTCGGAAAAAAATGATGGAGGCAGACAAGAAAATGGGAATAGATTATCCGGCATTATACATGACCGTGACCTATGGCGCACCCAACAACATGGTGATGATCAGTCTCCCCGCAACCAATGCCCTTGACTTTTATACAGCTGCAGCAGCCCGGACCAAGACGCGAGAAGCAAATGCGGAATATCAGGCGCTTCGGAAAAAATTCGCAAGCATGGGAAGCAATACACTGATCGACCAGCTTACCATGATCCCGTATTAGGTCTTTTAGCAAGATGAGGGTTCAAAACAGCCGGAATCCCCGTGAGGGGCGTCCAACACCTGACAGGTGTAGGACACCCTCATCTGTTTCTAAGGCTTCAGCTTCTTTTCAACCAACTTCTTCACTCCATCGGCGCGTGACAACCTCATTTTTTCGAGGACAGGCATATTCAGTGTTTCGATGGTCTTCTCGTAAACAGTCCTTACGTCCATGATATCATCTTTGTGTACGAAGGCAGGAGAGCGGAAGGTACCCAGTTGGTTTACCGTTGTGAAAATATCCTGATCCTTGGAGGCAGGGCCACCGATGTATTCCATAACAATAAGTGAGTTGATGAGATTAAGAACTGCATTGAATTTTGGTGTGCCGTCAAAACTGTCGTGTATGGTCTCCAATCGCGGATCGACATTGAAGAAGAAAACCACTTTGTATTTCGTAGCCCAGAAATTATCCACATGCACGGCTACGCTTCCATCGCGATATGGAATTTTAGTAATGTCAATAAGTTCAATATCGGTTGTGCCGAGTGCCTGGTTGAGTTCTTGTACAAACTCCGCCCCGGACGCAATCAAGGATTCATCCATGTATTCACCCGGTATATCGATCGGCTGTCTGTAGCTGAGCGTGACACCACTGGCGGCACTTGGAACGTGAACCGGCTCCAGTCGGAGGTACACCCCGATTGAATTGCCATCGGCCTTGATCCGGCTCATCTTCGCCCCAAATGTTTCCTTCTTCACGGGGATGTTGTCTTTGACAGAAGCCATTTCCGGCGATACGGTTGTTGGACGTTCAGGTTTCGGATCCTGCGCCACCAGACTGAAAGAGCAGAGTAAAATAAGGGCAATCGTTTTCATAAAACGTCTATTTGGACTTGAATGTAAATCCTTAAGATTCCCGGATCGTTATTTTTTTGTAGAGGCCACCCTTTACTTTGTGAAGGGGCAGCAATCATTTAGGGTACGCCAGAGAAACGCGTCAAGTCGTCAGCCTGTGTGGCTGGATTTGGATTTCTCACACCGGTTTTGGATCAGTCCCTGCACCTTCTTCATCCTTCTTCTTTTCAGCCAATTGGGAGTATCCGTCCAACAATTCCATTATCTCGTGGTCCGTTTTACTGGCCATACCGATCACCGCATTGCTGGCCGGCTCGTGAGATGCCACCAGTTCGTTTACCTTTACATGGAGTAATGCGGAAAACCGCATGAAGGATTTCTGAATGATAAAGAGGCTTAGGAAAGTAATACCTTGAATGATATCCCCAATTTTATCGTTTTGATCCTGTTCGAAAAATAGCTTGTTCGTTAGCCAAAATATGACAAGCACCAGGGCGAAGATAAACGTTATGGAATTGCCAAGTATCCTGATGGCAATTGAAGTCAGCCACTCAAAGCCCTTCTCTATCTGTCTATAAACATGTATCATAATGTATTTTCCTTTAAAATAATCATGCCAAGAATGCAAGTATCAGAATTAACTTTGCGTGAATTTCTTTGCGATCTCTTTGCGGTTAAATCCATTTCCAGTGCATGCAGTTTTTAGGTGAACGTATAAAAAAAGAGACTGCCAGGTAAAGGCAGTCCCTCTTAAAAACATTTCGAATTATTGTTTGACGATCGTATTGCCCGCCATCGTTATTGCTCCCGTTCTGGCCATTGCCTTGCCGTCAAGGGTGGCACCTGTGTTAAACGTGATGGATTGCATGGCCATGACCGTACCCTTAAAAACCGAAGTAGTGCCAAACGTGGCTGAACTTCCGACTTGCCAATAAATGTTGGAAGCCAACGCCCCTCCACTCAGAATAACCTTGCGGCCTGAAGTAGTCGTAAGGGAGGACGCGATCTGAATGATAAACATGGCAGTTGAATTTCCCTTGGCATCAAAAGTCAGGTCACCGGATGAAATGGCCAGTGAGGAAGTTGACTTATAGAGGCCAGGAGTGAGAGTAAGGCCACCGATATTACCTGATAACGTCACAATGTCCGTGCTGGTCCGACCGGCTGCATTGTTGTAGGCTGCAGTCAAATCAACCTTCGCCTGATTGGCTGTGGCATCATTGATGTGCTGGGTTCCATTTAGAACACCGGGAGGAAATCCTCCAATTGAGCTGCCTGGACTCAGGCCGAT
Organism: Cyclobacteriaceae bacterium; assembly: GCA_031423035.1. Lineage (GTDB taxonomy): Bacteria > Bacteroidota > Bacteroidia > Cytophagales > Cyclobacteriaceae > ELB16-189. The sequence continues at coordinate 24 of JANPES010000038.1, read as the reverse complement.
GTCACCCGTGATGACGGTTGCCCC